>JACRDU010000042.1 GCA_016218495.1 Elusimicrobiota bacterium
AGACCTTCAACTACGGCCCCGGCGACCCGCCAGAAGGTGAGCCCTCCTACCCCGTCTTAGCCACCACGGCGGGCCGGATCGGGGTGAACATAAGCTACGACCGCCACTACGAAGGCGTGGTCCGCAGCCTGTCGCGACCCGGCCGGCGAGCTGCCCTTCGACGACGACGTCCCCAAGGACATCCAGGCCCAGCTCCTGGGCGACCTGGCCTTCATCAAGACGGTGTCGGGCTCCAAGGCCTCGCCGCTGCACAAGCAGATCTTCGGCGCCGTCGACGGCTCCACCTACGAGCGCTTCTTCAAGTCCCGCGTCACCGCCGTGGGCATGAGCGGGTGCGGCGACGGCAACGCGGTGGCCTGCGTGATGCCGTTCTGGGACCCCAGCAAGATGTGGCTGACCCAGAACTACATCCGCTTCTCGCACCCGCAGATCTCGCGCCTGATGGTCGTCTTCCACGAGGCCCGCCACACGGAGTCCGGGCGCGGCAACTGGTCTCATGCCAGCTGCCCGTCGCCCTTCGTGGGCTCGGACGGCCGGGAGGTGCGCAGCATCTGGACCGGGGCGGCCCTGGCCGGCGAGGCGGCCTGCGACAAGACCCCCTTCGGCTCCTACGGCTCCTCCGCCATCATGCTCAAGAACATCTCCAACCACTGCGAGACCTGCAACGGGAAGGTCCGCCAGGACGCCAGCCTCTACGCCGAGGACCAGCTGGGCCGCGTGACGGACGCGACGGCCCACAGGCAGATGGTGGAAGACTTCAAGCTGTGAGGCGGGGGCTCGTCCTAGCCCTCCTCGTCCTGGCGGCCTGCCGGGCCCACCTGCCAGACCCCAGGCTTGCGGCCCTCGACGCCATCCTGGCCGCCAAGGACGACAACGACCCGCGCCTGGACCGGGACTTCGAACGGCTCTCCGAGGCGACGAAGCAGGCCTTCCGCCGCCGCTACGCCGAGCTGCCGCGCGAATACCGCAACGAGCGCGGCACCGTCGTCTACCTGCTGGGGCGGAACATGACGGGCCCCGCGGACTGGGACTTCATGCGCCGCGTGGCGCTGGAGGAGCCCTGCCAGAGCCTGTGGGACTGCTCGCAGCCGGGCGGCGGGACCGGCCCCGGCGACGAGGTGACCCTGGCCTACCCGTCCCTGGCGGCCCTCAAGCGCGCCGAGGCCGAACTCTCGCGCGGCGGCCCCCATAAGGAAGAGGCGAGGGCCGTCATCGAGGACGCCCTATCCTCCAAGGCCCCCGCCGTGCGGCGCATGGCCGAACGCCTCTTTGGGCGCTGACCCCCCTTGCGCGGGAGAAGCTGTAGGGGTAAATTTACCTCGGTACCCCTATGGCCCGCCCCGCGCCGAAGTCCGCCTCCGCCGTCCCCTCCATCGTCAAGGACCTCGTCGACCAGTTCGACCGGCCGCTGGACTTCTTCCGCGAGCTGATCCAGAACGCCATCGACGCCGGCGCCAACCGCATCGACGTCTCGGTCGAGCACGACGGGGAGAAGGCCGTCATCCACGTCGAGGACGACGGCGAGGGGATGGACGAGTACATCATCGACAACTTCCTGCTGGTGCTGTTCCGCTCCACCAAGGAGGAGGACTTCACCAAGATCGGCAAGTTCGGCATCGGCTTCGTCTCGGTCTTCGCCCCCCGGCCCGACATCGTGCGGGTCTACACCGCCAAGAACGGCGAGAGCTGGCGCCTGGACTTCCCGGACTACCGGCGCTACGAGAAGTACAAGCTCTCGAAGCTGCGCGAGGGCACGCTCGTGGAGCTGCTCAAGAAGATGACCCGGGCCGAGGCCGACAAGCTTGCCGTCGAGGCCAAGGCCACCATCCAGTACTGGTGCCGGCACGCCGACTGCCGCATCTACTTCCGCTCCAGCGAGCAGCCCCAGCCGGAGCTCCTGAGCGAGCCCTACCGGCTCGAAGGCTCGTCTTTGCGCTACGAGGAGGAGGGCACGGTCATCGAGTTGGCCTTCAGCTCGGAGGAGAAGCCGTTCTTCGGCTTCTACAACCGCGGCCTGACCCTGAAAGAGGGCGCCGAGGCCCTCTTCCCCGGGGTCGCCTTCAAGGCCAAGTCCCGCTACCTCGAACACACCCTCACACGCGACAACGTGATGCAGGACGAGAACTACGCCAAGCTGATGAAGATCATCGGCCGCCTCGTCTCCGAGGAGCTCCCGGAACGCCTGGTCGCCGAGCTCAAGGACATCTCCGCGCGCCTAGCGGCCCTGTGCGACCATCCGCCTCGCACCCCGGAGGAGTCCGGCCAGCGCGACCGCCTCGCCGCCGCCTGGGGCTGCCGCGCGGCGTTCCTGAGGACCATCTACTCCGGCTATTTCGCGCGTTGGCGCCATTCCGACTGGCCGGTGTTCCCCTCGCTGAGCGGCAAGGTCCTGACCCTCGACGAGCTCGAAGAGTCCTCCGAGGAGGCCGACGACCGCGTGTACTTCGACGACGCGCCCAACCCCGTCACCGAGGAGCTGGAGAAGCGCGGCATCCAGGTCCTGCCCACCGGGGTGTGGACCGACTGCCTGGCGGCTTGGCTTAAGGTCCCGGCGGTCAAGGCGTCCCAGGCCCTGATCAAGCCTGTGCCGGTCGCCGACGGCGACCTCGCCGCGCCCGCGCGGGCGTTCCTGGACACCTTGCGCGCGCTCGACCTCCGCTCCGGGGCCAAGTACCGCGGCCTGACCGCCGCGGACCTCGGCTACGAGGGCTCCTGCGTGCGCGAGAAGCTCTTCGTCACCCAGAAGGAGCCCGGCGCGGTCTCCCCGGTCGACGAGGCGCCGGTCTCGTCGCTGTTCTCGCTGGGGCGCTCGAAGCGCTTCGCCCTCCTGCACGCCGGCCACCCCACCTTCATGACCCTGGTGCGCCTGCACCAGAAGCGCCCCGGGCTGGCGGCGTTCCTGTGCCTGAAGATGCTGCACCTGCACGACGGCACGGTCCCGGCCGAGCGCGAGAGCGAGTACTCGAACCTGGCCGAGAAGACCGAGCAGCGCCTCCTCGAGGGGGCGGTCCAGCTGGACCTCGCCGCCGCGCGAGGCGCGTAGTGGCCCCCGACCCGAGGGAACGCCTCGTCGCCTCGGGCTCCTTCCGGGTGGACCGCAACCGGGCGCTCGACAAGCTGATGCGCTTCCAGCTCCCGGAGGCGCGCATGTACCCCCTGCCGTGGGTGCAGGCGGCCGTCGCCGGCGGCGCGCTGGGCATCCGCATCGTCCCCCAGCCCGCCGGGCTGGAGTTCTCCTTCGACGGCCGGCCCTGGACCGTCGCCGAGCTCAACGACCCCTACCGGCACCTCTTCGACGAGGACCCCGACGGGACGAAGACCCGGAACCGGGAGCTGGCCATCGGCCTCTTGACCGCGCTGCGCATCCCGCCCGACCACATCACGGCCACGTTCGTCGACGACGGGGCGCAGTACGTCCTGCACGTCAGCGACATCTCCAACGAGCACATAGAGCCGTCCGGAACGCTCGATCCCAAGGCCCCGCTGATGTCCCTCTTCGTCGCGGTGAAGACCTCCTTCGCGAAGGAACGCGAGTTCCTCGAGCGCTACGCGCGCCACTGCCCCATCCCGATTACCATCGCCCGGGCCCGGCTCGAGGCGGCCTCCGACGCGTGCGGGGCGCTGTCCGCGCGCTTCGACCACAACGGGATCTCGGGGGCGATGCACCTGCCCGAGTGGGCCCCGCCGCACAGCCGCCTGTCCTTGGTCACCCACGGCGTCATAGTGGCCGAGGAGACCGTGAAGCTCTCCGGCCTTCAGGTGGAAGGCTGGGTCCGCAACGACGGCTTCCGCAAGACCCTGTCCCAGATGGGGGTGGTCAAGGACGCCTTCTACCTGCAGGCCATGGGCGCGCTGACCCAGTACTCCCAGCACATGCTCAAGGAAGCGGCCGCCCGGGCCTGGCAGAAGGCCACGGCCTGCGGCCAGGTCCTCGCCGACGAGGGGATGCGCCTGTGCTGGATGCCCTGGGAGACGGCCAACCTCTCCGAGCGCCTGGGCTCCTTCATGGCCCCCGGGACGCGCGGGCGCAGCGTCGAGGCGGCCGTCCTGCGCGAACAATCCGTCCTCGTCTCGGCCCTGCGCCAGGCGGCCCTCCACCGCCGAGCCGACATCGTCGCCGACCGCTCGCCCGACGGCCTGCACGACGTCCTGGCCGACGCCCCGCTGCTCTTCGACGCGCTGGGCCGCCCGCTCTCGCTCAGGCCCCTGTTGGCCCAGGCGCGCTGGCTCGGCCACGTCCCCACCGTGGACTCGCGCCTGGCCGAGGCCACCGGCCCGCTGACGGCGGCCTGGGTGGTGCGAGAGGTCGACCGGCAGTTCCTCGAGGGCTTCTTCCCGGAGCGCGTGCAGGGCCTGCGCGCCAAGGACGCCGCCGCCGACCCGGCGGCGCGCCCGGTGCTCGACGACCCCAGCCTGCTGGTCAAGCGCCCGTTCATGTCCGGCCCGGTCAGCGGCGAGGTGGGGCTGTCCATCTCCCCGCATCCCCGGACCTCGCGCCTGCGCTGGATAGGCCAGACGGGGCCGATGGGCGCCATCGTCTGGGACCTGCGCGGCCTGCGCATGGAAGCGACCCTGCACCATCCCGGGCTGACCGCCGTCCCGCGCGAGGCCGCCCCGACACCGGAGGCGCTGGCCGCGCTGGGCGCCGTGATGTCCGAGGCCCCGGCCCTGTACCAGCTGCTGGCCCGCGAATACGCCCCCGACGAGGACACCCCGCGCATGGCGGCGGTCAGGGAGCACCTGATGGATTTCATGCGCCTGACCTTCGACGCCCAGAACCTGGACACCCCGGCCGTCCCCTGGCTGGCGCGCATGCCGCTGATGCTCGACAAGGCCGGTCGGCGCGTCTCGCTGGAGGAGCTGCGCGGCCGGTCGGCCTCCGGCCAGAGGACGCCGGTGCGCGCGTCCATCCATCCCGAGCGCCTCAATCCGCTGGTGTCCGGCTACCCCGACCACATGGCGATGCTCTTCGGCGCCTGCCCGCAGGTGGAAGTGCTCGGCCGGCCCCCGTCGCCCTCGGCCCAGGCCGCCGCCGCGGTCCGCCTCCCGAGGACCTCCCGCGTCGAGCCAAAGCCGGCGCAGGACGCCCCGGCCCGACCGGCGGTCGGGCTCCCCAAGACCGCCAGGGTCGAACCCAAGGGGGAGGCTCCCGGAGACCTGGTGCAGGACCCTTCCGAGGACCTCAGGGCCTGGCTGGCCGAGCTCAAGCGCGCCGGCTCATGCCAGATTCCCGAAGCCACGCTGGGGGCCCTGCGCCTCGTGAACAGCGGCCGGGGACGCTTCCTCCAATACCGGCCCGACTCGACCTGGGCGCTCGACGCCGCCCACGCGCTGGCCGCTCCCCTGGCGGCCCTCGCTCCGGGCCACGCCACCGCCTACCTGGTCTCCCTGGCCCACACGGGCCTCAACCGGGCCCTGTCCGGGGTGACCGACGCCCAGGACGCCCTTTTCATCGAGGCCCTGGCCCGGCTGGCGCTGGAGAAAGATGGGGCCTGAGGGCGAGACGCTCGTCGGCACCGGCGCCTTCACGGTGGACCGGGCCCGGGCCCTCGAGAAGCTCATGCGCTTCGCCCTGCCCGAGGCGGCCTTCGGGGCGCTGCTGCTCATCCGCTGCGCGGCCGCCAGCGGGGCCACCTCCCTGTCCATCCGCCGCGGCTCCGGCGGCGTCCTGACGGTCGCCTTCGACGGGGAGCCCTTCACGCCCGAGGAGCTGGCCAATCCCTACGAACCCCTGTTCAAGAGGCAGGGCGGGAACACGCGCCGGGGCCGGGAGCTGGCCACGGCCCTCTTGACCCTGCTGCGCCTCGACCCGGTCGAAGTCTGGGTGCGTTCGGGCCCGGCGGGGCAGCGCGCCCGCCTGCGGGTCTGCCGCGGGGAGCCGGAGACCGTGACCCGCATCGACGACTCCGCCGGCGGGACCTCGGTGCGGTTCAGCCCGGGACCCCGGACCCCGGGCGGCGCCTGGGGCGCGGCGTTCGAGGAGTCGCTGAAGCGCTCGGCCCAGATGACGGAGATCCCGCTCTTCCTCGACGGCGAGCGCCTGCCGCACGGCCACCCCGAAGGCTGGGAGGAGGACGGCGCGTCGGTCGACGGGGAGGGCCTCAGGGGCTGGATCTCCATCCCGCCGCGCTGCGACGAGGCGAGCTCGGTCGAGTTCTACAAGCTGGGGGTCCTCATAGGGTCGACCACGCTGCAGCTCTCCACCAGCGGCGTGGTCGGCCGGGTGAACTGCGACGACTTCCGCCTCAACGCCTCGCAGACCTCGGTGGTGCGCGACGAGCGCTTCCGCAAGGCGGTGGCGGCCCTGAACGCCGCCGCCCGCCGCATGGCCTCCGACGCCGCCGCGCGCCAGGCGCGCCGCGCCCAAACCGCCGCTCGGCTGCTGACCTCCCCCAAGCTGAGGGCCGTCTGGGTCCGCGAGATCGAGGCCTTCCTGAGCCTGCGGCGCGGGACCTTCCTGACCGCGCTGGGGCGCTTCTTCAGCGAGCCGGCCGGCGTGGACCGGACCCTCGAGGCCGAGCTCCAGGTCGACGCCCGGCGCGCGGCCTGGCTGCGCGAGACGGCGGCCCGCGCGCGCAAGTCGAAGGAGCCCGACGCCGCCGCCCAGGCCCCCACCTTCCTCGGGGCGGACGGGCGCCTCATCAGCTACGCCCAGCTCGCCACCACGGCCGCCGGACTCGGACACCTCCCGTTCAGCCCCGGGCTGCGGGAAAGGGTGCGCCTGGCCTATCCGGTGCTGTGGCTGGCGACCGACCTGGAGCGGGCGTCGCTCTCGCGCCTGTTCCCCGGAGTCCCGCTCTCCGACGCGACGGAGGCGCTGGAGCGGGCCCACCGCTTCGGGGAGACCGACCGGGACGTCAGCCCGACGCTGGAGACCCTGGGCGTGAACGGCGTCCTGACCCGCGCGCCCCTCCAGGCGCCCCTGGCCGGGGAGGCCGGCCTGGCCGCGCACCTGCCCGAGAAGGCCGCGCTGAGCCTCTTCGCCGACGGGCAGCTGACGCGCAGCGTGCCGCTGGACCTGCCGCTGCGCTTCAGCGCCGTGTGCATCGACCCCGGGCCCCTGCTGGGGAAGAAGGCCCTCGACGCCCTGGCCGCCTGGTGCGAGACCCTCTACGAGGACCTGTCGCGGGACTTCTCCGCCGACGACGCGGACCCGGACGCGGCGTCGCGCCGGGCCCACCTCTTCGACGCGGTGGCCTTCTGGGGGAACCGTCCGGGGAAGCGCACGCCGCCGTGGCTGGAGAGCCTGCCGCTGTTCCCCTGCGACGCGGGCCTGCTCGACTACAAGGCCCTGCGCGCCCGGCTCGCGCAGGGCGACACATTGTTCTTCATGCGGCGCCGCGCGCGCCTCGCCGCGCCGACCCTGTCCTTCCGCGACCCCTGCTTCGACGACGCCGCCCTGGCGGCCATGTTCCCGGAGGCCGAGGTCCAAGCCGTGCCGGGGCTCCCCGACCTGCGCGCGGCCTGGAAGCGCGCCGAACCGCTGGCGACGCCCCCCGCCGGACCCCTCGACGAAGCCGCCCGCCTGTCCCTGCTCGAGGACGTGCTGCGCCGCCGAGGAGCGCTGCCAGGGCTCTCCGCGGACCCCGTCAGGCGCTTCGTCCTCGAGTCGGTGCTGCGCCTGTTCACGCCATGGCTGGGCGCCGACCCCCCGCCGGGCCGCTGGCTGCGGGTCCGCGAGCATCTGGCCGTGGTCCCCTTCTTCGCCCGGCCGCGCGGCGGCGCGCTCAGCCTCTCGCAGGCCGACGCCCGCCTGGCCGGTTCCCGCCCCCTGACCTGGACCGAGGAGCCGGGCGGCGCCGGCGACAGCCTGCTCGACGCCTACGAGCGCGCCCTGGCCGCCGCCCTGTGGCCCGGCGCCGCCGTCCGGCCCGCCGCGGCGAACCAGCGCCGGGCGGCCAAGACGCGGGCGGCGCGCTCCGGCGACCCGTCCGTCGCCGCCCCCGCTTTGCCCGGCGCCCTGTTCTCAGCCCCCGTGGCGGGCTCCGGGCTCAAGGGCACGGTCAGCCTCGCCGCCGAGCCCCTGCCGGGGGTGACCTTGGTCCTGACCGGGCGCGGCGACCCCGTCGAAACGACCCTGCCCACCCCGGGCTTCAACGCCGCCGGGGTCATGCACTTGGACGCCTCCTCCTGGAGCGGCCCCCTGCGCTCCGGCGCCGGCCCCTCCGCCTCCCTGTCCCAAGCCGCCGGGGAGCTCTACCGGCGCTTCCTCGACGCGCTGTTCTCCGCCTGGCCCTCCCTGGCCGGGGAGCCCGGGGCTGACGCCCTGCGCGCCTACCTGCTGCTCTTCGCGGCCGAGCGCCCCGACCCCGGCGGGGCTTGGAGCCCCGCCCGCTCCAAGCTGGCCGAGCTGCCGCTGTTCCCGACCTTGGGCGGCGGGACGGCCTCGCTGGCCGAACTGGCCCGGCGCGGCAAGCAGAGCGGGCGCATCCTCTACGCGAAAGGCCCCGTGGAGTCTTGCGCCGCCCACGACTCCGCCGTCCCGGTCATCCGGCTCCTGCGCCTGGCTGGCGCCGTCCTCGACGCGCCGCTGGTACCCTACGACGACCCCCGCCAGGCCCCCGCGCCGGCCTCGGGGGAGCCCATGCGCGACGCCCTCGAGGCCCTGCTTGCGGCCATGCGCGGGCGCAAGGGGCTGGACCCCTCCGTCATCCCGGACCCCGGCAAGGTGGCGCTGCGCGAGGGCGACGGCCGCTCCCTGGTCGTGCGCGAGGGCGCGGAGTGGGTCATCGACTCGAAGCACCCGGCCGTGAAGCTCATCGTGTCCTCCTTCGGCGAAGGCGCGCTCTGCGCGCCGCTCCTGGCCTCGCTCATAGCCTCGGCCGCCAACCGCCAGAGCCGCCGGGCCACCGACGCCCACGACGCGCTCTTCCAGTCCCTGCTCGCCCATGCCCTTGATGCCTCGGCGCTCCCCGATTAGACTAGCCCGGGAGGCCCTTTGAGCGAAAGCGGGTTCGGCCTGGCCGTGTTCGGGGCCTCGGTGTTCATAGCCGCCGCGACATGGGCCTGGCCCCGGGTCGCCGCGCTCCTTCCGCGCCGGCGCCGCTCCGTCGTCCACGCCGGGCGCGGCACGGTGAACCTGCAGGGCGCCGGCGCGAAGAGCGCCCCCATCGAGGCCGCCGCCCAGGTCCTGGGCGGGCGCTGGGCGCTGGAGCGCGTCATCGGCCGCGGCGGCATGGGCCGGGTCTGGGAGGGCACGGACCGGCGCAGCGGCGCGCGGGTGGCGGTGAAGACCATGGAGGTCGCCGACGCCGAGACCCGCAAGGTGCTGCGCCAGATCTACCTGGCCGAGGCGCGCGCGCTGTCGCGGCTGCGCCACCCGAACGTGGTGGACTTCATCGAGGCGACGCCGGACGGCGACGGCGTGGCGCTGGTCTTCGCCTTCGTGCGCGGCAAGACCATCCAGCAGATGCTGGCCGAGGAGAAGCGCCTGGACTGGGAGGCGGCGCGCGCGGTCTTCGCGGCCGTGGCGCGGGCCCTGGGGGCGGTGCACGCGGCGGGGGTGGTGCACCGCGACCTCAAGCCGGCCAACATCATGGTGACCGACGAGGGCATCGTGAAGGTGATGGACTTCGGCGTGGCCCGCCTGGTGGCCGCCGACCCGCACGCCCCCACCGAGGGCCCGGCCCGGCGCGAGGACGCCAAGCCCTCCCTGACGGCGCGCACGAGCACCTTGGTCGGCACGCCGGCCTACATGCCGCCTGAGTCGGTGAGCGGCCTCATCACGACGCAGGGCGACCTGTTCTCGACGGGCGTCTGCCTCTACGAGGCCCTGACCGGCCGCCTCCCCTTCGGCCCGGACGGCTGGTCCCCCTCCACCGAGCCCATGCGCCGCCCCGTAGCCTCCTTCGCGCGCCTGATTCCGCCCCCGGTGGAGGTGCTGCTCGACGAGCTGTTCGAGCCGGACCCCGGCAGGCGCCTGCGCGACGCGGCGACTCTGGAGAAGAGGTTGTTGGAGATTTAGGGCGGCATCCGTCCTTGATTCGGGGCGGGTGGGGAGGCACAACGGGGGCTGACGGGAACTAGGCCGACCGGCTTTGCGGCCTAGTTCTGGGCGGGCGGCATATCACAGGGATGAAAAGCACAGCGTTGCGGAGAAGATTTTCGAATTTCACCAAAATGGCTGGTCGAACTATACCGGGCAGTCTACTCACAAGTTAGGGCCATGGGCCGTGTCATTGCATCGTCAACGGCAACGCCTGCTTGGACTAACGCCCTGGATGAGGATGACGGCCTTAACGCTCCTCTGGAACCCATAAATGCATATGGCTTTATAGCCATATCCCAGGTATACTGATGGCTGACATGGTCGAGTTCGAGTGGGATAACGCCAAAGACATTGAAAACCGCAAGAAGCATGGCGTTTCTTTTGGGCAAGCACAATATGCCTTTGCAGACCCCTTGCGCGTCATTGCAGAGGACCTAGAGCACAGCAAGGCGGAGAAGCGTTTTTATTGCTTCGGTCGTTTCGAGGACGGCATTCTTACGGTCCGTTTTACTTACAGAAAGTCGCAAATACGGATTTTTGGGGCGGGGTTTTGGAGGAAGGGAAAATCCATTTATGAAAAAGAGAACCAGATACACTGACATGCCCATTGGTCGTCTCCGGAGGGTTAAGGATACTCTCCCCCCGCCGGAGCAGCTTGTTTTTCGCGAGGAAGGGGTCAAGGTGACAATGACCCTCAGTAAGTCCAGCGTCGATTACTTCAAGAGGGTGGCAAAACGGCACCACACGCCTTATCAGAAGATGATCCGCACCCTGATTGATGCGTACACGACGACTCACCCCAGGCCCTAACTTCGGCTGGAGCTGCCGCGCGCTCTTTATGGAGCCCGTTAGCGCGCACCGTTCAGCCTGGCGTTAACGCATCCAGCGATGATCAACCGCGCGAAACTCCTGAATCACCTGCACACGAAGGTCCGTCTCTGTTTCAAAGACGGAGAAGAGGTTGACGCCATCCTTCTCCGAGTCGATTTGGAAACCCCCTCCTCGGAAAACCATCTCAAGTACAAAGTGACCAAGATATTCAACAAAGAGCGTTCAATTGCAAACGGCTCCTTCCCTGGTCTAATTGTGATTGCAGAACTATCTGATTTGACGTCGTGGAAGGCGGTTGAATGAAATTCCCCGGCGCCGGCACCAAACGGCCCGCCCGCGCAGTGGAACATGATTCCATCGCCCCAGGTTAGGTGATTGGGATGAAGCGGCTGCTGCTGGTCGGGCTCCTATCCGCGTCCCCCTCCTCGGCGCGAGCCGATGTCGTGTTTTCGGCCCCGCTCAAATTCGACTTGTGGCCGGGCCGCAGTTGGCCGGGTGGTCCCGTCTACGTCACAGGAGTCCAAATTTCCCTTCTCAACGGCGCCAACCTTCCCAACGCCGAGAAGCCCCCGAAGTACACCTCCGGCGCCGGCTTCCACTTCGGTATTCTGGCCGCCAGCAACGACGACATCATCGGGGTTCGTTCAGCGCTGGTCTCAGGAGGCCGAGACATCATTGGGATTGAGGCCGCCGCTTTCAACTACTCAGAACGAGTCCTAGGGATTCAAGGCGGATTTTCCAATCTTGCCGCAAAGCGACTCTACGGCATTCAGGCTGGAGTGATAAACTTGGCCGGAGACCCTATTGAAAGCACCGACAAGGAAATTTCCGGATGCAGGGGCGTCCAGGTAGGATTGGTGAGTTTTTGCGGAAGGAGCCTGAAGGGGATTCAAATCGGAGCGGTGAACATCGCCCTGAACAGCAGAGCGTTGCCCTTTTCTCCCGGAATGAACATCGGCTTTTGAAATGCAGTGTCCGGCCAAACCCGCCCAATGGACGAGGTCCGAAACGGCTCGGACGTTGAAACCATGAGAACTCATTACGACTTCTCGAAGATGAAGAGCGAAACGAATCCCTATGCTTCTCGCCCCAAGATGACCCCCCGCGCACGAGCGTTCTGGAACGCCTATCTCTCCCGCCTCCCCCCCTCCCGCCGCCCCAAGAAGCCGTTCGTCGAAGCCTCCTACGCCGGCAACCGCCACTGCACCGACCACCTCATCGCCCTCTACCTCGAAGGAAAGAAGACCGCCGGCAGCAGCCTCGTGCGCGACTTCATCTCCAATGGCGACCCCCTCCCTAATGCCGGCAACTATTGGATCGTCCTCGACAGCGCCGGCAGGCCGCGCATCCTGGCACGGACCGTCCGCACGGAAAGACACCCGTTCAAGGACGTCCCGAAGAGCGTAGCCCTGGCCGAAGGCGAAGGCGACCGCTCCTTGCGGCACTGGCGCCGGGTCCATCGCAAGGCCTACGCCCCTTTCCTCAAACGATGGGGAATCGCCGACATCGACGAGGCCGAAGTCATCACCGAACACTTCAAGCTCGTCCATCTTGCCGACGGCCTATGAAACCCCCCCGACTCTCCGCCGGCATGCAGCTCCGCTACACCCGCCACATCTCCGCCCATGACATCGCCGACTTCACCAAGTCCTCCCACGACGCCAACATCTACCACGTCGAACCCGACCCCTCCGGCCGCCTCATAGCCCACGGCCTCCTCGTCGCCTCCTTGGCCACCAAGCTCGGCGGCGACCTGCATTTCCTAGCCCGCACCATGACCTTCGACTTCATCAAGCCCGCCTACTCCGGCGACACCCTCACCTGCCTGGCCACCGTGGATTCCCTCATAGAGCAGAGCGAGCGCTTCAAATGCCGTTTCTCCTTCACCGTCACCAACCAGGCCGGCGAGACCGTCATGGTCGGACATACCGCCGGGATGATAAGGAAAGCCCCCCCTCAAAAAGCCTAGTGACCCAAGTCGTATTGACGCAGCCGAGCTCTCCGGCTATCTATCCCCTCGGCCGCTCCGGAGGACATCCATGCGCTGGCTTCCCATTCCCCTCTTCTTGCTGCTCTTCGCCCTAGCCGCCGCCCCGTCTTTGGCCGACGACGAGGGAGGAGGAGACGGAGAGGTCCTCAACAACGAATCCATCCGCAAGATGAAGGAGCGCCGCAAGCACGGCAAGCCGCCGGAAGAGGCCATGCCCGGCGGGGAGCAGGGAGAAGAGGAACGCGGGGACAAGCCTCCCCGCGGGCGCCGCAGAGGGCCCCCTCCCGGCGAAGAAGGCATGGGCCGGCCGGAAGGCGGCGGGCCGCCCTAAGCCCTATTGGCGCGCGGCCGGCTTCCCGAAAGAGGCGAGCTGGCCTCAGGCCCTGGCAGGAATGTACAGCATCCTGTACAACATGCGCAGAGGCCCCCGATGAACAAGATAGCGTCGTTGTCGTTCGTCCGTGCCCACCTCCCCGAGATGGTCGCCTCGCTCGGCAAGAGCAAGCGCGGACGCGTCACCATCACGCGCAACGGCATGGCCTCGGCCGTGCTCGTCTCCCCCGAGGAGCTGGAAACGCTCGAGCTCCTGGCCGACAAGAAGCTGATGCTCTCCCTTCTCAAGGCCGAGGATGACGAGCGCGCCGAGCGCCTGGTCGAACGAGCAGACATCTTCAAGTGACTTACCGGGTCCTTTTCACGGAGGAAGCGGCTCGGCGGATTCGGAAGCTCGACCGGAGCGTGAAGGACCGGGTGGAGAAGGCCATCGACCGCCTGGCGGCGCATCCCGAGCTGGGCAAGCCTTTGACCGGGCTGCTTTCGGACCGCTGGTCGGACCGGGTCGGTGATTGGCGGATTCTCTACAAGATTCGCAAGTCAGAGCTGCTTGTCCTCGCCTTGACGGCCCAACGGCCGGCCTATGAGCACCTCTGAACCGTCCCCCGGGCGCCGCGTCCGATGGATGCTCGCGCTCGCGGCATTGTGCTGCGCCGCTCTTTCGGCCTGGGCCTACGCCCGGCTCCGCGCCTTCCGTCAGCCGCCGACCTCCCGGCTCGCCCCGGGCGCGCATTATCCCGAGATGCCGCCCGACCAAGCGCATCACTACCTCGACCTCCCCCTGGACCATGCCGACCCGGCCCTCGGGTCATTTCGCGGCTTCTACATCTTGAGCCCCGGATTCCGAAGCGGCCCCGCCGTCGTCTTCTTCTTCACGGACGGACAGATGGAGCTCGTCGATGCGAGCCCCGACACGGCGTTCTTCGACGAGCAGCTGCCGGGGCTCCCGTACGTCCTCATCGGGCACAGGGGCCACAGCCCCACGCTCTTTCCTGAGGTCTACGACCACGGGCGCGTGAACCTCCGCCGCGCGGCGGGGCTGTACGGCTCCTGGCAACGGGTCGAGGACATCGAACGCGTCCGGCTCGACATGCTCGGCAAGGGGCTGCTTCCGGCCGATGGGCGGATCATGGTCTACGGAGCCTCCGGCGCCGGCGTGCTCGCCCAGCAGTACCTCCACCGCTACGGACGGCACGTGTCGCGCGCCCTCTTGTCCGTCACCGGAGCACCGGACATCGCGGCTCGTCTGGGCGTCGGGTACGCCCGGTCATTTTCCGAACTCGACCCCGAATCGGCCCGGATTTTGGACCGGCTGGTCGCGGCGAACGCGGCCGAGCCCGACGGCCTCGCCTACCTGCTTTTCAAGCTCGGCAGGGCCGGGCTGGAAGGACTGGCGCTGCAGCGCCGCGTCATCGGGTCGCTGGCGAAGGGAAACAGGGCTTTGTACCGGCGGCTGCGGCTCAAGCCGAATTTGAGCCTTCCCCTTGCGCGGTTCCTCCTCAGCAGCCCCTTGGCCGAGGCGGCCAAGGTCAGGATGTTCGAGCTGCTGGGCCCCGACCTGCGCCGTCGCGCCGGGGATCCGCGCGCGGAATTCAGCCTGCTCTACCAGTGGGCTCCGGGGATTCTGGCCGATTACCTGTCGTCGGACATACAACCGGCTGATATCCGGGTGGAGCGTCGGAAGTTCGACGGGGAGGTCTTGGTCGTCTCCGCTCTGCAAGACGTCGTCTTTTCTCCCGCGGTCGGCCTGCGCATCTCGAAGGAATACCGCAACGCCGGGTTCCAAGGCGTCAGGGGAGGCCACAGGCTGACCGATGACGGCGGCGCCCATGCGGCCGTGCGCAAAGCCTTCTTCCTCCACGGGCTCCGCTCGCCTGAATTGAAGCTACTTCTGGACGCCTCACGCGCAGAGCCCTAAAGGGTAGCGGCCAGACGGAGTTCTTCCGCCCGGCGCTCGTATCCGGGCTCTTGAGAGACGGCCAGGTCCGCCGCCGCCCAGGCCACCGTCTCGGCCAGCCATTCCTTCCACGGCGTCGTCTTGAACCCGAGCTCGGCGACCGCCGCCGACGGGTCCAGGAAGGAAATCCAGCTCCCGGAAAGCGGCGAGCTCCATTCCGGGATGCCCGCCTCGGCCAGCTTCTCGGAGGGGACTTCCAGAACCTCCGGCTCCCGCCCCAGAATCCGGAAGACCTCCCGCACCAGCTCCGGCAGGGTCACCGAATCCTCCAGCATGGCCAGGTTGTAGGCCTTCCCCAAGCCGCCGGACAGGTTCGCCGCGCAGGCCGCCGCGTCCGTGCTGAAGAGGTGCCGCAAACGGCCGGACTTCTCTTTGGGCGGCAGCACCGGACCCCCGTCCAGCGCCCGGCGCACATAGGCGTGCAGGCGGAACTTGTGGTCGCGCGGCCCCTGCATCACCGGCAGGCGCAAGGTCGTGAAGGGGAAATCAGGGGTTTCGAAGAGCACCTTCTCCCCCTCCCGCTTGCCCACCCCGTAGGCCCAAGCCCCGCCCTCCCCCCCTTCGGGACGGTCCATGAGGACTCCGTCGAAGGCCGACTCGGGGGGAGGGGTAGGACAGTCTTTCAGGACCAGGTAGACCTGCCCCGTGCCGATGTTCACGAAGCGGCCCACCCGGCCCTTGAGGGCCGACACGGCAAGACGCGTGTCCTCAGCCGTGTAGGCGCAGGCGTCCACCACCAGGTCCCAGGAGGTCCCGCCCAGGGAGCGCCACACCTCGGGACGGGAGCGGTCGCCCAGGTACTCCTTGAGGCCGGGGAACGGCGCAGGCGACGCCCCGCGGCGCAGCAAGGAGACCTCGTGGCCGTCTTTGAGGAGGCGCTCGGCGATGGTCCGCCCCACGAAGCGCGAGCCGCCTACGACCAAGGCCTTCATTCCAGCGTCGGATGCCGGCGCTCGAGCTTGGCCAGCAGCGAGTAGGCCGCGGGGACCACCAGCAGGGTCAGCAAGGTCGACAGCAGCACCCCGCCGATGACCGAGGCCGCCATCGGGCGCTGGGTCTCGGCCCCCGAGCCCAGGGCGAAGGCCGACGGGATGGCCGCCGCGATGGTGGACACCGAGGTCATGATGATGGGGCGCAGGCGCACCGGGCCGGCCTTCTGCATCGCCTCCTCAGGG
>JACRDU010000043.1 GCA_016218495.1 Elusimicrobiota bacterium
GCCCAACCCAACCCTGTCCCCCTCGCAGGCGTTTTTGCCTGCGAGGCCGTGAGGGCCTCCCCGTGGGAGGCCCGAGCGCTCCGTCGGTGGGGAATGGGTCTGCGATTCTGGCTTTCAACAATCTAGGCCCTATGGCCCTCCTCTATATAGGCCACCTGGGGCTGGTGAGGAGGGCCCATTAGCCGCATCCTTCCTATAGGACTTATGGGAACCCCGGCGGGACCGAATGGGAGGCGTACCTTGATTCGAAAGCTCTTCGCGCTGCTGCTGGCCGGCTCCGTCGTGTTCGGGCCGATGCCGGTCGCCGCGCTCCCCGCCGCGCCGTCCTTGGCCGCCTTCAAGGACCCCGCCCAGCGCGAGGCCCTGCGCCGCGCCGGCGCCATCTTGTTCGTGGGCTTCAAGCAGGACGGAGCGCTGGAGCAGGTCCGCGCCGGGACCGACGGAGCCGTCGAGCGCACCCCCATCGAGCCCGAGCAGGCCGCGCGCGTGATGCGCTTCTTGACCTCGCTGGACCCGGCCGACCCCGAAGCCGGCATGGCCCTGGCCCTGCGCGGCTTCCTGGCCCCGCGCCTGCCGGCCGACCAGGTGGAGAAGAACGCCTTCCTGACCCGCGACGAGAAGGGCAAGCTCGTCCTCACGGCCCAGGGCCGCACCGCCCTGCTCGACATCCTGCTGGCCTCCGACGGCCAGCTGCTCGAGCCCGAGGCGCCCCGCGTCTTGCCGGTGCCCGTCATGCAGGCCGGGGCCCAGGCCGAGCGCTCCGGCTCCCTGGCCCGCGTCGGCGAGCGCGTCGGCGAAGCCGGCGGGCGCATCGCCGCCGACGCCAACGCCGCCTTCGACGGGACCCGGCACAGCCTGGGTTCCTTCGACTGGTCCGCCCTCGACACCACGCCGGTGGCGGCCGGAGGGCTGAGCGGATTCGACCCCAAGCGCCTGGAAGGCTTCGCCTACGACGCGGAGAAGGGCACGGTGCGGGTGATGGTGGCCGCCAACCGCGCGGTGGAGACGGACCGCATCAAGTCCGCCGGCGACGGCGCTTCGGTGTACGCCGAGACCGGCCTCGACCGGGCCCTATTCGAGCGCAGCGGCGCCACCGTGGTGCGCGCGGTCGACAACCTCGTCACCGTGGACATCCCCCTCCCCCAGGCGGCGGCCTTCGGCCTGGCCCTCAAGGACCAGGGCATCGAGAGCCGGCCGGCCCGCGTCTTCAAGGCGGCCATGGGCGCGCTGAGCTCTCCGGTGGCCTCCTTCCTCGGCGGCGCCGTCCTGCCCATCCCGTCGGCGGCCGTGGCGGCCGCGGCGGCCGTCCTGCCCAAGCTCGCCGAGGGCCGCGCGCAGGTCGACGGCGAGGCGCTGGAACGGGCCGGGATGCGCGGGAAGGGGACGGTGGTCGGCATCATCGACTCCGGCATCGACCCCGACCATCCCGATTTCCGGGACGCCGAGGGCAACAGCCGCATCGCCGAGTACCTGGACTTCACGAAGGAAGGCCCGGAGGACGTCGTCGGGCACGGCACGCACGTGGCCGGCACCATCGGCGGCACGGGCTCGGCCTCGGACGGCGCGTACCGGGGAACGGCCGCCCAGACCCGCTTCAAGATGGCCAAGGTCTTCGGCACCAAGGGCGAGACCGACGAGTCGGTCATCCTGGCGGCGATGAAGTGGATGACCGGCGGCGGCGACAACGGCCTGAAGGTCGACATCCTCAACATGAGCCTGGGCGGCCCCGGCGAGCCCAACGTGGACCCGCTCAGCTCTATGGCCAACCGCCTGGTGGCCAAGGACAAGATCATCGTGGTGGCCGCGGCGGGCAACGAAGGCCCCTGGACCAGCTCGGTGGGCTCGCCCGGCAACGCGCGCTACGCGCTGACGGTGGGCGGGGTGAACCACGACGGGAAGGTGGCATTCTTCTCCTCGCGCGGCCCGGTGGTCGACGGCCAGAACCAGGAGCTCTACGGGAAGCCCGACCTGCTCGGAGTGTCGGGCGACGTGGACCTCTCCAAGATCGAGGCCCCCACCCTGACCGCCGACGCCGGGACCGCCCAGGCCGGCAAGCCCGGCGCCGGGCTGGCGGCCGTGGCCGTGGCCGCGGCCCCCGCCACCGACGCCTGCATCTACGCCCCCGGCGTCGTCGCCCCCCGCTCCGGGCACGACCCGGACAAGAACTGCGTGCTGGCCGGCAACGACCGCTACCGCTACATGTCGGGGACTTCGATGGCCACCCCTCAGGTGGCCGGGATGACGGCCGACATCGTCGGCTACCTCAAGTCCCAGGGCTACGAGGTGGACCCCTTCCAGGTGAAGGCCGTGCTGATGGAGACCGCCGTGCAGCTGGCCGCCGAGGGCAAGGACGTCCAGGGCGCCGGCCTCGTCAACGGCTCGCGCCTGGTGCAGGCCGTCGTGGACCGGGTCAAGCGCGGCCTGCCGGTGGGCAACGTGGCCTACGCCCTGTCGATGCGCCTGACCGAGAAGGACCGCAAGGCCCTGGCCGCCCAGACCCGCTACCAGCTGACTCCGCTGGGCCTGCTCGACTCGTCCAATGGGCACCTGGTGCGCGACGAGGCGGGCATCGCCGCGGCGCTGCGCGAGCTGCGCCGCCCGGCCCCCCCCGTCGTCACCGCCGCCGTCGTCACCGAAACGATCCCGGGCTGAAGCCGGCCTACCTGTTATCCCGCGCGGCCAGGACGGCCGCGGCGGCGCAGCCCCGCATCCGGCAGGTCTGCGCGAAATCCCTGAGCTCGGCGGGCAGCTGGGCGTCGGAGAGGGCCGCCCCGTAGTCGTCCTGCGCCGAGCGCGCGTCGGCGCGCGCGTCGCGCGCCAGGCCGCGTGCCAGGTGCAGCGCCCCGTTCCAGCCGGGCGGCGGCGCGGCGGGCGGGGTGTTCAGGGCCCCGTCTATCCAGGCCTCGACGCCGGCGAGGTTGGCCGCCGACAGACAGCCGTCCCCGTAGGCGCCGCACAGCACGGCCCAGCCCTTGGTTCGGAACGCGGCTTTCTGGCGCAGCGCGTCGTAGGCGGCCGCCCAGGCCGCCACGCCGGCCGCGCGGTCCCCGGACGCCGTCAGCAGGGAGGCCTCGACGCCGAGGAAGTAGATGCCCTCCGGGAACTTGCCGCGCAGGTCGCGCAGGATGGCCAGGGCCCCGGGCACGTCCTTCTCCTGGGTCTGCAGGATGGTCAGCAGGAAGGAGGCGGCCTGGCGGTTCGAGAACTGGCCTTCGACCATGGCGCGCCGGATGCGGGCCAGCCCCCCCGCCCTGTCCCCGCGCACGAGCAGCAGCGCGCCCAGGCGCAGGACGCCGGGGAGCACGGCCGCCTGGTAGTCGAAGATGCCCAAGCCCAGGTAGGCGTCCTCCAGCTTCGGGTCGATCTCGACGCTCTTGCGCAGGTACTTGATGGCCTTCTTGCCGTCCAGGTAGGCCTTGAAGTACTGCCGGTTGGTCAGGCGCCATTGGCCGCGCAGCCCGAGCGACATCCCGGCCACGAAGTAGGCTTCCGCGCGCACGCGCGGCTTGGGCGCCTTGAAGAGGCGTTTGGACTTGGACACCGCCGCCCGGCTGTGCGCGTCGAAGCGCCGGGCCAGGTCGGGGGCGTCGACGGCCCGGAGCAGCTCGGTGGCGGCCCGCCACCAGAGCATCCCGGTCAGGAACAGCTCCCCGTACGGGTTCTCCGGGTTCGCGCCGATGAAGCGCTCCGCCGCGGCCTCGGCCGTGGAGTACTCCAGCGCGTACATCGCATGCAGGGCCTTCTCCAGGTCGGCGTCCGAGGCGGCCGGCGTGGCGTAGCTCTCCACCGTCACCGCGGCGGGCGGGAGGTCCTCCGCCTCGTCGACGTCGCCCAGGTCGGGCGCGGCCGGGGCCGCCGCCGCGCGCGCGGCGAGCAGCGCGAGCCCGAAAGCGACCGCCAGCCCCCGCGTCCTCATGCCAGGGGCGCCTCGTAGAGATGGGCCGAGGTCAGGGTCCGGCGCTGCCGGCCCACCATCCCGCCGCGCTGCTTCCAATACTCCCGGATGGAGCTCCAGGCTTCCTCGGCCGTCTCGACGAAGCGGAACAGCTTCAGGTCCTGCGGGGAGATGACCCCGGTAAAGGCCAGGTACTCGAAGTTCACCACCTTCTTCCAGAAGTCCGTCCCGAAGAGGATGATGGGCAGGCCGTGCTTCTTGGAGGTCTGCACCAAGGTCAGGGTCTCGAAGAGCTCGTCGAAGGTGCCGAAGCCGCCGGGGAAGGCCACCATGGCCTTCGCGCGCATCAGGAAGTGCATCTTGCGCAGCGCGAAGTAGTGGAAGCGAAAGCTCAGCTCCGGCGTGAGGTAGGGGTTCGGCTCCTGCTCGTGGGGCAAGGTGATGTTGAGGCCGATGGACTTCCCCTTGGCCTCCCACGCGCCGCGGTTGGCCGCCTCCATGATGCCGGGGCCGCCGCCGGTGACGATGACGAAATCGCGCTTCTTGTCGGCCTGCGAGGCCTTGGTCACGATCTTCGCGAAGCGCCGGGCCTCGTCGTAGTAGCGCGACAGCCCGAGCAGGCGTTCCGCCGCCGCCAGGCTCCGCGCCAGAGCGGCATCTCGCGGCCGTAGGCGGCTGCGGCGGCGCAGGTCGGCAACGCGCGCGCGCGCGTCCTCCGGGGAGTGGATGCGGGCCGAGCCGAAGACCACGATGGTCGAGCGGATGTCGAGCTCGGTGAGCGCCAGCTCGGGCTTGAGCAACTCGAGCTGGAGGCGGATGGGCCGCAGCTCTTCGCGCCCGAGGAACTCGGTGTCTTGGTAGGACTTCCGGTAGGTCGGCGACTCGACGATCTTGTCGAGCATGGCGCGGACCTGCTTCTTGGTCGGGGGGCGGGTCATCTAGGGGGACCTCCACTGCACGATGGCGAGGCTCAAAGGGGGCCAGTAGGTGACCAGCGCCAACATGGCGAGGTGGGCCAGCCAGAACGGGAAGCTGGCCCGGTAGAGCTCCGGCAAGGGCTTGCCGAAGCGGCGGTTCGCCAGGAAGAGGTTCAGGCCCAGCGGCGGCGTCATATAGCCGATCTCGAGGTTCAAGAGGAAGATCACCCCGAGGTGGACGGGGTCGATGCCGTATTGCGCTGCGATGGGGATGATGATGGGGACGACGATGACGATGGCCGAGAATATCTCCACCATGTTGACGACGAGCAGGATGGCGTTGAGGACGGCGAGGAAGCCCACCTTCGAGGTCACGAAGCGGCTCAGCCAGGCGAACAGGCGGTCCGGGACCTCGGCGTCGATCATGTAGTTGGTGAGCCCCAGCGCGCAGCCCAGCACGATGAGGATGGAGCCCACCAGGACCATGCTCTCGCGCACGATGCGGGGCAGGTCCTTGAACGCGATGTCGCGGTAGATGAGCATCTCGACGATGAAGACATAGAACGCCATCACCGCCGCGGCGTCGGTGGCGGTGAACTTCCCCCCGTAGATGCCGCCGATGATGACCACGGGGAGCGGCAGCTCCCAGACCGCGGCGCGCGCGGCGCTCCGGACATGCGCGGCCGAGAAGCGCGTGCGGGGCACGCCGGCCTTCCAGCCGGCGACGACGCCGTAGACGGCCAGGGCGCCCAAGAGCAGCAGGCCGGGCAGGGCCCCGGCGAGGAAGAGCTTGTCGATGGAGACCTCGGCCACGAGGCCGTAGAGGATGATGGGCAAGGAGGGCGGGAACAACAGGCCCAGGCTGCCGGTGCAGGTGAGCAGGCCCAGGCTGAAGCGCTCCGGATAGCCCTGCTTGAGCAGCATCGGGTGCAGCAGCCCCCCGAGGGCGATGATGGTGACCCCAGAGGCGCCGGTGAAGGCCGTGAACACGGCGCAGCTGACCAGCCCGACGACGGCCAGGCCCCCCGGCATCCAGCCGAACAGGGCTTCGGCGAAGGCCAGCAGGCGCTGGGGCGCCTTGGATTCGGCGAGCAGGAAGCCGGCGAAGGTGAACAGCGGGATGGCGATGAGGGCCGGCAGGCTGGCCAGGCGGAACAGCTCGATGACCGCGGCCGAGGCGTCGATGCCGGCTCCCGCGAAGAGCCACAAGGACAGCGCGGCCAGCAGGGCGAACACCGGGGCCCCCAGCCCGGCCAGGACGACCCCGAGGAGGGCGACGGCCCAGCCGCTCATGCCGCCTTGCCCCGCAGCTCGCCGGCCGCCAGCAGGGCCTTGAGCAGATAGTGGGCGGCGAGCAGGGCGAAGCCCGCGGGCAGGATGGCCTGGAACCACCAGGCCGGGACATGCAGGCTCCCCGCCGAGAACAGGACGGAGGCGGCGGCCTTCTCGGAGGCGAAGAAGGTCCATGAGGCCCGGACCATCAGGACGCAGACCGCCGCCGTCAGCGCGTGCAGGAGCAGGCCGACGCCGGCGCGGACCCGCTCGGACATCAGGCGCAGCGCGGCGTCCATGGCGAACTGCTTGTCGTCGGCGGCCGCCAGCGCCGCCCCCAGGAAGCCGGTCCAGAGGACGAGGTGCCTCAGGAACGTGTCGGCCCAGAGCAGGCCGAGGGAGACCCCCCGCAGCAGGACCTGGGCGAAGCTCAAGGAGACCATGACGAGGAGCAGGAAGGCCAGCAGGCCCTGCTCCAGCGCGGCCAGGCGCCGCTCGGCCTCTTTGAGGAACGCCACTACTTCTTCGCGTCCTTGGCGGCGCGATAGGCCGTCAGGGACTTCTCGACGCGGTCCAGCAGCGCGGCGGGATAGAGGCGTCCGGCCAGCGCGCGGCGGGCCTGGGTCCCGGCCTGCACGTACGCCTTGACGGCGGCCGGCGAGGCGGGGACGAGGGTCAGCCCCTGCTTCTTGAGCTGCTCCAGGGCCGCCACGTTGCCCTGGCGGATGCGCCCGTTGAGCTCCTTGAGGCGCCGGCCGGAGACCTCGACGAGGACGGCGCGCTCCTGGGCGGTGAGGGCGTCGAAGGCCTTCTTGGAGATCAGCACCGCCCCGGAGGCGTTGGCCACGGGCTGGGCGTGGATGTAGCGGGTCTTCTCATGCCACTGCAGGGCGATGGCGTAGAGCGGGGAGTTGTACACGGCGTCGATCAGGCCGGTCTGCAGCGAGGTCATCACGTCGGTGATGGACAGAGGGATGGGGTGCACGCCCAAGGCGGCGTAGGCCGCCTCGGCGATGGGGTCGCCCTCCCAGACCCAGATCTTGATCTTCTTCATGTCCTCGGGGCCGGCCACCGGGTTCCTCGAGAAGACGTAGATGAACCCGACCTCGGTCCAGCCCAGCAGGATGTAGCCGGAATCCTCGAAGGCCTTGCGGAAATCGGCGTCGAAGGTGGCGTAGATGTGGTCGATCTCGGCCAGGTCGCGGTAGAGCCAGGGCGCGTCCACCACGCGCACCAACGGGGCGACCTCCCCCAGGCCTACGCCGGTGAAGCCTCCCGCCTGGAGCTGGCCGACGCGGATCTTGCGGACCATGTCCTTCTCGTCGCCCTGCCGGCCGCCGGAGTAGAACTTGAACTTGAGGCTGCCCCCGGTCTTCTCCCGGACCTCCTTGTCGATGGCCTCCATCGTGTTCATCGCGTCGGTCCCGTCCGGGGCCAGCGTGGCGAACTTGATGGTGGCCGCGCGGCCGGGAGCGGCCAGCATCAGCGTGAGGGCGAGGATCTCAAAACAGGTCATCGGTCTTCTCCAAGAGCGCCGCGGCCCGACGGCGCGCCACCTCGTTAGCGAGGCGCGCGTCGGGCAGGGCGGCAGGGTCGGCCGCCGCCAGCTCGGCGCCGAGGCGCTTGAAGAGCTCCTCGTCCAGCTCCGCCACGGCGAAGTAGCGCATCATCAGGTACTGGGCCTGCAGATAGGTCCGTCCCTCCCGGGCCAGCGCGGCCTCGAAGTGCTTGAGGGCGCGCGAGCTGTCCCCGCCGGCGATGCGCGGGCGCGAGGCGTAGTAGACCCCGAAGAAGAGGTCGGGGCCCCCGTGCTCGAAGGCGGGGTCCAGGGCCAGGACGCGCTCCATGAGGCGGGCGGCCTTCGGGACGGCGGCCAGCGCGGCCGGGTCGCTCTTGGCGGCGTTGGCCCAGCCGGCCCAGGCGGTGGCCGTCCAGTAGAGCCCGCGGACATCGGCGGGCCCGGCCTCCTTGAGCGCGGCGTCCAGGGCGTCGGGGGAGAGGGCGTCGAGCTCCTTGAACGCGCGTTTGCGGGCGAGCAGGCGCAGCCCGTAGAGGGCCGCGCGGCGGTACAGGGCCGCGGCGCGGGCGAGGTCCGCCTCCTCCACGAAGAGGTAGGCATAGCCGGCCCAGCCCTCGGCCAGAGTGCCGAGCAGGCCGGGGTTCCCGGCGTCGCTCTCCAGCAAGGTCTCCACGAGCTTGAGCTGTCCGGGAAGGGCGAGGCGGGCGATTTCGGGGTCGCTCTCCCCCCGCGCGGCGGGGCGACCCTGGTCGATGAGGCTGGCGGTGGCGCGCAGCGCGACGGTGGAGAGCGAACAGCCCGGAAGCAGAGCTAAGGCCAACAGCGGCAATCCTCTCCTCATAAGGCGTTATCCTACAATAACATGGGGGGTCGGAAGGGCTATTGGCCGAGGGTGTTCTGGACGCTCTGGAACGAGGCCAGGGCGGCGGGGTTCGCCGCCAATCCCTTCATTATGGCCGGGTCCATCATCATCCCGAGCATCCGGGTGTTGGACTGTGCGATGCTCCCGATGGCCACGGGGTCCTTCACGATGGCTTTGACCGAGGGGCATTCCTGGTACGCCCCGGCCAGTTTCGAGGAGAATATCACGGTGGGGTTTTCAGGGGAGGCGTGCAGGACCTTGTCGAAGACGTCCATGGCATGGGAGACGCCCCTGGGGCGCTTGGTGTCGCTGAGATAGCTGGTGAACGCGGAGGCGCTGTTGCAGTTCTTCTGCGAGGTCGGCCGGGACATGAAGGCTTTGACCACGGTGTCGTTGTTGAGGATGTAGGCCATCAGGCGGGGATAGCCGGCAAGCGCCTTGATGGCCGCAGACCACAGCGGGTCGCTGGCGGCCACTTCTTTGGCCTTGCGCGGGTCGGTCAGGTCGCGTCCGGCGACCTCGCCCATCATGGACTTCTCATCGTCGCTCAGGCCTCCGGCCGCGCCGGGGCCGGGCCCGGGCGCGGCGGCGGGCTTGGCGGCCCTCGTGCCTTCCGAGGCCGAGGCGGTCTTGGCCTCCCCCCCAGGCCGTTCGTCCCGCGCGGAGCCCTCGGGGCGGGCGACCAGGTCTATAGAGGAGCGCTCCGGCGCCTGGCTGATCATCGACGCGTCAGGCACCTCGGGCGCCTCGGAATCCGGCCAGGCGCGGGCCGGCCTGCCGTCGGCGGCGCGGGCCTTGGCAGGGGGGGCCGGCGCAGCCGTGCCGCCGCGCAGCATCACGAAGGACGCGGCCAGGCCGCTGAGCCCCATCACGACGACGAGGGCCAGGATGGGGCCGCGGTTCTCCGGTTCGGGAGCCACGGTAGAAATGTAACATGCGGGTCCGCAACGCGCAAGACGGACGGCGGCGTCGCTATGCCCGGGTTCTTGACGAAGGCGAGCTTCTTGGCCCAAACTCCGTGGAGCATGTCCCGCCTGCACCTTCCCGGAGCGGGTCCCTCGCCGGCGACGACGCGCGGCGCGGCCTTCCTCCTCTCCGCCGCCTCGGCCGGGGCCTGCTATTGGCCCGGCGGCCCGGGCCTGCCCGTCTGGGGCGCGGTGGCCGCCCTCCTGTGGCTCATCGAAGACGATTCGCCTTCCCGGGCCTTCTTCAGGGCCTGGGCCTGGGGCGGCGCGGCCTGGGGCGTGGCGATGTACTGGTTCTTCCCCGTCACCCTGCAGTATGCGGCAGGGCCGAAGGCCTGGCGGCTGCTCCTGGCCTGCGCCGTCATCGCCTACCATGCCCTGATGGTGGCCGTCCCCACGGCGGCCGCCCGGCTGCTGGCGGCGCGCCTGGCACGGCGCGGCTATGACCCCCGCGCCGCCCTGGCGCTCTGCGCGGTCCCCTGCTTCACGGCCTCCGAGGGGCTGTTCCCGCAGGTCTATCCGGCCTGCGTGGCGACCACGCAGCTGGCCCACCTGCCCGCCGTGCAGAGCCTGGACCTGTGGGGTACCGGGGGCCTGGCTCTGCTCATCTTCACGGTGAACGCGGCGCTTTACGCCGCGGCCCGGCTGCCGCGCGGCGGGCGCTGGGCGGCGGCCGCGGCGCTGGCCTGCCTCCTGAACGAAGGCTACGGGCTGGCGCGCATGCGGGCCGTGGACCGGCAGGCCGACGCGGCCCGCGCCGCCGGCCGCGTGCTCAGCGTCGCCGTCCTGCAGGGCGACCTGCCGCTCTTGGCCCGCAACACCGGCGACTCCGCCGAGCCGAACATCGCCTACTACCGCGAACTCTCCGTCCGGGCCCTGGCGCAGGCACCGGCCGACCTCGTGGTCTGGCCGCACAACAGCTACGAACGGACGCTGCGCTTCGCCGCCGACGACCCCGCCTTCGAGCGTCCGCTCCTCGACGGGGCGCGGTTCGGCCCGCGCCTGGCCGCCGACCTGCCGTTCGCCGCGCACGCGCTGGTCACGGCCCAGGCCGAGAGCCCCGTCACCGACGCGGCCGCGCTGCCCAGCCGCCACTACGCCTCCGTGCTCAAGGGTCCGGGCGGGTCCGTCCTGGGCACGACCATCAAGGTCCACCCGACCCCGCTGGCGGAATGGCTGCCGCTGGAGCGCTTCCTCCCCGCCCTGCACAGGCTGACCCCTAGGCTCAAGCGGGTCATCCCGGGTCCCTCGCGCGTCCTGACGATGGCCGACGGGCGCCGGCTCGGGGTCTTCATCTGCTACGACGCGGTCCGCACGGCCGTGGCGCGCCGGCTCTCGCTGGCCGGGGCGCAGGTCCTCGTCAACCCGTCGAGCGACCAGTGGTCCTACGACAAGGAGGTCCAGCCCTGGCAGCACCTGCGCATCGTGATGATGCGGGCCGTGGAGAACCGGCGCTCCTACGTGCGCGGCACGCCGTCCGGGGTCAGCGCCGTCATCGACCCGGTGGGCCGGTTGAGCGCCGCCCTGGCCGTCGACGCCAAGGGCTCGCTGAACGCCACCGTCGCCCTGATGGAGGGACGCACGCCGTTCATGCTCGTCGGGGACGCGGTCTACGGCCTGGCGCTGGCCTGCGCGGCGGCGCTCTGGGCGCTGGGCAGGCCGCGCGCTACTTGAAGAGGCCTTTGAGCAGGTTCTCGCCCTGCTTGAGGACGTCGCCCACCGCCTTGTCCACGGCGGGCTGCTTGAGGATGGATGCGGCGTCGACGGAGACCGACGGGGCGGCCATGGTGCCGCGGACCTTGAAGGCCACCGTCCCCCCCAGCTTGACCGCCCCCTGGCCGCCGATGCGGACCTTGGCCTTCATGTCGAGGGCGTCCTTGAGCAGGTCCAGCGTGCCCGTAAGCTCCGCGTCCGCCGAGGACCCGTCGAGCTTGGATTGCCGCACCGTCAGCACGCCGTCCTTGACCGCGTAGTCCCCGCGGATTTCGGTGAAGGTGAAGGTGTCGAAGCGCGGGAAGAACGGCACGCGGATGAACGAGGCGGTCTTCTGCAGGATGATGACGGGCAGGAGCAGGGCCTTGAGGATGGGCTTGTCGGAGGCGAGGAGCTTCAGGTCCTCGAAGCGCCCGGGGCCGATGCGCAGCGTCGCCGAGCCGTCGAGCCGGGCCTGGTCCGAACCGACGCCCTTCAGGTCGAAGGCCAGCTTGGCCTCGGAGGCTTCGAAGTTGGCGTGCTTCACCGCGCCGACGGTCAAGGTCCCGGCGGCCTTGAAGGGCTTTCCCGCGCCGCCGCCCTTGGCGCGTCCGGCGGGAGCGGGCTTCCCTCCCTTCTTGGCCTCGGAACCCTCGGAGGGAGCGGCTCCCGCGGGCAGCGAGGCGAGGTCGAGGCGGTCGAGCTTGGCGTCTAGGCGGACGTCGGGGGCGGTGCGCAGCGATTTGCCGTTGAGCTTGGCCTGGAACGGGGAGCCGTTGAAGGTCCCCGTCAGAGTCCCTGCCGCCGTGTCCGGCGTGAGTTTTAGCGTGGCTTCGACGCCGCTCAGCGTCTGGCCCGAGACCTTGGCGGAGGCTTTCTCCAGCGTCACCGCGCCGGCGAGCACGGGGTCGGAGGTTTGCCCCTTGGCCGAGAGCTCGGCCGAGAGCGTCCCGGAGGCCGCGTAGGCGGTGGCGCCGGGGACGAGCTCGGCGGCCTTGGCCAGCGACATCGGGTCGAGCCGGACGCGCAGGTCGATGCTCGGCCCGCCCTTGGTCCCGGTGTCGGCCGTCCCTGAGACGCTCAGGAAGACCGGGCCCCAGGACAGCCGGGCCTTCGGGACGTCCCAGCGCGTCCCGTTCTGGGCGGCCTTGAGCTCCAGCGCGGCCCCGTCCCCTTTCAGGGAGAGCGTCTCGATGCTCAGGCCCTTCGCTCCGACGGCGGCCTTGAGCGGACCCGTCAGGGCCGGCAGGGCGAAGCCCTCAGGGAGCGCGGCCAGCGCCGGGGTGTTGCCCCGGGTCAGCGCGGGCAAGGACAGCTCGAGGGAGGCCTTCGGCTCACGCAGGCCGTCGAGGCGCCCCTCGGCCTTGGCCGAGAGGCCGTCGACCGTCACGGACAGCGGCTTGAGGGTCAGCGCGGCCTTGGCCAAGTCCCCGGAGGCGGGGTCGAACTCGCCCTGGGCGGAGAGCCTGCCCGAGTGCGCCGCATCGCCCGATTTGGCCGAGAAGTAGCACGAGAGGGAATAGGCGAACGGCCCGTCGAGGCCGACCCCGGCGGCCGAGAACGCCGTCTGCGTCAACAGGACCTCGAGGCCGTCGCGCGAGCGGTATAGGACCTTCCCCCCTTCGATGGACACCTTGCGGACCGAGAAGACGGCGCCGGCGGCGGCCTTCTCGGCCGGCGGAGCGGCGGGCGACCGCGGCGCCGGCGCGGCGGGCGGAGCGGCGCGCTCGATATAAGACGCCTCGAAGTCCTGCAGGACCAGCTCGTCGGAGACCACCTCGCGCCGGGCCACCAGCGGCCAGAGCCGCACGGCCACGCGCAGGCGCGCGGCCTTAAGGGCCGTCCCCGCCTTGAAGTCGGGGACCTCGGAGATTTCCACGCCTTCCAGCCGGACGCCGCGCAGGCCGAGGTCGGCCGACTGGAGGCGCACCTCCCGGCCGAGCGCGGCGGAGATGCGGGTCAGGGCCAGGGCCTTCACCTTCTCCGGCGGGAAGAGGGCGCGCAGAGCCAGGGCGGCGGCCAGCAGCAGGGCGGCCGAAGCCCCGGCGGCGAGGGAGAGCCATTTCAGCCAGCGCATGGCTTCATACTAACAAAACTCATCTCCTGCGCAGCCTGTCCGAAGGGCTGTCGTCGGCCAGGATGGCGTCGGGCTTGCGCAGGAGGGGCTTGTTTGCGCTGCCGCCCAGGGAGAAGGCCTGCCCCCCCTTGAGGGTCAGCACCCAGCGCGAGCCTCCGGGCCCGCGGTTGAGGGCGTAGGCCCCGTCGATGCGCAGCACCCCTCCCGCCGCCGAGCGCGACGACGAAATCCGCAGCCCGAGGCCGAGGTCGGCCTTCCAGGGAGCGCGGCCGAAGCGCGCGCCGTCGGGGATGGCCGAGCCGGCCTCGAGGAAGGCCACCGCACCGAAGTA
Organism: Elusimicrobiota bacterium; assembly: GCA_016218495.1. GTDB lineage: Bacteria > Elusimicrobiota > Elusimicrobia > UBA1565 > UBA1565 > SCTT01. The sequence goes on from JACRDU010000043.1 coordinate 13,531, forward strand.
CATGAGCCGCATCACGTTGCGGTCGAAGAAGAGCCGGTCCTCGAGGTTGACGGTCATGACCCGGGCGCCCTGGAAGGCGTTGTTGCGGTAGCCGCGCAGGCCGGTGTCGCCGCCCATGGAGAGCTGGCGTTCGGCGTCCAGGGCCTTGGTCGCCGTGTACTCGGCATGGGTCACGAAGGTCTGCCGGTAGCGCATCGTGGTCTGCCAGAACAGGTTCAGGCTGCCGGTGAGGATGCCGTTGTCGATGCGGCCCCCGGCCATGCGGCTCTCGGTGACGGCCTGGGCCAGGGCGAAGCGCCCTTCCCCCAGCGCCAGGCCCTTCTGCAGCGAGGCGCCCAGCCCCCAACGGTCGCGGTCGGAGCCCGTGGCGTCGAGCAGCGGGGAGCCCTCTACGCCCAGCTCCCAGCCCAGGTTGAAGTCCTCGATGACCTTCATGCGGTCGATGTCGACGGCCTTGTGGTAGCGCGGCTCGATGAGGGCGTAGGCGGCCAGCGGCCCCGAGAGGGTGCGGCGCGACGGCAGGGCGCCGGGGAGGGTCCGGGTCTGCGCGTCGAAGCGGCTGCGCTCGAAGCGCCAGCCCGCTCCGCCGCGGTGCACGACGCTGGAGCCTTGGGCCAGCCGGAGCGAGGCCAGGGCCCGGGCGGAGCGGTAGTCGTGCAGGAACTCGTTGACCTGGGACGCGTCCCGATAGAGGGTCTCGTCCTGGGCGACCTTCGCCCAGGAGGCCTCGGCCGCCCATGGCGAGTCGTGCGAATAGAAGGGGCGGTGCAGGCGGACGCCCACCTCGTTGCCGCGGTCGGTGTCGGCGAAGTGGGTCAGCAGGCGCCCCTCGGTCCCGACCAGGCGGGGGTCTCCGTAGCGCAGCTCGTTGCGCCGACGGCTGCCGGTGCGCGAGTGGAAGGCGGACACCTGCTTGCCCAGGCCGAGGATGTTGCCTTCGGAGACCCCCAGCACGGTGCTGGTCTCCCCTCCCTCCGTGCCGATGCTCAGGCGGGGCTGGAGCGTCCAGGAATCCTGGGTCCGGACCTGGAGGTCCACGGCCCCGTCGGAGCGGGCGGTCGGCAGCACCGCCGCGTGGCGGATGAAGCCCAGGGTGCGCAGGTTCCGTTCGGTCTCGATGGCCTTCAGGGGGTCGAACGGGTCGCCGGGGGCGAGCAGCATCTCGCGCCGGACCACGGCGGGGCGCGTCACCAGGTGGATCCTGTTGGCCATGACGAAGGGCCACCAGTCGTCCTCCGGCTGGTCCAGGTCGAAGACGTTGAGCGTCTTGAAGGTGACCTGGCCGACCGGGGCGGACTCTCCCTGGGCCCGCGCCGGGCCGGCGGGCGCGCAAGCCAGCACGGCGAGCGCGGCGCCGAGGATCATCCCTTGCGCAGGGTCTCTAAGACTTGCGCGGTCGAATGCGACCGGTTGAGGGTGTAGAAATGGATTCCCGGGGCACCGCCCGCCAGGAGCCCCCGGCACTGTTGCAACGCCCACGCGACACCGACGGAGACGACGGCGTCCTTGTCCTCCCCGCAGGCGGCGAGCCGGGCGGAGAGCTCCTCAGGGATGCGGGACCCGCACATCTCGGTGAAGCGCCGCGTCTGCTGGGCGCTGGTGACGGGCATGATGCCCGGGATGATCGGGCACGAGACCCCGGCTGCGCGGGCGCGCTCGACGAAGCCGAAGTAGTCCTTGTTGTCGAAGAAGAGCTGGGTGATGACCCAGTCGCCCCCGGCGTCCACCTTCTCCTTGAGGCGGGCGAGGTCGGCTTCCTTCGAGGGGGCCTCCGGGTGCTTCTCGGGGTAGCCGGCGACGGCGACGGAGAAGCCGCCCGCCGCGCGGACCAGGCGCACCAGGTCGGCGGCGAAGGGGACCTCGCGGCGCTCGGGGGGCGGCGCGCTGCCGTCCTTGGGCGCGTCCCCCCTCAGCGCGACGATGTTCTCGATGCGGTGCGCCTTGAGCCGGGAGAAGATGTCCTGGAGCTCCCGGCGGGTATGGGCGATGCAGGTCAGGTGCGCGGCCGTCTCGATGCCGAGCTCGCTCTTGATGGCCCCGGCGGTGTCGATGGTCCGCGAGCGCTCGGAGCCGCCCGCGCCGTAGGTCAACGTGACGAAGCCGGGCCGGAGGGCCTTGAGCTCGCGGACCGTCTCTTTGAAACGGGGCAGCTCGGCCTCGGTCTTGGGCAGGAAGAACTCGAAAGAGAAGACGGGACCGCTCGCCAAGAGCTCCGGGATGCGCATCGTGCGGCGATTCTATTGTTTTTTCGAGGCGGCGGCTACTTGCTCGACGCCTGGGAGCCGACTCGGGCCTGGGAGGCCTCGATGAGGCGCTGGTATTCCTCGACCATGGTCGGGTCGCGGTTGACCGAGAGCGCCAGCTTGTAGTCGGAGACGGCGTTCTCGAACTGGCCCATGTTCACGAACGTGGACGCCCGGTTGCGGTAGTAGCGGTCGTGGTCGGGCATCAGCTCGATGGCCCGGCTGAAGCTCTCCAGGGCCTTCTCGTAGGCCTTGCGCGCGAAATAGGTCAGGCCCAGGCCGTTGTGGGCCGAGGCGTGGTTGGGCGAGAACTTGATGGCGTAGTCGTAGTTCTCCTGCGCGCGCTCGACCTCGCGCAGGAAGTAGCGCAGGTTCCCGGCCTTGACATAGGACTCGGCATAGGGGCTGTCCGCCTGCGCCTTCAGGGCGTCGATGGCGGTCTTGAGGCCGTCGCCGTACTTGCGCCGCGCGGTCAGGAGGGTGACCAGGTTCAGGTGGGCCAGCGGGTCCTTGGGAGACAGGGAGACGGCCCTGCGGAAGTCCTGCTCGGCGGCGTCGAGCGAATCCTGCGCCGCGAGGGCGGCTCCGCGGGCCAGGTAGCCGGCGGTCAGGCGCCCGTCGGATTCCAGCGCGCGGGTGTACTCCAGGATGGCCTGGTCGTAGAGCGCCGCGTTGTGCAGCGCGTTGCCGCGGACGAGGAAGGAGTAGGGGTCGTCTGCGTCCTTCTCGATCAGGCCGGAGAGGGCGTCGATGCGCGCGCGGAAGTCCCAAGCCGGGCCGGGGTCTTCCCCGAGCGTGATGTCCGCGGACTTGACCATCGGATCGATGCCGACCGCCTCGCGGTAAGCCCGGTCGGATTCCTTGTACTGGCGCAGCGCCGCATGGGCGATGGAGCGCGCGAGCAGGGCCTGGGGGCGGGGCGGCTCGAGGCGGCTCCCGTCGTCGAGGTCCCGGGCCGCGCGGGAGGCGTCGCCGCCCGCGAGGTAGGCCAGCCCGCGCTGGATGTAAGCCCAGCCGCGGTCCGGGTCGAGCTGCAGGGCCTTGGAACACGCGTCGACGGCCCGCGAGGTGCGGCCGCGCAGGCGCTCCACATGGCAGAGGTCGACGAGTTCGCCGACGGGGCGCGGGGCGAGGTCCACGGCCTTGTGCATGTCGTTGGAGGCCTCGGCGAGCTCGCCGCGGCCGGCGTGGGCCAGGCCCCGGAGGCGGAAGGCGCGCGAGTTCTTGCGGTCGAGCGCCACGGCGCGGTCGAGGGCCCGGATCGCCTCGGGATAGGCGCGCAGCTTGAGCTCGACGAAGCCGGCCAGAGTGTAGAGCTCGGAGGACTTCGGGTCCGCCTTCAGCGCCTCGTCGAGGTCTATCAGGGCCTGGCTGGTCATCCCCAGTGCGGCCCGGGCTTCGGCCCTGGCCGCGCGCGCCGGCGCCGCCGGCCCGCCCTGCTTGAGGGAGCGGTCCAGGGCGGCGATGGCCTTCCAGAACTCCCTTCGGCGCAGCCGCGCGACGCCCAGGTCGAGCAGAGACTCCGGGTCGCCGGGGTCGACCTCCACCGCCTTGGTGAAATCCTTCAAGGCCTCGTCCCACGCGCCGGCGGCCGCGGCCAGCCGTCCCCGGCGGGCATAGGCCGCGCCGAGCTGGGTGTCGGCCTTGATGGCCGCCGTGAAGTCCGCGGCGGCCTCTTCGGCCTTGCCGGCCTCGGCGAGGAGGGTGCCCCGGCCGAGCAGGGCGCGGGCGTGGTCGGGCTTGAGCGTCAGGGCTTTGTCGAAGTCTGCGACGGCCCGCCGAGGGTCGCCCAGCTTGGCCGAGAGTTCGGCGCGGGCCAGCCAGACGCCCGGGTCGTCGGGCGCGGCCGAGACGGCCGCGTTGTGGTCGGCCAAGGCCTTGCGGGACTCGTTCATCCGGACGAAGACGGCCGCGCGGCGCGTCAGGACCATGGCCGCCAGCGCCTTGGACCCCATGCGGGGGTCGGCGAGGGCGGCGGCGAGGCCCTTCGAGTACATGGCCAGCGCGTCGTCGAGCTGCTCGTTCTCGGCCAGCCGGTCGCCCATCGCCGCGGCGGCCTCGGCGTCCGGGACGTCCAGCGCCAGCGCGGCCTTGAAGTCGGCGACGCAGCCTTCCTTGTTGCCGAGCCGGCACCAGGATTCCCCGCGGTTGTAGAGCGGGGCGAAGTCCTTGGGGGCCAGGCGGATGGCCTCGACGAAGTCCTTCTCGGCGAGGGTCTTGTTCCCCTTCTTGAGGTACATGAGCGCGCGGCCGACCCGGGGCCGCGAGTTCTCCGGCGAGAGCTGGATGGCCCGCGACCAGGCGGGGAAGGCGCGCTCGTCGCCCTGCGAGGCCAGGACGGAGGCGAGGACCTCGTAGGCCATCGAGAAGTCCCTGTTGCCGTTGAGGACGCGGGTCAGCTCCCGGACGGCCTGCGGGACCTTGTCGGCGTCCGCGTAGGCCCTGGCCAGGTGGATGCGGGCGGTGAGGTGGTCGGGGCGCTCCTTGACGGCGCGCTGGAAGTCGTCGATGGCCCCGTCGAGGTCTCCGAGCGAGCGCCGGGCCCTGCCGCGTCCCAGGTATGCTTCCGGGTCGTCGGAGTCCTTGTCGAGGGCTGCGTCGTAGTCCTTCACCGCCTCGGCCGGCCGTCCGGCGAGGGTCTTGGCGTCGGCGCGGGCGCGCCGGAAGGCCGGCTCGGAGCGTGAGCCGCGCAGCGGCTTGACGATGTCGCGGAGCATCCCCTCGGTGTCCCCGGCGGCTCCGCGCACCTGCGCGCGCAGCGCCCAAGCCGGCATGAACCCGTCGTCGGCGTCGATCGCGTCGTTGAGCACCGCGCCGGCCGCGGCGAAATCCCCGAGGCGGTACGCGGTCAGCGCGGCGTCGTACGACTCGGCCGCGGCCTCGCGCCCTTTGAGGCGCTTCTTGGACTTCTCCTTCTTCGGCTCGGGACGGGCTTCCTCCTCTTCGGCGGGAGGCTCGTAATGGCGCTCCTTGCGCGTGCGCGACAGGCGCGCGGCGGAAGCCGCCGCCTCGAGAGCGAGGCCGGCGGCGAGCGCCGCAGCGAGGGTCCGCAATGCCCGTGCCTTCATCCTTGCCGCCATGGTAGCTGACCCATGTTAAGGATTTTATACCCGGTCAACGGTAGAAGTTCCTGTTCCAGGCATGGGCGGCGAGCTCGGCCAGCAGGTCGCCGGGCAGCAGGCGGCCGTCGGCCGCCCGTGCGTTCGCGGCGGCGTGCTCGGCGGTGCGCATCCCCGGGATGACGGTGGCGACGTCCCGGAAGCTCAGGCAGAAGCGCAGGGCCGCTTCCGCCAGCCCGGCCGCGTGCGCCGGGACGAGCAGGCTCTTGAGGGCGGAGGCCCGCCGGCAGGTCTCGGCCAGGCGGTCCCCTCCGAAATAATAGCCGCGGAAGTCCTCGGCGGTGAACCTGGTGTCGGGGGTGAGCTGTCCGGTCAGCCCCCCCTCGTCGAACGGGCAGCGCACGATGACGCCGACCCCCTTCGCGCGGCAGGCGGGCAGGAGGCGGGCCAGCGGCCTCTGGTCGAAGAGGTTGAAGATGACCTGGACGGCGTCGACCACCCCCGCCTCCACGGCTCCCAGCGCCGAGTCCGGGTCGTCCGAGTTCACCGAGAGCCCGACGAAGCGGACCTTCCCTTCGCGGCGGAGCTCGGAGAAGACGGCCAGCGTCTCGGGCCACAGCGGGTCGCTGAGCCAGCGGTCGTTCCAGACATGGAACATCAGCAGGTCGATGGCGTCGCGCCGGAGGTTGCGCAGGGAGCGCTCGGCGTTGGAGCGAACCCAGTCGGCGGGGAAGGTATGGGCCAACCGGGTGTGCTGGTGGGCCGGCCATTCCATGTTCTTGGGGGGCACCTTCGTCCCGACGACGGCCTTCGCGCCGGACTCGCGCAGCGCCGCGGCGATGAGCCGCTCGCTGTGCCCGTGGCCGTACACGGCGGCCGTATCGAAGTAATCGACGCCGTGCTCGATGGCCGCGCGCAGGGCGCGCAGGGATTCCTCGTCTTCGGTCCGGCCCCACATCGACTTCCCGATGCCCCAGCCCCCGAAGCCGATTTCGGAGACTTTGATCCCGGAGCGGCCCAGAGTGCGGCTCGGCATCGAGGAGACGGGAGGGGTCATTGGCTCACCTTAACGGCCAGCTTGATGTCTTCCAGCACGCCGGCCACGGCCTCGCAGCGTTCCTGCGGGCCCTTGTAGACGACGGCGGAGCCCTTGCTGTGGACTTCCCAGGACCAGGCCCGGGCCTGGGCCAGCGAGCAGCGCACGGCCTTGATCAGCTGGCGTTCGACCTCGTCGAAGCTGTGGCATTCGCAGTTGAAGAGCACGACCCTCCAGCCGCCGTCCAGGCCCGTGGACCCGGCCGTCGTTTCGGTCTCCTGAGCTGTCGAAGACATCCCCGCGATTATATACAGATTTTACGGCGCGTCGGGTGGTAAGGGAAAGGTAAGCGAGGCTTGACATATCAAGGAGGAGGGACAATACTGGATATGCGGCGCCGGAACCCCCTTCCGGCGTCCATTGCGGAGGCGCTATGGCGCGGCTGATGAAAACCCTGACCGGAACGGCCCTTCTCGGGGCGGCTTTGACCCTGGCGCCCATCGGCGCCCAGGCCGGCCTTCTCGGGAGGATTTTCGGGGGCGGCGGCTCCTCCGGCGGAAAATCCGATTCAGGCGGCAAGGGTTCGGGCGGCGGCGGGGGTGAAAGCAAGGGCGGCGGCCACGGCGGCGGCATCGGTTCCGGGGCCATCCTCGGCGCCATCATCGGAGGCATCGCCTCGATGAAGAACGGCGGGTCCTTCTCCGAAGGCGCCAAGGCCGGAGCGAAGGCGGCCGGCGATTCCGGCTGGGAGGACGACAGGAAGGACGCCGCCCGGGCCGGGGCCGCGGCGGCGCAGGGCGGCGGCCCCTCGCAGGGCGGCGGAAAACCGGACTACGGCCAATCCCAGGGGAAACCCTATGACGGCGGTCCCTCCTATGTGCAGGGCCATGAAGGCCAGGTCGGCCTAGCCGTCAATCCGAACGGCCTGACCCCGGCCCAGGCCGCGGCGCTGTTGGCCGGCGGGGGCGGGCCCGGCGCGAGTGAGCCTGGCGCGCCGGGGACCGGGATAAAGGAGCCCCCGCCCCTCAGGATGGAGAACCCGCTCGACGACAACAATTTCCTGAAGGGCGACGGCGGCCCCGGCGCCGTGAAGCGCCCGGAAGGCCCGGCCTTCATCATCGGTTCGGGCACTCCCGCCCCCCCCTCTTGGCTGGCCCGTCTCGACCCGCCCAAGCAGTACGAAATCCGCGTCCCCGAGCTGCCTCCGGGCCGCGAGTACAAGGGCGGCCAGACCACCGCCGACGCGATGGCCGCGCACCAGAAGCTGGGGCTCGACGCGGTCGCCTCGGTCCAAGGGCTCAACATCAACGCCGGGGAGATGCGTTTCCCGGATTCCAAGGGCCACCCCGAAGGCGCGCGGCGCCTGGCTTCGGGCCGCTACGCCGACATGCGCGACGGCGCGCAGGCGCTGCGGGCGACCTTGAGCTCGGGCGAATCCCGCTACGGCCTCAAGGACTACAAGGGCGCCCTGGCCGAGGCGGAGTCGGCCATCGAGCTGGCGCCGGGCGACCCCAACGGCTACCTGCTCTACGCCAAGACGCTCAACAAGCTGGGGATGCACGCCAAGGCCGAGGAGGCGGCGCGCCAGGCCGAGGCGCTGGCCTCGGGCGACGAGATGAAGTCCCGCGCGCTGCTCGAGAAGGCGCAGGCCCAGCTCTTCATGGGCAGGACCAACGACGCCATGGCCAGCACGGCGCAGGCCATCTCCCTGGCCCAGAGGGCCGGCAACGGGGTCCTGGAGGCCAACGGCCTCTATCTGCAGGCGGCCGCCTGTCAACTCAAAGGGGACCGCGGCTGCATGATCGCCGCGCTGGAACGGGCCGCGCTGCTCGATTCCAAGTACTACGAGGCGCTGAACGCGGCCCGGGCGGGCAAGGACATCTTCGACCCCAAGGACACCGAGAGCCTGGGCCTGCTCGACCAGGTCGGCACCGACGGCATCCCCATCGCCGGAGGGATGGCCACGGTCTGGGCCGTCATGGTGTCCCTCGTCGCCGCGCTGGCCGGCGCCGCCGGCTGGGCCTGGAGGCGTTCGCGCCGCGCCCCCCCCAAGCCGACCATCGCCGAGGCGCTGGGCGTGGCCGACAACGGCCTGCTGGCCGGGAAGTACGCGCTCGGCCTGGCGGTGCCCAGCGGCGGGCGCGGGGAGATGTGGGAGGCCAAGGACCAGTCCCTCGGGCGCTCGGCCCAGGTGCTGAAGCTCGCCTCTGGGTCGGCGGCCGACGACGCGCGCCGCCTGGCCTCCGTCCACCATCCCGGAGTCGTGGACGTCTTCGAGGTCATCGAGGGGCCGCGCGGCACCTTCCTGGTCCACGAGTTCCTCAAGGGCCGCTCGCTGCGCCAGGTCCTGGCGGCCAAGGGCCCCATGCGCATCGACGAGGCGTGCCGGATGCTCCGGCCCGTCTGCGAGGCGCTCGAATACGCGCGCGCGCAGGGCGTGGTCTGCGGCGGGCTCGAGCTCATCCATGTGATGCTCACCGACGACGGCTATGTGAAGCTCGTCGACCTGCCGGTTGCGCGCGCGGAGCAGCTGGGCCGCAGCGACGTCCAGGCCGTGGCCGAATGCCTGGGCGAGCTGCTGACCGGGGAGCCGCCTCGGCCCGGCAAGGCGCCGGCGGTCGGGGCCGGCGCGGCGGCCCTCATCGCCGACGCGTCCTCCGGGGCGATTCCGGGGCCGGCCGCCCTGGCGCAGCGCCTCACCCAGCTGGCCGACGCCGTCGCCGTGGGTTAGAGCGCGGTGCGGGTCGCCCCTCCCCTGCTCCTGCTGCTCTGTTGCGGCCCCTGGGCGAACGCCCAGGGCGGCGCGCTGACCGAGGATCAGAAGCGGGCCCTGCTCTCCATCGACTCCGCCGTCGACGCCATGCGCAGGCAGGACTATGCGGGCGCGCTCCAGGCGGCCGACGCGTCTTTGGCGGCCTTCCCGGAGAACGCCCGCGCGTACAACCTGAAGGCCCACGCGCTCAACCGGATGGGCCGCTACGACGAATCCGCGACGGCGGCCGAGGCCTCCCTCGAACAGAACGCGCAGAACCCCGAGGCTCTGCGCCAGCTCGCCTTCGCCCGGTTCTGTCTCGGGGATTACCCGACGGCGGAGCTGATGGCGGGCCGGGCGGTGCAGAGCGACCCGCGCAACGCCGAGTCCTGGGGGCTGCGCGGCATCTCCCGCCAGGCCCGGGGAGACTCGGGCGGCGCGGCGGAGGATTTCGACAGGACCGGCCAGATAAACCCCGGAGCCGCGGACCGCTACCGGACGCTCGCCAAGTCGGGGCGTTCGGGCCTGTGCATGTCCGCGGGCGCGGGGCCGGGCTTCCTCGACGCCTGGCGCGAGCGGCTGGGGGGCGCGGGCCTCGCCGCCGCCGGGATGGCGCTGCTCCTCGTCGTGGGGTTCCTCGGCGCGGTCGGATACGGAGCGCTACAGAGGCCCGTCGAAGCGGCCCGTCCCCCCCCCAAGCCGGCGGCGGAGCCCGTGGAGCTCGACGGCCTGCTCGCCGGCAAGTACCGCCGGACGCGCATCATAGGCCGCGGCGGGATGGGCGAGGTCTGGGAGGCCGTGGACCAGTCCCTGGGCCGCTTGGTCGCCATCAAGAACATGTCGGCCGAGGTCGGGGCGATGGGGGAGGCCGGCAGGGACTTCTACCTCAAAGAGGCTCGGACGGTGGCCGGCCTGCACCACCCCGCCATCATCGGCATCTACGCCGTGCTCGACCTCCCGTCCGGGCTCTACCTCGTCTTCGAGTTGGCCAAAGGCAAGACGGTCCAGCACCTCCTCGCCGAGGCGCGCCGCATCCCCCTCGGCAACGCGGCGCGGCTCCTCAAGCCCGTCTGCGACGCCCTGGATTTCGCCCATGCGCGGGGGGTCGTGCACCGCGACCTCAAGCCGGCGAACATCATGGTCACCGAGCAAGGCTTCGTCAAGGTCATGGACTTCGGCATCGCCCGCCGCATCGATGAGAAGGTCGACCCGGCGCTCGGGCAGGAGGCCGCCAAGCGCGACGCCCGCGGGCTCCTGCTCGACCATACCCAGACCATCGTCGGCACGCCGAGCTACATGGCGCCCGAGGCGGAGTCGGGAGTGGTCACCCCGGTGTCGGACCTCTATTCGTTGGGCGTGTGCCTCTACGAGATGGTCACGGGGCGCCTGCCTTTCCCTATGGAAGCCACGGCCGAGCTGAAGGCCCGCAAGGGCTACGCGAAGCCTTCGGCAGAGGTCCCGGGCCTCCCCCCGGCCTTCGACGCCTTCATCGACGAGTGCCTGGACCCGGACCCCCAGACGCGCCTGTCCACGGCCAAAGAGTTCTCCCGGAGGCTCGACGCCTTCCTCGGCGGCGGGCAGGGGCCCGCGTGAAGCCCGCCGGCCTGGCCCTGTCCGCCCTCCTCCTCTGCTCCGGCGCCTGGGCCCAGCCGGTGGACCAGGCCAAGGACGCGGACAAGCGCGTGTCGGAAGCCCGCGCGGCGCTGCTCAAGGAGCGTCGCCAGTTCGAGTCGGCCGAGGCCAGGCTCGAATCGGCGCGGCGCGCGGCGGCACCCGACGCCGTGCGCGACGCCGAGGTCGACCTCTTGGACGAGAAGGCGGATTTCGCGAAGGCGGCCGCGGTCTACAAGCGCGCCGAAGAACGCTATCAGAGCCTGCGCGGCGGCGTGCCGTTCGACCCCGAGCTCTTCGTCGTGGCCTGCGAGGCGGCGCGGTCGGCGGCCCCGGCGGCGGAGACCGGGCCCGCCGAAGCCGCGCCCGCCGCCGCGCAGCCTTCCAATGTGGACCTCAGCGCGCTAAGCGCCCCCCAAGCCCGAGCCGAAGAATCCGCGGCGTCGTTCGACGCCCACTCCGGGGCCGGCTCCCTCGCGGAGGCCCCGTCGCCCCCCGCCGGGGCGGCCGCCCAGACGCCGTCCGCCCGGCCGCGCCCGGCCGCGACGGCGCGCCAAGGCCCCGAGCCGCGCACGGTCGCGGTGGGCTCCGGGGCGGCCGCGCTGCTGGCGCTCGGCCTGCTCCCCTTCTGGCGCCGCCTCAACCTCCAAGACGTCGATGTGCTCGTCGTCGGCACGCATCGCGCCCAGCGCAGGGCGGCGGTGCCCGACATCTTGGCCGAGGCGGAGAAGGCCGGCCTGCTGGCCGGCAAGTACGAGCTGCGCGGCGTCATCGGGCGCGGCGGCATGGCCAAGGTGTGGCAGGCCCACGACCGCAGCACGGGGCGCGAGGTGGCCGTGAAGAAGGTCGCACTCCCCGAGGGGCCGCGCGCCGAGCAGCGCCGCAACCTGGCCCTGCTCGAGGCGCGCACGCTGACCACCCTCCGGCATCCGAACATCGTCGACATCTTCGAGGTCGTCGACAACCCCGCGGGGCTCTTCCTCGTCTTCGAGTTCCTGCACGGCAAGACCCTCCAGCAGATCCTGGCCGAGGAACGCACGGTGACGCTCGAGCGCCTCAGCACCATCCTCCGGCCGTCCTGCGCGGCGCTGGAGTTCGCCCACTCCCGGGGTTTCGTGCATCGGGATTTCAAACCTTCCAACGTCATGGTGCTGACGACGGGCGCCGTAAAGGTCATGGACTTCGGCATCGCCCGGGCCCTCTCCGAAGGGGACCAGGCCGAGGACCTGGTCGGAGTCGACCCCGCGGCCGCGGAGGGACGCGGCATGCAGCTGGCGCGCACCAGCAACCTCGTCGGTACTCCGGGCTATCGCCCTCCGGAGGCGGAGAAGGGCATCGTCAGCACGGCCTTCGACGTCTACTCCATGGGGGCGGTGACCTACGAAGCCCTGGTTGGAGAGCTGCCCCCCCGCCCCGGCCCCGGGTCGCTGGAGCGCGTCTGGCTCAGGCTCAAGGAGCGGGCTCCGGGCATTCCCCAGCAGGCGGGCCGAGCCATCCAGGCCGCCTTGGACCCCGACTATACGAAGCGTCCCGCCAGCATACAATACTTCCGGTGCCAGGCCTTAGAGTTTAAGTCCTAGGCTGCCTTCGACGATGCATCCTTCCTTATTAAGGCCTTAACCTTGGCACTTGACCCTCCCGGGGGGCCTATGGTAGGATAGGTCCCGTGGCCCCCCGTTCCGGACCGGGGTGCCTACGCCGAATGGACCCGAAAGGCCCCAAGCTCCGCGTCTTCCTCGCCGCCGGCCTCCTGCTCGTCCCGCAGGCTTCCCCCTTCGCCCAGACCCTGCGTGCCCGCAATCTCGGGACGCGCCCGCCCTTGGCCGCCCCGCTGGCGGTCGTCGGTTCCCCCGCCGCGGCCTTCGACGGTTTCCGCTCCGCCATCCCGGCCCCGCGGGCTCTGAAGGCGGCCCCCGCCCTGCCTCCCGGCGCTCCGGTGGGCCATGCCGCGCTGCTGACATATGAGGACGCGGCGCGCGAGGCCGCGGGACGCGGCGCCGAAGGGGAAGCCCGGCAGTGGAGCCAGCTCTCGGGGCTGCGCGCCGCCTGGTCGGCCGATTCCGGACCGGAGCGCGAGGCGGCCGGCCAGGCGGCGGCCCGCATCGCCGGGCTGCTGCGCCGGGGACTCTACGGCGAGGTCTCCCGCGGGCTCGACGCGGCCGCGGAGCCGCCGGTCGAAGTCCGGCGCCGCCAGTCCGGCGCGCTCGTCCTCCTCGGCCCCGCCGTCGGCGCCGATGGCGCGCTCCGGGGCTGGGTCCGCGAGAATCTGGAACCCGAAGCGCGGCGCCGCGACGACGCCCGCAAGGCCCTGGCCGCCCTGCGCATCCTGTTGGGACGCTCGGTCGACCTCGACGAAGAGTCCGCGCGGACCGAGGCGCTGGAAGCGGCAGAGCAGGCCCAGGGCGTCCTGGCGCGGCGCGGCACCCCGGCCAAGTCCGCGGCCGCCGTCGCCGTCGCGCACCCCGCCGCCTTCGCCGCGGCCGCCCCCATGGCCTCGGAGGCGGCACTTCCTCGCGATAGCGCTCGGTCGCCCACCTCGTCCATCGACGCGGAGTTCTCCTCGGCCCGTTCGCTCGCCGACCACTACGCGGCCCGCGTGGCGCTGGCCCGGCGCGGCCTCGACGCCGCGGCGGGACCGGCTTGGGACGGCGCGGTCCGCAAGGAGCTCGAGGACGGCCTCTCGCGCGACCTCGAGGCCCTGCGCGAGGCCCGCGACCGCCTCTACCTTCTGGGGAAGCTCTCCCAGCGCAGCGCTCTCGGCGGAGCCGGCGCCTCGGCCGAAGCGGACGCCGTCCTCGAGCTGGCGCGCCGCTACGACGCCGTCCTCGGCTCGCGGGGCGGCTCCCCGCTGTTCGTCGAAGACGGCGAGGCCGAGAGCGCCGCGGCCGAGGCGCTGCGGCGCAGGCTCTCCGAGCTGCTCGCCGCGGAACGCCGGCCCGAGCCTCCTTCCGACGCGCCGATGGCCGGCACCCCCCTGGAACGCTCCGTCACCGAGCGCCTGGACCGCCTCGCCCAGCTCGAGGCCCGCGCCCAGGCCGAGCTGGCGCAGCGCGACGCGGCCGGGCAGATGCTGGCCCTGGCCGACCGCCTGCGCGGCGGGGCCCTGCGGGAGCGCCGCGCCGGGCGCGAGCAACTGGAATTCCGCAAGAACTTCTCGCGGCTGGCCATGGTGATGGACCTGTCCTACAGCCTCAACGTCATCACCGCCGCCGAGAAGGCCATCGCCGGGATGCAGGCGCTGCTCGACGAGAAGCTGACCTCGGTGGAGGAGCGCCGCCGCCTCAGCGACGCCGCGCAGGAAGCCGCCCGCCGCGCCGGCCAGAGGCGCGAGGAATGGGACAAGGCGGTGCGCGACAAGGTGGCCGCCGACGAAGAGAACGTCGGCCTCTTCACCCGCCTGGGCGCGCAGGCCGGCCGCATCAGCGCGCGCCTGGCCCGCTACCGCGCCGATGTGAAGGGCCTGCTGGGCTTCATCGACGCGCGCGACCGCGGTCCGTCGGCTTCGGCCCTTTCCGAGTACGAGCGGCGCCTGGCCCTGCTCCCCGCGCTGCAGGAATGGCGCCGGCACGGCTACCCGTCGGGAGGAGACTCGGTCTCCAAGCTCTCGCTGGACCGCCTGCGCTCGGAGCGCGCGCGCCTGGGCGGCTACCTGGCCCAGGTGGCCGACGGCGAACAGCGCTTGGCCGACGTGCCGCTGGAGTTCGCCGGGGTCCTGGTGGTGGCGGTGCCCGGCGTGCCGTCCGTCAGCGTCTCGAACCCCGACGCCGCGACCGCGCTCCGCATCCTCTCCGAGAGGCGGGACTTCTGGCGCGCACAGAAGGACGACTTCGCCAAGCTGCTCTCCGGGGTCGACGACCTGCTGGGCGGCGGCTCGGCGGTGGAGACCGACGACTTCGGCGACCCGGTGCCGGTCTCCGCCGTCGCCTACCGGGCCCAGGAGCGCCGCAAGCTCGACGCCGCCCGCGCCGAGGCCGAGCGCTTCGCGCGCGACCTCGACGCCGTGGCCCGCGTGCTGGCCCAGGCGGGAGCGCCCGGCCTCCCGCCGCTCTCCGGCCTCGACCCCGCCGCACTGCGCGCGGCCCTGCCGGACTACGCCGACCGCCTGCAGGCCCTGACCCTGCCGCCGGGGGACGGCGCTACCGACGCCAAGATCGACAAGATCGACGCGGCGCGCCTGCTGCCGTTCCTCGGCGACGCCGTGGCCCGCGCCGCGGAGGCGGAGGCCAAGGTGAAGGCCTTGGACGACGCCATCGCCCGGGTGCTGCCGGCGGCGCGCACGAAGTTCGCCGCGGCCGTGGCGGGCACCGAGGCCCTGCTGGCCGATGTCTCGGCCGACGAGGGCTATGTGCGCTCGGGATTCCCCGCCGGCGCGGCCCAAGCCCTGATCGACCGCAAGAAGGCGCTGCTCTCCCGGACCCTCAAGCCCATGCTGCAGGGCCTCGACGAGCTGCTCGAAGGGACCCTGATCCCCTACCAGCTCGAGTCCATCGAGTCCGCCTCCCCCACCGCCGCCGGGGAGGGCTACGCCGTCTTGTATAAGGAAAAGAAGAACCTCTTCGAGCGCATCCGCAACTCCTACGAGAACACCATGCCCTGGAGCCTGGCCGCCAACGGCGCGCCGGAGGGCGACGCCGCGGCCGGGCGGGCCGGCGTCGAGGAACAGCGCCGCAGCTTCAGCGAGTACCGCCAGCTCGTGGCCGACTACCTCGACGAAATCCGCCGCCGCAAGGACCCCGCCACCCCCGGGATGGAGGAGGTCTACGGCGAGAGCATGCCCTTCTCCCTGCCGACCCGCATCGCCCAGTACCGCCAGGAGACGGTGCGCCGGGCCGGGGAGATCAACGCCATCGGCGCCGAGGTGAACGCCATCCTGGCCGAGATCGACGGCCTGACCGGCGGGCGCCACAACCTGGCCGCGGGCTACCGCCTCCCCACCGACATCCGCGCCCCCGACGCCGGCAGCGCCGCGCGCGTCAAGGCGCTGGCCGACGCGAAGACCATCCAGAACCTGGCCTCGGTGCTGAAGTCCGTCAGCGACGCGGCGATGGCGGCCGGCTCGGACGGCGGGCTGGGCGTGGGCTCCGGCGACGGGGGCATCCCGACCGGCAGCCAGCCTTCCCCCCAGCTCTCCAACGAGCAGCGCACGGCCGTGCTGGCCCTGGATGCGGTCAAGCGCCTGGTGCCCTCGTCGTTGACGGCGGGCGGGGCCTCGCTGACCGAGGCGATGGCCCGCTACCTGTTCTCGGACGGGGTGGCGGAGGCCTCGCGGGAGTCGCTCGAGGAGCAGATTCCGGTCTTCGAGGCCTTCCTGCGCCGGGCGGAAGGGACGCTGGACGCGGTGTTCGCCGACCTGGACCAGGACGCGGCCTACGTCGGCGGCCGCGGCGAGACGGGCGAGGCGGTGTTCTCGCGCAAGGAGCGCATCTACGCCCGGGTCCAGGAGACCGCGGCCGAGGGCGCCGCGCTCTTCGGCCAGAAGGTGGGCTGGGACAAGGGCTCCTTCGACACCGTGGCCTCCATCGCCGACTACTACGCCACGCTGGAGGAGATCTACGCGCGCTCCGACGAGGCCCTCGACGCCGAGGTCAGCGCCGCGCAGACCTACCGCGACACGCTCAAGAAGACCGCCGACGACCTGGCGGCCCAGCGCGGGCAGGTCACCGAGTGGCTGCGTCAGCTCAACGACCCGCACGAGACGGCGATGCGCCGGGTCGCCGACAACCTCTCGCGCCTGCAGGAGCGGACCCGGGCGGTGCTCGAATCGAACATCAAGCAGCACGACGCCAAGAAGAGCTACGACGCCGCGGCGGCCGCCCTGCAAGCCACCCTGAAGGCCCTCGAGGCCGAGCGCGGCGCCCTGTCGGACGCCCTGCACGGGGTGGACCTGGGCGACCTCTCCGAAGGGGTGGCCCGGCGCGTCGAGTCCGTGGGGCTGGGCGGCTCGGCCTGGCTGGCCGCCGGGCCGCGCGGCCGCGGGGCCCTGGTCGTCAAGAAGTCGGAGTTCGCCAGCTTCCTGAGCGCGCTGTTCGGGTCCTTCGCGCCGGACGCCTCGGCCCGGGACATCGTGCGCCTGCGCACGGAGCTGCTGAAGAACCCGATGGCTCTGGCCCAGCTGCTCCCCAACTCGCGGATGCTGGAGCTGGGCGACGACCCCAACGGCTTCTACCTGGTCTACGACTCGGCCTTCTCCACCCCCCACGGCCTGGAGACCTCCAGCCAGGTGACCCTGGGCAACGTGCTGCGCCTGTGGGACTCGAACGTCAGCGTCACCGGGCACCGCTTCGTCAGCCCCCCCTCGGCCGGCAACGCCCCGTTCGGCGACCAGGGCGTGACGGTGTCGGTGGAGAGCCTGGAGGGCGAGAACTGGGTCAACTACCTGGACGTCACCCTGCACAAGTTCATCCAGGACATCCCGTCGGACATCACCCCCTCCGGCCAGGCCCGCGAGGCGCGCATGATGGTGTTCGACGACTTCGCGCTGATGCTCAACGGCGACAAGCTCTACTTCGGCGCGGCCGGCTTCGCCGACTTCGCGCTGACCGGCGGGAAGGACAAGCCGTACTACTACGGCGGCAACGTCAAGACCTCGATCAAGTTCACCGAGATCATGCGCCTGAACGCCGAGGAGACCCGGCTCTACGCCAAGGACCCGCGCAAGTTCCTGCAGACCATCAACCTCGACTTCACCAAGTTCGACCCGGCGCTGGACCGCGACTTCGTGGTGGACGCCCACGGCGACGACCGCGAGTTCCGGCGCGACCGCGTCGGCGTCGGGCTCGACATCGGGCGCGCCCTCGACCAGGCGGACTCCTTCACCGTGGACTTCTTCGTCGAGCGCGTGCGCGGCACCGACGACATCCCCAACGACGCCTTCGGCGCCACCATCGTGAAGGGCATCTCCTTCGAGGTGGGCGGGGTGCCGGTGCGCACCACCCTGTCCGGGACCGGCACCATCGGCTCCCAATACGACACCGTCTCCGCGCGCGCCTCCTTCGAGCTCCCCAACCAGGGCATCGTGCTCTCGGCGTCGGGCAAGAAGCTCGGCGACGGCGAAGCCTACCTGCTGGAGCTGCGCAAGCGCTTCGGCGACAACACCGAGGCCTACCTCTCCTACGGCAGCCCCTACCTGGGCCTCAACCGCCGCCTGACCATCGGGGCCAACACCAGCTTCACCCTGGGCCAGCTCTGGCGGGCCGTGGCCGGCCGGACCGGAGAGGACCTGATGGGCGGCCAGGCCCTGGAGGCCTTCAACAAGGACCTCGAGGAGTTCTTCAAGCGCGACGACGCCTCCAACCCGCTGGTCGCCGAGCTGGCCCGGGTGTTCGACGCCGACGTGGGCAAGCGCCTGATCTCGCTGGAGA
Organism: Elusimicrobiota bacterium; assembly: GCA_016218495.1. Taxonomy (GTDB): domain Bacteria; phylum Elusimicrobiota; class Elusimicrobia; order UBA1565; family UBA1565; genus SCTT01. The sequence continues at coordinate 31,593 of JACRDU010000043.1, forward strand.
TCGGCCGCCTGTCCCGCGAGCTCGGCGAGCTGCGCCGCGCCGGGGCCTTCCTCGACAACACCCGGATGAAGGGCATGGTCGGCTTCGTGACGAACCCCGTCGGGGAGAACACGGCGGACCGCGCGGCGGGCGGGGGCTTCCAGGTCGGCACCGAGACCGAGCTGTCCTTGACCAAGACCCAGAAGGCCCTCATACAGAGCCGGGCCGCCTCGCTCTACGCGGCGGGCCTGAGCCTGCAGACCCGCCTGTTGGAGCTGACCCGGCTCTGGCAGGAGTCGGTGGCCGAGCTGCTCGAGGCGCGCTGGGAGGCGGAACTGGGGCTCTTCATGGCCGCCAACGCGCCCGACGAGGTGCTGGCCAAGGAAGGCCAGGCCAAGGTGGTCGAGGCCCAGGGCCGCTACCACCAGGCCCAGCTCAAGTACAACATGCTGACCGGGCGCTCGCCCGACGCGGCCATCCCTTTCGCCGAGGCCAACCCCAACGACCTGGATTACCTCTTCCTGACCCTGGGCAAGGCGCTGGAGAAGCCGGGCCGGCTCGGACAGCTCCTGGCGCGGCTGGGGCCCTCCGGCCTCCCCTCCCAGGAGCCCGGCTTCAACCTCCTCGACTGGGTGCCCTGGGTGGAGAAGCTGACCTTCTGGGTCGGCGCCCAGCTCCACGACATCCTGGCCAACCAGGTCCTCGGGGCCGGGGTGTCCATCCGCCTGCCCATCTACGACCCCAACGGGCCCACCCGCGACAAGGCCTTCCTCCTCGAGAGCGAGGCGGTGGCCCAGGAGATGCTGGCCTCCTACCGCGAGCTGCGGCTGCGCGCCCAGCACGAGCGCCTGCAGACCGTCTCCTACGATTCCCAGATCTCCCGGCTGGCAGCCGAGGGCCCCGTGGCCGCGGCGGCCGTGGCCGACGCCGTGCGCGCCTATCGCAACGGCCTGATGGGGCAAGACGAGCTCTGGGCCGTGTTCCGGCGCTGGCACTGGACGGTGTCGCGGCTCGTCGACGCCCGCGCCCGCGCCTCGCTGAGCGCGGCTTGGGCCCTGCTCGACGACTCGGTCGCCGCCTCCGGGCCCGAGGAGCGCGCGGCCGCCGGCGCGGCCCCGGTGCGCGGCCTCGACGAGGCGCTGGACCTGGCCGCCGGGCGCTCGGCATCTCTCGAGTCGCTGGCGCGGCGCTCGCAGGCTGCCGCCGAGCTGCTGGAGGCCGCCGGGCGGCGCGTGGAGAAGGTGGCCGTCGACGTGAACCTCGGCGTCAATGTGACGGCCGACGGCGTGGCCTGGATCCCGGCCCTGGGCCTGACCGGCTTCGGGGTCTACCCCATCGTGTCGGTGCGCTTCAAGCCCGAGGAGCTGCGCCAGCTCGAGACGGACCGCCGCTCCGGGGAGGCGGCGCTCTACGGCCACATGCGCGGGGCACTGGAGGCCGACCTGGCCGGACAGCTCTTCGCCTCCTATTCGGCGCTGCGCAGCGCCGACGAGGCCCTGGCCGTGCTGGAATCGGACCTCCTGCCGGCGGCCCGCCTGGCCGCCGGGTCCGGCGGCTCGGACGCTCGCCGGCGCCTGCTCGAGCTGGAGACCCGCTTCGAGGCGCTCTCCGGGGAGCGCGCCCAGCTGGCGGCCACCATCAACCACCTGCTCGGCCGCGCCCCGGCCGGCCCGGTGGAATGGGGCCAGGACTCCGAAGCCGCGCTGGCCGCGCTCAAGGCGCGCTCCTCGGCCCTTGCGGGGACCGCGGCCCGGCGCGGCGTGCTCGCCGAGCGCGTGCGCGTGGCTCGGGCCGTGGAGACCATCGTCGACAAGAACCTGCGCCTGCAGGACCTGCGCATCGAGCCGGTCTCCCTGATCGGCCGCTCGCTGGGCCGGCTCGTGGCGGCGCTCTCCGGCTCGGGGGACTCCTCTCCCGAGCTGGTGGCCCTGGCCCGCCAGCAGGTCCTCGAGGCCGAGGCCGACCAGCGCGCCTTCGAGAAGGGCCTGCTCTCCTCGCGCGCGCGGCTGGGCTACGAGCTCTTTGCCGCGCGCCGGATCTTGGCCGACCTCTCTCGGCGCGGCGACGCCGAGAGCCGGTTCCAGGCGGCCCTGCTGCGCGGCCGCCTGCTCTCCGCCGAGGCCCAGCTGGCCCTGCTCGGCGGGGCCGACGCCGGAGCCCCCGCCCCCGCGCCGTCCCCGCGGGCCTGGGGCGAGCTCGAGGAGCGCCTGGCCGCGGCGCTGCGCGCCGAGACTCCGGTGCCCGGACTGGGCGGCGGGGACGGCTATGTCCCCGAGCCGACGCGCTGGTCGGCCACGGGGGCGCTGCGCTACTTCGACGCGCGCCAGTCCATCGGGAAGGACCCCATCGGCAAGCGCTTCATCGAGGGCTGGGTCGAGGTGCGCCTGGGCAGCCGCACGACCCCCCCCGAGGCCCTGCTGGCGCTTGCCGCCCTGCCGGAGGAGCGGGCGGCGCGCATCTTCGACGCGGCCCCGGCGCGGGCGGAATCCCGGGCCAAGTCCCTGCTGGCCCGGCTGCGCCTCGACGCCGGCCTGCTGCGCTGGGCCCGGGGCGGCTCCGACGGGAGCGCGCGCGCCGCCCTGGCCGAGCGGCTGGCCGCGTCGCTGGAGGCCGGTCTGGCCGAGGTCTCGGCCCACCTGGGCCTGGGCGCCCCCCTCGGCCTCGAGGATTTCCTCGCCTTCGTCCCCCTGTCCGAGGCCGAGAGCCCGGCCGAGGCCGCCGAGGCCTTCCGCGCCCGCGTCGATGGGCTGGGCCTGGAGGCCCTGCGCCGTTCGGTCTTCAGCGAGGGCTTGCCGGCCGGGCTGGAGGGCGCGCGCGACTCGCTGAGCCAGCTCAAGGCCGACCTGGTCGCCTCGCGCATGAGCTACAAGGGCTTCACCCCGGTGGGCGCTTTCGGGCTCTTCCGCGGGCGCTGGGTGGCCGGGGCCTTCCTCGAGGCGCCGGACCCCGAGGCGGTGCGCGACACCCTGGAAGGCATCCTGGCCGACGCTCTTCGCCAGGAGCTGGAGAGCCAGGACCGGCTCAAGGAGCTCTCGCTGCGCCTGCACGGCCTGATGGCCGCCGTAGCCGACGGCTCGCGCCTGGTCGAGGCCCAGGGCCAGCGCCTGCAGGCGGCGGAAGGCAATCTGGCCGGCGTCCTGGTCCGGCTCGAGCGCGGGATGGCGTCGGCCGAGGAGGCCGCCGCGGCGCGCGCCGAGGCCGGGGCCGCCCTGGAAGCCTTCCTCGACTCCCTGGTCACCGTCCGCTCCGACTTCGTGCGCCTGGTCGCCGAGCTCAAGGCTTTGGGCCAGGCCAGCTTCGCCTCGGGCGGCGCGCCCACGCGGCGCATGCGCGGCGTCGAGGCGCGGGGCCGCGCCCTCGACGAGCTGGCCGCCTGGACGGCGGGCCGGATGGCCGACGCCGATTTCGCGGCGCGCCTGGCCTCCCTCTTCGATGGGCGCGGCCTGGCCTCGGGCCGCGACCTGGCCGAGCTCCAGGAGCTCTCGGGCTGGTACCGCAGGATGCTGGCCGACGCCGACGCCGTGCGCCACCATTCGGACTTCGACCCCGCCCAGCGCCTGGACCTGCTGGTGCGCGCCGATGTGGAGGGCCGCCGCCTGCTCATCGAGCGCCGCCTTAAGGAGATGCTCTCCGGGGTGACCGGCGGGAGCGAGCCGGGCTGGGACGCCCTGCGCGCCTTCCTGCGCGCGGAGCTGGAGAAGGACGCCGCCGCCTCGGGGGCCGAGGCGGATTCCCGCCGGGGCCTGGCCACGGAGCTGCGCCGGGCCGCCGCCGGCGCCCTGGCGCCGGCCTTGGGCGAGGCCGCCGCGGGCCTCATCACGCGCCGCTCGGCCATGGAGGCCGCCCGCGAGGCCCTGCTGGCCGGCTACCTGTCCTCGGACCAGTCCCCGGAGGACTTCCTGCTCAAGGACGCCCTGCTCGACGAGTATCTCAAGGCCCTGACGGCCTACGACGAGACCGTCGTCGCCGCGTTCGCGTCCGAGGCCGTGCGCAAGGACCCGGCCGGGGCGCAGGCCCTCGACGGGATGTTCTCGCTCAAGGAGAGCGCCGAGCGGCGCGCCGCCTACCTGCGGCGCGGGCGCGGCCTGCTGGCCGTCGAGGCGCTGCTGGCCGTGGAGAACACCAGGCTCGAGGTGCTGAGGAAGCGGCGCTCGGGGCCCGAGGCCCTGGCGCTGGTGTCGCGCCGCATCGCCGAACTGGAGGCCACGCGTGGGCGCTGGCTGGCCCGGCCGGCCGAGGTGGACTCGGTGTCGGCCGTGCTCGACGGGCGCGGCGGCGTGGAGCGCTGGGTGACCCGTCGCGACC
>JACRDU010000044.1 GCA_016218495.1 Elusimicrobiota bacterium
CGATCAAGTTTGGACTCTATGGAGTCTGCGACGTGAGGCAGTCCGGGTCGAAGGGCCTTGAGCGTGATTGTTCTGGTCATTCTGGGAGTATACACCGGAAAGTATACATTTGCAAGCGGTGACCGCCGATGGATATGCCTAACAGTAATTGGACAGTTCCCTGTAACTCGGGGGATTGGAGAACCCCATCATTGGGATTGTAGAGGGAAATGCATCGGTTCGCCATAGCGTCCGTCCTCCTCCCGTCCGTATAATTCCCCCCTCTCAGCCGTATAATTTCCCCTCACCACCTCCCCCCTCCCCATCCGCCGGGCTCCGCGCCTCCCGCGCCGCCTTCCTGTCGTAGGCCATGGTCGACTCCACGCAGCGGTGACCCATCAGCTCCTGCACCGTGCGGATGTCGTAGCCGGCATCGAGCAGGTGCGCGGCGAAGGACTGGCGCAGGGTCCGGCAGCTTGCGGGCGTGAGGATTCCCGCCCGGAGGCGGGCCTCGCGGACGGCTTTCTGCAGGACGGTCTCGTGGATGTGGTGGCGGCGCCATTGGCGCGAGGGTGCGTGGTAGTACCGGCCCGGGGCGGGGAAGACCCATTGGAAACCCCATTGCCGGGAGGCGTCGGGGTAGTCGGCGGCGAGCTCCTCAGGGACGGCGACGCCGCCGCAGCCCTGCGCCAGGTCTTCGAGGTGCGTGCGCTTCACCCCCTCCAGATGGCGCCGTAAGGAGGACTCGGCGGAGGCCGGCAGCGGCGTCGCCCGCCCGTGGACCAAAATGCGGTTCTCCCGCCAGTCGATGTCTTTGACCCGGAGCTGGCAGCATTCGCGCAGGCGCAGCCCCGAGCCATAGAGCAGCATGGCCATCAGGCGCGTCGCACCGGCCATGCTGCCGAGCAGGAGCCCGGACTCCTCGCGCGAGAGCACCCCGGGGAGGCGGACGGGCATCTTAGAGCGCGCGGGGCGGGCCAGCGGCTGGTGGAGGACCTCCTCGTAGAGGAAGACCAGGGCGTGAAGGGCTTGGTTGCGCGTCGAGGCGCTGTGCCCGCTCAGGCCATCCAGGAAGAGCGCCGTCTTGGATTCGGAAAATTCTCCGGCCTGGGCACGGAACCGGAGCGCCCAGGCGGCGTAGGCGGAGGCGGTGCGCGGGCTCAGGCCGCGGGTCCTAGCGGCGGCGAGAATCCGGCACTCGAGGGAAGGCGCCAGCCCCTCCTCTAGCTCGACCTCGTCTCCCGCGAAGAGCTTGAGCAGGGCGGCCGGCATCTCAGGCGTGCGGGGGACCGACCAATACCGCTCCAGGGCATGCCAACGGCGCCCAGGGAGCGTGCGCATCTTCTCGATGCGTTCGGGGGTGTAGGGCAGCCGGACGACGAGGCGGTCGTCTCCGCCGCTCAGGACCTGGATAGGGCCGGGAAGGGTTCCCATATCCTCTAGTACGATTGAGGGGGCGATTTGGTTCCGTCAACTTCAGCCCTCTATGAAGGAAGTAGGCCCCCCTCCCCGCCCGCCTCTAGGCCATATATCGCCCGCCCAATAGGCCCTTCGACCCGCAGGATATTCCGTCCCAGGCGGTAGAATTTAACCAATGAAGCTGCTGGCCGCCCTTCTGGCCGGCACCATCGCCTTCCCGGCCCCCACCTTCGCCCAATTCGCCCGCAGCGCCCCCGTCCGCGTCCAATCCACCCCGGTCGTCGTAGCTCCCTTACAGGCTCCCCAACTCGCTGCGCCGTCCTTCGCCCAACTCCCCCTGGGGGGAGTTCCCAGCCTCACCGCGCCGAATCTACCCTCGGTCATGCCGACGCTGAACATGCCCGCGCCTCAGGTCCGCGCCGCGGCGGCAGCGCAGGCCGCGGCCGTAGCCGCTCAGAGCCTTGCTCCATCTGCCCGGGCAACTCCCAAGGCCGAGGCCAAGGCCCCGCTGGCTCAGCGCATCCAGGCCCTCTCCCAGGCCGCCGCCAAGGACCTCCAGGCCCTGCCCGCCGCTTCGACCAACGAATCCCACGCCGCCGCCGAGACGGGTTTCGCACGGCTCATCGGAGTGGAGCTTGCCGGGCGTTCGGCCGCGGACGCCGCGCTGCCCATCGCCGCACCGAGCCGCACCCTGCGCTCCGGGCTCGCGCGCCCCTCCCGGGCCGCCAACAAGGCCGCAGCCGAGACCGCCGCGCCGGCCCCCGACTCGCTCAAGAACCCCCAGGTACGCTGGTACCTCGCCGGCACCGCGTTATTTAAGGTCGGCATGGAGGCCCTGGGCCTGGCCGTCCCCCTCATCGCCTTGACCGTCTTCGGCCAGGCCACCATGGCGGCGGCGCTGGCCATGGGCTGGGGCCTCTCCCAGATAGTCGGCTCCTCGGTGGGCGGCGGGCTGCTCGACCGCAAGGCTCCGGCCAAGGTCCTCAAGTGGTCGATGGGCCTGCAGGCCCTCTCCGTCGGCACCCTCTTGAGCCTCTTCGTCGTGCAATCCTCCTTCGGCATCCCGCTGGCCCTGCCCGCCGTCATCTTCGGGCTCCATGTCGTCACCGGGGTGCTGGCCGGCGTGGCCGACACGGCGCGCCAGGTCATCCCCCCGCTCCTGGTCGGCAGCGAGGGCAAGCGCCTCAAGGTCTTCAACTCCAAGGTCCATGTAGCCTACGAGGTCGCCGGGGTGGCGGGGGCCCTGCTCACCGGGGTGCTCATCTCCGCCTTCGGCCTGGTCCCCGCCCTCATCCTGCATCCGCCGGCCTACCTGCTGGCCGCCTGGGCCTTCTCCCGCCTCAAGCTGGCCGACAATCCCGCCGCGGCGGCCGCCGCCCCGGCCGGGAACCTGCTCGAGTCCGTCAAGCGGGCCTGGGCCGACCTCAAGGCGGGCTTCGTGGCGGTGAAAGGCTCCAAGGTCGTGTTCTGGGCGGCCGTCGCCTTGGTGCTGCCGCTGGTGCTGCACCGCCTGCTCGAAGGCCTGCTGGTGCCCATCGCCGCCAAGACCTTGCTCGGGGCCCCGTCGGTGGCCGCCTGGATCATCGCCGCCTCGAACTTCGGGGAGCTGATGGGCGCCTTCTTCCTCATGAAGGCGAACATGTCGGACGCCGAGGCCTCGAAGCTGCGCTCGCCCTTCTTCATACGCCTGATGGCCGCCGGCGTGCTGGCCCTCTGGGTGCTGAACTTCGCCCCCTCCTTCTGGTTCATCCTGCCCGCCGTGGCCTTCGGCTCGTTCTCCTGGGCGGCCAGCGACCTTTCGCTGCGCTCGAAGATCCAGGAGACCCTGCCGCCCGCCGTGCGCGGGCGCGCCTTCGGCTTCCTGACCGCGGCCGCCTTCGCCGTCGTCCTGGCGGCGTCCTTCGGGCTGGGCCTGCTCTTCGACGCCCTGCCCGCCGCCCCGGTGTTCTGGGGCGTCAACGCCGCGCTGACGCTGATGGCCGTCGGGCTCTTCTACGCGGCCAAGAAGCTGGCCGCGACCTATCCCAAGAAGAAATAGCCTTTAGGTAAAGTTCTCGAGGTGGGTGTGGATGCCCGCCTTGCGGGCCAAGGCCAGGCCTGCGGCGAAGAGCCCTTCGGCCTCCGCCGTGCGTCCCAGGGAGTGGAAGACCCGGGCTTTGGAATGCAGGGACAGCACGATGCCGCGCGTCTCATGGCCTTGCCTGAAGGCCTTCTCCCCCGCCTCGAAACGCTTGAGAGCGCCCTTGAGGTCCCCCTTCTTCAGGAGCACCTCGCCCCAGCCCCAGTCCACATAGGCCAGGTCCACCGCGTCGCCCAAGGACGCGTAGAGCGCGTAGGCCCGCTCGTAGCCCCGTTCGGCCTCGCCCAGGCGGCCCAGCTGGCGCAGGGCGTTGGAGCGGCCGCAGGCGGCGTAGGCGCGGGCGAAGACGTCGCTGGTCGGGGCGAAGAGCCTCTCGGCGGCGGCGTAGGCGCGCTCGGACTCCAGCAGGTTCCCGCGCACGCGCGCGGCCCCGCCGATGCCGAAGAGCGCGTAGCCCTCTCCCACCGGGTCCTTGGCCTTGCGCGCGAAGGCCAGCGAGAGCCGGAACGCCTCTTCGGACTTCGCCAGCTCGCCCAGGAAGCGGTGCGCCCCTCCGATGGCCCAGAGCAGGTAGGCCGATTCGTCGAAGGCCTTGCGCGACAGGGCCCGGTGGAGCAGCGGCCTCAGGCGGCACAGGGCCTCGTGGTAGCGCTCCCCGGCCCTGAGGATGAGGGCGTCCTCGAGCTCGATGCGCTCGGCCAGGCCCCTCACCCGCGCCTGCTTCGCCACGGCGATGCGGGCGGCGGCGGCGGCCGTGCGGCCCAGGGCGCGCAGGCCCGAAGCCGAACCCAGGGCCGCCTCGGCGCGCAGGACGGCGTCCGACTTCCCTCGGGCGCGGGAGAGGACCCGGGCATAGAGCCGTTCCGCGTCCCGGAAGAAGCCCATCGCGCGGCGCGCCTCGGCCTCGACGAAGTCCCGCTCCACCCTGAGCGCGGGCGGGAGCGCGGACGCCTTGGGCAGGAGCTTCAGCGCCTTCTGGGCGTCCTCGGCCAGCGCGGCGCGGGCGGAGTCGAGGCGGTCGAGCGCGTTCATGGGTCCCTCCCGGTGGCGCAGCCGCCCTTGAGCGGGCAGCCGGCGCACTGCGGCTTGGTGCGGCAATGTTCCTTGGCCAGGCGCACGAAGAGGGCGTGCAGCTCGTTGTAGACCGGGACGCTGCGGGGCAGGCGGGCGGTCAGGAAGGCCTGGACCTCGGCGTAGCCGGCCGCCGGCGCGAACCAGCCGATGCGCGAACCGATGCGGCGGGTGTAGGCGTCGACGACGAAGGCCGGGCGTCCGCCGGCGTAGAGCAGCATCGAGTCGGCCGTCTCCGGCCCCACGCCCTTGAGCGAGAGCAGCTCCGTGCGCAGCGCGGGGAGCGGGCTCTTGCGCAGCCGCAGGGCCAAGGACGGCGCGTCCCCGGCCCAGCGCGCGAACAGGCGCAGGCGTTCGGCCTTCTGGCGGAAGTAGCCCGACGGGCGTATGAGGCGCTCGAGCCGGGCGCGCGGGATGCGGGCCAGGCGCCGCAGGGAGCGCGCTCCATGGACGGCGGCCAAGGCCTTCTCCACGTTGCTCCAGGCCGTGTTCTGGGTCAGGATGGCGCCGACGCAGACCTCCAGGGCCTGGGCCGGAGCCGGAGCGGCGTAGCGGCCGGGGCGGTAGCGGGGGCGCAGTCCTCCGGCGTCGGTGACGGGCCACCAGCCCTGGCGTCCGAAACGGGCCTCCAGGCGGCGCAGGGCGCGCCGCGGGTTCAAGCGCGGGTCACCTTGTCGATCTTCTTGAAGAGGCGCTCGCTGTCGAAGGGCTTGATCAGGTAGTCGGAGGCGCCGGCCGAGAAGGCGCGCTCCACGTCCCCGATGCGGTCCAGGCCCGTCATCATGATGATCTTGGCCTTCATCGTCTGGGGGTCGCCGCGCAGGATGCGGCAGGCGTCGAAGCCGCCCACCTTGGGGATCATGATGTCGAGCAGGATCAGGTCCGGGCGCATCTGGCGCGCCACCTCGATGCCCGCCTCCCCGTCCGGAGCGAATCCGACCTCGTGGCCCTTGAGCTTCAGGAGCGCGGTGATGTTGTCGGCCAAAGAGTAGTCGTCTTCGATGATGAGGACCTTCATGATGCCCTCCGGGGCAAAGATGCGACGATGCGGCAGGCGTTGGCGCCGTCCATCGAGAAGGTCAGGCGCCCGCCGTGGAGTTCGACGAGGCGGGCCGAGAACCCCAGCCCCAGGCCCACGCAGGAGGTGCCGCGGCCGTCGCGGGCCAGGGCCGGCTGCCAGAGGTCGAGCATCAGCCGGCGTCCGTCCTCGGGGATGGGCAAGGAGACGAAGTCCAGGGCCACCTCCACCCCCCCGTCCTTCGGGGCGGCCGTCACCTTGACCGGGCCGGAGGCCCGGAACTTCTTGGCGTGGGCCAGCACGGCCAGGAGGACCCGCCGCAGGCGGTCGGGGTCGGCGTGGAGGGCGGGGAGCGCCCCGGAAACGGAGGCTTCGAGCGGCGCATCGGCCCGGCCGAAGGCGGTGGACATCTCCTCCGCGGCCTCCTCGAAGAGCTCCTTGAAGTCCACCTCCTCGAGGTGCAAGGACAGGTCCCGGTGCAGCTCCAGGTGCAGGAAGTCCCTCAGGTCGCCCACCAGGGCCTCGCAGCGCGCGGTCTGCTCCCGCATCATCGCCAGCCAGGGGCGGTGCTGCGGGGAGACCGGGCCGTAGAGGTCCTGCAGGAACCCGGCCGAGGTGAGCTTCAACGAGGCCAGCGGGCTGTTGACCTCGTGGGCGACGAAGGAGAGGAGCTTGGCCAGGCGCAGCTCGCGGCGCCGGGCCGCCAGGCGCGCCGACGCCCAGCCGGCGGCCGCGCCGAGCGCCGCTGCGGCGAGGAGGCTCATCTCGGGAAGACGGGGCGCGAGTCGTCCGCGTGGACCCGGGACAGATGCAGGTACTCGCTCATCCCGGCGCGGACCTCGCGCAGCTCGCGCGCGGTGAGCGGGCGCACGACCTTCGCCGGGACGCCGACGGCCAGGTGCCTGGCCGGGATGACGGCGCCCGGGGGCACCACGGCGCCGGCGCCGACCAGGCATTCCTTGCCCAGCCGGGCTTCCATGACCACGGCGCCCATGCCGATCAGGGCGCCGTCGCCGATGCGGCAGCCGTGCAGGACGACGCGGTGGCCCACGGTGACCCGTTTGCCCAGCACGGCGGGGTGCCCGGTCCGGGTATGGATGCAGGTCAGGTCCTGGATGTTGGAGTCCTGGCCGATGACGATGGGCTCCTCGTCGCCGCGCAGGACGCACAGCGGCCAGACCGAGGAGCGGCGCCCCAATGAGACGCGCCCGATCACCTCGGCCGAGTCGTGGACGAAGGCCGTGGCGTGGACGCGCGGCTCGTGTTTCCCGAATGTGCGGATCATGCTCGTGGACGAGGCTCCGTCGAACTGGTAGAATCCTAGCAAATCCCCGTATGACCGAGCATATCGCGCAGGGAATGGTCGCCTCCGGGCGCCGTTAGCAGGCAACCATGGGCGTCGTCGAATCGGACTTCCTCGTTCTGGGCAGCGGCATCGCCGGCCTCTCGGCGGCGTCGCAGCTCGCCCCGCTGGGCTCGGTCAGCGTCGTCACCAAGGACGACCTGATGCGCTCCAACTCCAGCCAGGCCCAGGGCGGCATCGCCTCGGTCACCGACCCGACCGACTCCTTCCAGTCCCATGTGAAGGACACGCTCGAGGCGGGGGCGGGGCTCTGCCGCGAGGAGGTCGTGCGCGGCATCGTCTCCGAGGGCCCGGCCTGCATCGAACGCCTGGTGGCCGCCGGGGTACGCTTCTCCGGCGGGGCGCTCCGGCCGGACCTGGGCCTCGAAGGCGGGCATTCCCAGCGCCGCATCCTCCACGCCGGCGACCTGACCGGCTTCGAGATCCAGCGCGCCCTGGCCGAGCTCTGCCGCGCCGAGCCGAAGATCAGGCTCTACGAGGGCCATGCCGCCGTGGACCTCATCCTCGAGCGCCATCCCTCCGAAGCCCCCCCCTCCCGCAACCGCTGCCTGGGCGCCTATGTGCTGGCGCCCGACGGCAAGGTCACCACCTTCCGCGCCCGCGCCGTCATCCTCGCCACCGGCGGCGCCGGCCGGGTCTACCTCTACACCACGAACCCCGACGTGGCCACCGGCGACGGCATGGCCATGGCGTTCCGGGCGGGCCTGGAGCTGCGCAACCTCGAGTTCGTGCAGTTCCATCCCACCTGCCTCTACAACCCCGGAGTCCCGGACGAATCCGGCCGGCGCTTCCTCCTCTCCGAGGCCCTGCGCGGCGAGGGCGGCGTCCTGCTGACCCTGGCCGGCAAGAGGCTGATGGAGGGCGCCCATCCGCTCAAGGACCTGGCCCCGCGGGACATCGTGGCCAGGGCCATCGACGCGGAGATGAAGCGCACCGGGGCCCCCCACCTGTGGCTGGACATGTCCTCGCGCCCCAGGTCCTTCCTCGAGGAGCGCTTCCCGACCATCTTCAAGCGCTGCTCCGAGCTGGGGCTGGACATGTCGAAGGACCCCCTCCCCATCGTCCCGGCCGCCCATTTCTTCTGCGGCGGGGTGGAGACCGCCCCCGACGGCCGCACCGCGATGCCAGGGCTCTTCGCCGCCGGCGAGACGGCCCATACCGGTCTGCACGGGGCCAACCGGCTGGCCTCGAACTCCCTGCTGGAAGGGGCCGTGGTGGCACACCGCATCGCCGAGGCCCTGGCCCGGGACTGGGAGGCGGAGCGCCGCCGGCCCCAGGCCAAGGTCTCCGACTGGGACACGAAGGGGGCCGTCCCCTCCGACGAGGCCGTCATCGTCGAGCAGAACTGGGACGCCATCCGCCGCCTGACCTGGAACTACGTCGGCATCGTGCGCTCCGAGCGCCGCCTGCGCCAGGCCCAGGAGCGCCTCGCCGTCGTCAGCCGCGAGGTCTCCGACTACTACTGGCGCTTCCTCCTGACACGCGACGTCATCGAGCTGCGCAACATCGCCCTGCTGGCCGAGCTGACCGTGGGCTGCGCGCTGTCGCGGCGCGAGAGCCGCGGCCTGCACTACACCGTGGACTATCCCCGCACCCTGGAGGCGGAGAACCGCGACTCGGTCGCCTCCCGCGGGCTGGGCCGGACCCTGGCCGGACAAGAAGCCGGCCGCCCCTGACCCGCGCGATGGATTCTATCCGCATCGTGGGGGCCCGGCAGCACAACCTCAAGAACATCTCCCTGTCCATCCCGCGCGGCAAGATGACCGTGGTGACGGGGCTGTCGGGCTCCGGGAAGTCCAGCCTGGCCTTCGACACCCTCTACGCCGAGGGCCAGCGCCGATATGTGGAGAGCCTCTCCGCCTACGCCCGGCAGTTCCTGGAGCTCATGGAGAAGCCCGACGTCGACCTCATCGAGGGCCTGTCCCCGGCCATCTCCATCGAGCAGCGCAACCCCTCCCGCAACCCGCGCTCCACCGTCGCCACCGTCACCGAGGCCTACGACCATCTGCGCCTGCTCTACGCCCGGGCGGGCCAGCCGCATTGCCCGCGCTGCGGCAAACGCATCCATCCCCAGTCGGCATCGGCCATCGTCAAAGAGGTCCTCTCGGCCTACGCCGGACGGCCGGTGATGGTGCTCTCCCCGCTGGTGCGCGGGCGCACCGGCACCTACGAGGAGCTATTCGGCCGCCTCAAGCGCTCAGGCTTCGCCTCGGTGCGCGTGAACGGCGCCCTGCATGATTTGCAGGACGTGCCGAAGCTCGACCGCTACAAGAAGCAGACCATCGAGCTGGTCGTCGACAGCCTCAAGGCCGCCTCCGAGGAGCGCGAACGGCTGGCGGACTCGGTGGAGATCGCCCTCAAGGAGTCGAAGGGCCTGGTCCTCGTCACCGGCCGCGACGGCGGCGGCGAGCGCCTCTTCTCCGAGCACCACGCCTGCCCGGACTGCGGCGTCAACCTCCCGGCGCTGGAGCCGCGCCTGTTCTCCTTCAACTCCCCCTACGGCGCCTGCTCCGGCTGCGGCGGCCTGGGGGTGAAGAGCGTCGTCGACGAGGACCTGTTGGTGCCGGACCCCTCGCTCTCGGTGGCCGACGGCGCCATCGCCGCCTGGTCCGACCCGGTGACGACGCGCACCCACCGCTGGAAGCGCTCGTGGGCGGGCTATTACGAGGACATGCTCTCCCAGGTCTGCCGCCAGCAGGGCATCCCGACCGACGTGCCCTGGAAGAAGCTGCCCAAGGCCCAGCGCGAGGTCCTGCTCAACGGCGGGGGCACCTACAAGGCCTCCTGGGCCAACAAGCCCTCCGACTTCGAGGGCGTGGTCGGCAACCTGACCCGGCGCATCTCCGAGACCGAGTCGGAGTTCGTCAAGGAGGAGATCGCCGAGCGCTTCATGCGCGAGGTGCAGTGCCGGGCCTGCCGCGGCGACCGCCTGAAGCCCGAGGCGCTGTGCGTGAAGGTCGGGGGCCTCTCCATCGTCGACGTGACGCGCCTGTCGGTCAAGAGCGCCCGGGAGTTCTTCGCCAAGCTGGAGCTCCCCAGCAAGGAGGCCGCCATCGCGCGGGCCGTCCTCAAGGAAATCTCCTCGCGCCTGGACTTCCTGGCCAACGTGGGCCTGGAGTACCTGACCCTGGACCGGCGCGCCGAGACCCTGGCGGGCGGCGAGGCCCAGCGCATCCACCTGGCCACGCAGATCGGCTCCGGCCTCACCGGGGTCCTCTACGTCCTCGACGAGCCCTCCATCGGCCTGCACGCCCGCGACAACACCCGCCTGCTCACGACCCTGCGCCGCCTGCGCGACATCGGCAACACCTTGGTCGTCGTGGAGCACGATGACGAGACCATCCGGGCGGCCGACTACATCGTCGACCTGGGCCCCGGGGCCGGCCGCCACGGCGGGGAGGTGAGCGCCGCCGGCACGCTGGCCGAGGTGCTCAAGTCGAAGGAATCCCTGACCGCCCGCTACCTGCGCGGCGAGCTGAGCGTGGCCGCCCGCCCCGACGGGGGCCGGGAGCCCAAGGGCTTCCTGCGCCTCAAGGGCGCCAGCCAGTTCAACCTGAAGGGGGTGGACGCCGACATCCCGTTGGGGACCTTCGCCTGCGTGACGGGGGTCTCGGGCTCCGGGAAGTCCACTTTGGTGCACGAGGTGCTCTACAAGGCCCTGGCCAAGGCCCTGCACGGGTCCAAGGAGGAACCCGGCCGGCACCGCGCGCTGCTGGGCGTCGAGCAGGTGGACAAGGTCATCGTGGTCGACCAATCCCCCATCGGACGGACCCCGCGCTCCAACCCGGCCACCTATGTGGGCTTCTTCACCGCCATCCGCGACCTCTTCGCCCAGGCCCCCGAGGCGCGCAAGCGCGGCTACAAGCCGGGCCGCTTCTCCTTCAACGTGAAGGGCGGCCGCTGCGAGGAGTGCCGGGGCGACGGCACCCTGCGCATCCAGATGCAGTTCCTGCCCGACGTCTATGTGAAATGCGAGGACTGCGGGGGCGCGCGCTTCAACGCCGAGACCCTCGAGGTCCGCTTCAAGGGCAAGAACATCTCCGAGGCCCTGGAGATGACGGTCGAACAGGCTCTGGAGTTCTTCGCCGCCATCCCCGCGTTGAAACGCCCGCTCAAGACCCTCTCGGACGTGGGGCTGGGCTACATCCACCTGGGCCAGCCCGCCACCCAGCTCTCCGGCGGAGAGGCCCAGCGCGTGAAGCTGGCCACCGAGCTCTCCCGCCGCGCCACCGGGAAGACCCTCTACATCCTCGACGAACCGACCACCGGCCTGCATTTCGCCGACACCGCCAAGCTGCTCGAGGTCCTGCACCGCTTGGTCGACCAGGGGAACACCGCCCTGGTCATCGAGCACAACCTCGATGTGGTGAAGACCGCCGACTGGATCCTGGACCTGGGCCCCGAGGGAGGCGACGGCGGGGGCCGCGTCGTGGCTTCGGGCACCCCCCGCCAGGTGGCGGGGACGGCGGGGTCCTACACGGGCCGCTACCTCAAGCCGCTCCTTTAGCGGCGCCTACGGCTTCTTCTCGTCGGGAACCAGGCTCTTGTAGCCGCCGCGCCCGAAATCCACCGTCTTAAGCGTGCGCGGGATGGCGCGCGAGGGCGCCTTCTGCGGCGCCGCGGGCAGGGCCAGCGACGCCCGGGCGGACGGGCGGGACCTGCCCATCGAGGCCCGGAACTCCTTCTCCAGGGCGGCCAGCCCGCGCAGGCGATAGACCTTGGAGAGCGCGTCGTCGAGGGATTTGCCCTCCCGCAGCATCGCGCAGAAGTTGAAGAACTGCATCCGGGACCGGCCCTTATAGAGGAACCGGACCAGGCCGTAGGCCTGGACGTACCACAGCATCACGGTGGCGTTGTCGTCCTTGAGGTCCTTGGTGGGGGTCAAGGCGACGAAGCGGGGCAGGGCGATGATGTCGTCGGGGGAGAGGTCCTCGAAGGCCGCATTCCACTGCGACGCCTCCGCCTCCGCCGGCCCGTCCTCCTCCATCATCGACAGCCCCTCGTTGAGCCAGACCGGAGGCACCTTCCCCGCCTCCTGGAAATAGCCCTCGAAGAGCAGGTGCGTGGTTTCATGGCCGAGCACCTGCATGAGCTTGGGCCTGTCCTCCATGGCGAAGGTGGCCAAGGTGCGGTCGTGGACGAAGGCCAGGCCGTTGGACCAGGTGGGCGGGTTGAAGCGCCCGCGCAGGAAGGTCGACTGGTCCGCGTAGAGGAAGAGCTTGATGCGCTCCTTGGCCATCCAGGGGGCGAACATCGAGAGATCCAGGCGCAGGCGGTTGTGCAGCTTCTCCAGGTCCAGCGTGAAGCCCTGGGGCGCGAAGGCGGACTCGTGGCTGACCTGGAAGTGCGGGCTCAGGGTCTCGTGCCAGCGGCCCGGGTCCGCGCCCGCTGTCCCGGAGAGGACGGCCATCAGGAACAGCCCGGCGAGTCGGCTGCGCACCCCGGCAGTATAGCCCCCCCGCCTCCCCGGCGCCAGACGGGGATTTGATAAAATGGGGCCGTGGGTACCCTCAAGAAGGCCGTCCTCGCCGCGGGCCTGGCCATGTTCGCCTACCTGCTCTGGAAGCTCGACCCGGCGGAGACGATGGCGCTGGCCTTCCAGGTGGGGTGGCTGATCGTCCCCATCCTCGTTCAGGAGCTGGGAGCCCATTGGCTCAACGCCCTGGGCTGGCGCTTCGCTTTCCGCCCCCACCACGCCAGGTCCTTCACGATGGCCGACCTGCTGCGCTATCGCGTGATGGGAGACGGCGTGAACTACCTGACCCCCAGCGCCACCATCGCCGGGGAGTTCGCCCGCGCCTCCCTGCTGGGCGAGGCCCAGCCGCTCCCCGTCCGGGTGAACGGCGTCGTCGCGGCGAAATTCACCCAAGCCGCGGGGCAGCTGCTCTTCAACGCCGCGGGGCTGGGCTGGGCGTTCCAGAACGCGGCGCCGGAGCTTGCGGCGTATCGGGTTCCCGCCCGCTGGGCCGTGGGCGTGTTCCTCGCCGCGGCGGGCTTCTTCTACGGCCTCGGACGCGCGCGCAAAGGCCGCGGGGACACCCCTTTCCTGGGCCTGGCCGCCGAGGGCTGGCGCGGCTGGGTCAGCCGGATGCCGGGAGACCTGCTCGAGCTGCTGGCCGACCATCCCGGGCGGGTCGCCCTCTCCACCCTCTGCTTCGCCGCCGGCTATGCCTGGAACATCGGCGAGACCTGGCTGATCGCCCGCGCGCTGGGCGTGCCCATCGGTTGGGAGACGGCCGTACACGTCGAGGTCCTCTCCAACCTCGTCGACGGGCTGCTCTTCATGGTCCCCGCCAAGGCCGGCACGCAGGAGGCCGGGAAGACCCTCATCTTCACCTTGCTGGGGCTGCCGCCCCGCGCCGGCCTGGCCTTCGGGCTGGTCCGGCACGCCCGCGAGCTGGCCTGGGCCGCCCTGGGCCTGGCCGGCTATGCCTCCCACGAGCGTTCCGCCCAAACGGCGAGGGCCGCGCTCAGAGGCGCGGCCCCAGTCACGACGCTGGACTGAAGCCTATTTCATCGGAGCGGGAGCCCCGTTGTAGGCGGTGACCACGCCCGCCGCGCTCATCACGTAGCCCCAGGAGCTGTAGGGAGAGGTCGCGGTCGAGGCGCGCTTCGCGCAGGCGATGCCGTTGGGCGCCCCGGAGATCCCGCAGTTCACCGCCGTGCCCGCCTGATAGACGAAGGCCAGCCCGTCCCATTGCCGCGAGCCCATGTAGTTGCAGGCGATGAGCTGGCAGCGGTCGAACGAGCCCGCCGTGCATGCCACCCCGTTGCAGGCGTCCTGGATGATCCCGTTGGTCACGTATTGGTTGTTGTCCAGGCGGAACATGCGGTTCGACTGCCCTATCATCTGGACGACCGCCCCGGCGTCGTCGGCCTTGGCGCTCTCGACGCTCTTGGTATAGCCGGGAATCATCAGCGCTCCGAGGATGCCGATGATCAGGACGACGACGACCAGCTCGACCAGGGTGAAGCCGGCCTGGCTCCGGCGCGCGCGAATCTTCATATCCTGAGCATAACGCCCGTCCGGATGCCTGTCAAGCGCGGCAGCCTCAGTCGTTGACCACCGTCGGGGTCAGGAAGATGACCAGGTCGGTGTTCGAGCGCTGGTTCGACGTGCTCGTGAAGAGCCAGCCGATCAGCGGGATGTAGCCGAGGAACGGCACCTTCCGGACCGCCTTGGTCTCGCGCGACTCCAGGAGGCCGCCCAGGACCAGGGTCTGGCCGTTCTTGACGCGCACCAACGACGAGGCCGCCCGCGTGGTGGGGTCGAAGACGCGGTTGGACTGCGAGGAGATGCGCGACTCGAGCACGTTGGTGAAGGAAGGCTCCACCAGCATCGTGATGAAGCCTTCGCGGTTCACCTGCGGGGTCACCTTCAGGGTCAGGCCGGTGAGGAAGCGTTCGGCGCTGGTCCCGCCGGCCGTGATGCCGCTGGCGCCGCCGGTGACCTGCGACTGGATGGATACGGCCTCCCGGCGCGAGACCGTGATCGAGGCCAGCTTGTTGTTGATGGTCAGGATCTTGGGCTTGCCGAGGAAGCGCGCCTCCGCCCGGCTGACCAGCGCGCGCAGGATGACCGAGAGCTGGGTCAGGTCGATGATCCCGGTCTTCAGGTTGGAACCCAGGATGGTCGAGGCCGACACCGAGGCCGCGGCTCCCGAGCCCGAGGAACCGCTGGAGCCAGACGAGCCCGACGACCCCGATGAGCCGCTGGAGCCGGAAGACCCGCTGCTGCCCCCTCCGCCGCCCAAGCCGCTGACGACGTTGGTGATCGGGTCGAAGAAATGGGTATGCGCCATGTTCTTCGGGAGGTTGAGCGGGAAGGTCGTGTCGCGCTGGCCGCCGCGGAAGGTGGCCAGTTCCCCGTTCGTGCCGCCCCATTCCAGGCCCAGCTGGTTGGCGCGGTCGGAGTTGATCTCGACGATCTGGGCCTCGATCATGACCTGGGGGGCCTTGCGGTCGAGCTCGGCGAGGATCTGCTCGACCTGGGGGAACGACTCGGGGATGTCGGTGACGATGATGGAGTTGGTGCGCGGGTCGACGGCGATGTTCCCCCACTTGCCGGAGAGCACGCTGCGCAGGACGCTCAGGATGGCGACGCCGGAGGAGGAGACCCCTCCCTGTCCGCCCTGCTGGCCGTTGGGCCCGCCGGGAGCGCCCTGGGACTGGGAGCCGTCGCCCCCGCCGTCCTCCCCTCCGCCGCCCTGCTGGCCTCCGCCTCCGCCGCCGCCCGCCGCGCTGGTGTCGCTCCCCCCGCCCCCCGACGACGGGTCGGTGGGCATCAGCGGGATGTAGTTGAGGGTGTAGATGCGGGTGATGCGGTTGGGGACGCCCTTCGCGCGCGGGGACACCACATAGGTGTTCGAGCGCCCGATGCGCTGGTAGGTCAGGCCCTTGATCTCGAGCAGGATCTGCAGGGCCTCGCGGACCGTGACGTTCTGCAGGAAGGCCGTCACGCGCTTGGATTCCAGGCCCTCGGTGATGATGAAGTTGACCTTGGCCTGCGCCGAGATGGTGTCGAGGAAGGTCGACAGCGGCGCGTTCTTCACGCGCACGACGATGCGCGTGTCCAGGGGGTTGACCGGGGCCGGCGGGGCGGCCGCCTCGGACGGCTCGGCCCCGATGCGCACGTTGCGGGTGGGGCGCTCCGGCTCGGCCGGGGCCTCTTCCGGCGTCCCCTCGGCCTGGACCTCGCCCTGCGGCTCGGCCTGGGGCTCCGCCTCCACCGCAGGTTCGGCGCTGATGGGCCCTCCGGCGGTGGCGCCGCCCGACACCTGGCCCTGGAAGGAGGGGTCGGCTTCAGGGTCGGCGCGCCGGCGCTGCGCCCAGGCGGGAGAGAGGGACCCGGCGGCCAGCTCCAGGCCCCAGACGACGGCCCAGAAGGCGGCCCAGCCGCGGACCTTGGTGTCGATTCGTGTTGTCATCATGGCAGTCCTCCCGGCCGGAGCCGGAGATTCCCCTATTTTGTCACCCGCTTCATGCAAGTCTTGCGTCCTTTCCTGAAGACGACGGTGCGGGTCGTCAGCCTCTCCACCAACGCCCCTTCCACCACGTCTCCCTCCCTCACGATCTGGTCGTTCACGATGGCGGCGATGGAGCCGCCCGTCCCGATGATGCCCTGCAGGTCTATGGTGTCGCAGAGCGGGGGGGGGGGCGGCCGCTTGGCCTGCGGCTGGGGCTTGGCCGCTTCCTCGACCTGCCGCCGCGACATCTCCACCGCCATGCGCTGCTTGGCGAGCTCCCTGAGGTCCGCGACGGACAGGGTCGGGTCACGCGTCGTCTTAGGCATGTACTCGATCATCCTGGCCCGGGGTTCGGCGGGTCTTGCTTCCCCTCGCAGGCCAGGGCGCTGCCC
>JACRDU010000045.1 GCA_016218495.1 Elusimicrobiota bacterium
CCCCCGCCCCCGCCCGAGCCGCCCGTCATCGAAGCCGAGCCCCCCCAGGTGATGAGCGACGCGGAGCTGGCCCGCATCCGCCAGGCCACCAAGGACGCCGACCCCCAGGTCCGTTGGGCGGCGATCCAGCTGCTCTACCAGCTCAAGGACCCGCGAGCCTACAAGATCCTCGAGGAGGCGCTGGCCATCGACACCGAGCCCAGCGTCCGGCGCAACGCCCTCGACGTCATCAAGGAGGCGAACCGCCCGGAGAGCGCCCAGACCCTGGTCAAGGCGCTGATGGACACTGAGATGGACATCAGGCTGGCGGCCCTCAACGCCCTCGGCGACGTCGGCGACCCGCTGACCGCGCCCTCGGTGGCCGGGGCCCTGCACGACATCGAGCCCCAGGTCCGCACCGCCGCTTTGACGGCGCTGTCGCGCATCCAGAAGAAGGTGACCGACAACCACCGCATCTCGATGGAGGAGCGCCGGCGGCAGTACGAGGAAGCCCTGATCAAATACAACGACGAGCTGGAGAAGCGCAAGGGGATCAAGAAGCCCCGGGACCTCTACGACGTCTTCAAACCAAAATGACAACAGAACTCAAAGAGATCAACGAGAAGGTACAGAAGGAGAGCATCCTCGTCGCCGAGCTGAAGAAGGAGCTCGGCACGGTGATCGTCGGCCAAGAGGAGATGCTGGAGCGCCTGCTCGTGGCGCTGCTCGGGAAGGGGCACGTCCTCATCGAGGGCGTCCCCGGGCTGGCCAAGACGCTGACCATCAACACCCTGGCCCAGACCATCGACGCGAAGTTCCAACGCATCCAGTTCACCCCGGACCTGCTCCCCGCGGACCTCACCGGGACGCTGGTCTTCAACCCTAAGGACGGCACCTACATGGTCCGCAAGGGCCCCGTCTTCTCGAACCTGGTCCTGGCCGACGAGATAAACCGCGCCCCGGCGAAGGTCCAGAGCGCCCTGCTCGAGGCGATGCAGGAGCGCCAGGTCACCATCGGCGACGAGACCCACAGGCTGCCCGAGCTCTTCATGGTGCTGGCGACCCAGAACCCCATCGAGCAGGAGGGGACCTACCCGCTGCCCGAGGCCCAGGTCGACCGCTTCATGCTCAAGGTCGTGGTCACCTATCCGCGCAAGGAGGAGGAGCGCATCATCCTGGAACGGATGACCGACGGCGCGCCGCCCAAGCCCAGGCGCGTCGCCGACCGGGAGCGGATCTTCGCCGCGCGCGAGGTGGTGTCGGAGATCTATGTGGACGACAAGGTCAAGAACTACATCCTCGACCTGGTCTTCGCCACGCGCGAGCCCGAGGCCCACGGCCTGGCGAAGCTCAAGAGCCTCATCCGCTACGGGGCCAGCCCGCGCGCGACCATCTTCCTGACCACCGCCGCGAAGGACTTCGCGTTCCTGCAGGGGCGCGGCTTCGTCACCCCGGAGGACGTCAAGTCCATCGGCCCCGACGTGCTGCGCCACAGGGTCCTGGTCAGCTATGAGGCCGAGGCGGAGGACGTCACCTCGGAGGACGTCATCAAGTCCGTCTTCGAGACCGTCGAGGTGCCCTAGAGGCGCGACGCCGCCGTCCTATGATCCCCCGAGAGGTCCTCGCGCAGGTACGCCGCATCGAGATCAAGACCAGCCGTCTGGTCGACGAGACCTTTGCCGGCAAATACCTCTCCGCCTTCAAGGGGCATGGGATGGAGTTCGCCCAGGTCCGCGAGTACGTCCCCGGCGACGACGTCCGCGTCATCGACTGGAACGTCACCGCGCGGGCCGGCAAGCCTTTCATCCGGGAATACCAGGAGGAGCGCGAGCTGACCCTCATCGTCGCCTGCGACCTCTCGGGGTCCCAGTTCTTCGGCTCGGGCGCGAAGCTGAAGAGGGAGACGGCCGCCGAGCTCGCCGCCGTCCTGGCCTTCTCCGCGCTCAAGAACAACGACAAGGTCGGCCTCTTCCTGTTCAGCGACCGGGCCGAGCGGTTCACGCCCCCGCGCAAGGGACGCAAGCACACCCTGGCCATCATCCGCGACGTGCTCGCGTTCGAGCCCCAGGGGCGCGGCACCGCCCTCGGCGCGGGGCTCGACACGCTCAACCGCCTGCTCCACCGCCGCGCCATCATCCTGCTGGTCTCGGACTTCCAGGACGAGGGCTGGGAGCGTAGCCTGCGCCGGACGGCCCGCAAGCACGACGTCATCCCTATCCTCATCGAGGACCCGCGGGAGGAGTCCCTGCCCGACGTCCCCGCCTGGCTCGACCTCGAGGACCCCGAGACCGGCGAGCGGGTCATGGTGGACGCGGGGAGGGGGACGCTCCGCGGGGAGCCGCGCCGCCGCCGCGCGGAACGCCGGGCGGCGTTCGAGGAGGCCCTGCGCTCCGCGGGCCTGAGCGCCATCCGGGTCTCCACCGACGCCCCGTTCATCGACCCCGTCGTCCGCTTCTTCCGCGAACGCTCCAGGAGGTTCCGGTGACCGCCGCGGCCCTCTTCCTCTGCGCGGCCCTCCCCGCCGGCGCGTGGACCTGGGCCCCGCCGCCCGAGCACGTCGAAATCGGGACCCCTCTGACGCTGGCCGCGCGCGTCGAGGCTCCGGCCGGCCCCCTCAAGCCCCTACCCGGCCAGAACAAGGGCTCCTATGAGGTGCTCGACGCCTCGCTGGCCGCCGACGGCACGGCCGCGGTGAAGGTCATGGTCTTCGCACTGGGGCGCCAGCCGCTGCCCCCGCTGCGCTGGGCGGCCGGGGACAAGGAGGTCTCCAGCCCCGCCTTCGAACTGACCGTCATCCCGCCCCCGCCGCGCCCGTCCGACACGGGGGACATCCGGGACATACGCGGCCCCT
Source organism: Elusimicrobiota bacterium (assembly GCA_016218495.1). Classification (GTDB taxonomy): domain Bacteria; phylum Elusimicrobiota; class Elusimicrobia; order UBA1565; family UBA1565; genus SCTT01. The sequence continues at coordinate 2,831 of JACRDU010000045.1, forward strand.
ACCGCGCCCGCATGGGGGCCTGGTGGGCGCTCCTGGCGCTGCTGGCCGGCGCGGCCGCCTATGCTGTCTGGCGGCTGACGCGCAAGGCTCCGCCCGAGGCGGCCCGGGGAGCGGCCCAGGCCCCGGCCGACCTGCGCACCCCTGAGGAGCGCGCCCTCGACGCCCTCGAGGCCCTGACCACGCTGGGGCTTCCGGTCAAAGAGTTCTACGACCGCCTCTCCGACATCGTCCGGCAGTACCTCCTCGAGCGCCACGGGGTGGAGGCCCTGCGGATGACGACCTACGGCATCCAACGCGCGCTGATCCGCGAGGGATTCCCGCCGCCGGCGCGGCAGGCGGTCAAGGAGCTCTTCGAACGCTGCGACCTGGCGAAGTTCGCGAAGATGCGCCCCACCGACCAGGAGGGCCGCCGGGACCTCGACGCCGCGAAGTGCGCCGTCAAGCTGCTGGCCCCGGCCGCCTCGGGGCTTGAAGGCGACCTGGCCCTCGGAGCCAAGCGGTGAGCCTGGAGACCTTCCGGCTCGAGAACCCCTGGTGGCTGCTGGGGCTCGTCTTGCTCCTGGCCGCGGCCGCCGTTTCGCTCTTCGGAGCGGCCGGGGGCCCGCCCGCGTTCAAGTTCCCCGACGCCGGCGCGTTGGCCAGGAAGGCGCCCAAATCCTCCGGCTGGCCCGCGCGCCGCCTCCCCACGCTCCTCAAGGCCGCCGTCCTCCTGCTCTGCGTGGCGGCCCTGGCCCGGCCCCAGAAGGTCCGACGCGAGCTGGCGGGCATGGCCGAGGGCATCGACATCATCCTGGTGCTCGACACGTCGGAATCGATGCGCGCGCTGGACTTCGACCCGTTCGACCGCATCACCGCGGCCAAGAACGCCGCGCGGGACTTCATCTCGCGCCGGACGACCGACCGCATCGGCCTGGTCGTCTTCGGCGGCGAGCCGCTGCTGGCCTGCCCGCCGACCCTCGACTACGACGCCCTGCTCGCCTTCCTAGACGACATCGCCCCGGGCATGACCCAGAGCCGGGGGACCGCCGTCGGCGACGGCCTGGCGGCGGCCGCGGCCCATCTCAAGGACTCCACCGCGAAGAGCCGGGTCGCCGTGCTGCTGACCGACGGTGCCAACAACGCGGGCATCGTCGACCCCCTGACCGCGGCCACGGCCGCGAAGAGCCTCGGCATCAAGGTGTACGCCATCGGGACGGCGCGCCGAGGCGAGGCGATGGTCCCGGTGGACCACCCCGTCTTCGGCCGCCAGCTCGTCCCCATCCAGGACGAGCTGGACGAGGACTCCCTGACCCGCATCGCCGCGGAGACCGGCGGGCGCTATTTCCGGGCGGAGAACGCGAAGGAGCTCTCCGAGATATACTCCGAGATCGACGTGATGGAGAAAACCGCCCTCGAACGGCCGGAGACCGTCTCATACGCCGACTTCCACCATCTGCTCCTGGGGCCGGCCGCCCTCCTGCTCGCGATGGAACTGCTGCTCGGCCAGACCTGGCTGATGAGGCTCCCATGAGCGGCCTGTTCCGGGACCCGCTGATGCTGGGGGCCGCCGCCGCCGCGGCCGTGCTCGCGGCGCTGCTGGCCGCCTGGGGAGAAGGCCGCAGGCGGCGCTTCATAGACAGCTTCGCCACGGCCGCGCTGTCGGGGCGCCTCTTCCCGGCCGAGGCTGCGGCCGCGCGGCGGCGGAACGCCCTCCTGCGCTCGAGCGCGCTCGTCCTGGTCCTCGTCGCGCTGGCGGCGCCCCAGTGGGGGGTGGAGCTCATCGAATCCAAGGCCAAGACCAGCCAGGCCGTCCTGGCGGTCGATGTCTCGACCTCCATGCTCGCCGAGGATGTGAAGCCCAACCGCCTCGAGCGGACCAAGGCCGCCCTGTCGCTCGTCCTCGACGGGATGGCCGGGCAGCGCGCCGGGGTGGTGGCCTTCGCCGGAGACGCGTTCATCCAGTGCCCGATGACGACGGACCTCGCCGCGGCCCGCGCGCTGGTGCGTCGGCTCGAGGCCGGCAAGCTCCCGCGCCAGGGGACCTCCCTCGCGCGGGCCATCGAGAAGGGCTCCGCCATGCTGGCCCGCTACCCCGGCCGCAAGGCCATGGTGCTGGTCACCGACGGGGAGGACCGGACCGGCGACGCCGTCGCCGCGGCGCGCTCCGCCGCGGAAGCCGGGGTCAGCCTGGTCATCCTGGGCGTGGGCACGCTCGAGGGCGCCCCGATACCGCTCAAGGACGCCGAAGGCCGGACCGTGGGCTACAAGAAGGACCGCTCGGGGCAGACCGTGGTCAGCCGGCTCGGCGAATCCGGCCTGGCCCAGCTGGCCGCCCTCACCCGCGGGGCCTACTGGCGCCTGACCAACGACGACAGCGACGTAGCGGCCGTGCTGCTGGAGCTCAGCAAGGCCGAGGGCTCCGAAGCCGCGTCGTCCGCCGGGACCCGCTACAAGAACCGCTATCGCGTGCCGCTCTGCGCGGCCGTGCTGCTCCTGCTGCTGGAGATGGTCCTCCCCGAAGTACCGCGCCGCCGCCGACCCGCCCCGGCGGCGGCCAAGGCGGCCTTGACCTTGGCCGCCGTCCTCCTGCTCGCGCCCGCCGCCTCCGCCGAGCCGACCGAGTGGAGCCTGTGGCGTGGAAACCGGGCGTGGACGCACGGAGACCCGGGGGAGGCGCTCAAGCAGTACCAGAAGACCGCCGAATCCTCGGCGCGCGGACGCTTCAACGCCGGAGCCTCCCGCTACGCCCTGGGGGACCACGAAGGAGCCGAGCATTCCTTCTCCGCGCTGACCGAGGACCTGGCGGCGGCGGCGGGAGACGGGGTGAAGGGCAACGACGCCTACTACAACCTCGGCAACTCGCTGTTCCGGCGCCAGCGCCTGCCCGAGGCGGCCGAGGCCTACAAGCGCTGCCTGCTCATCGACCCGTCCGACGAGGACTGCCGCCACAACCTGGTGCTGGCCCAGCGCCCCCAGAAGCAGAGGCCCCAGCCCGACAAGAAGAAGGACGACAAGAAGGACCAGCCGCCGCCCCCTTCGCCCAAGCCGCAGTCCGGCGGGATGTCCAAGGAAGACGCGGAGCGCATCCTGCAGGCGGTCTCCGAACGCGAGAAGGAGGCTCGGCGCCGTCAGCCGATGAAGGGCTCCGAGAAGGAAGGTTCCGGACAGGAGGACGACTGGTGAAGGCTCTGCTGGCCCTCATGCTGCTGTCGGCCCCGGCCCGGGCGGCCGTATCGATCAACGCCTCCGTCAACAAGACGACGGTGGCGCTCAACGACCAGATCGTCCTCACCGTGACGGTCTCGGCCGACGCCTCCAGCCTCCCCGAGCCCGAGATGCCTTCTTTGCCCCGCTTCAACGTCCATTCCGCGGGGCGCAGCCAGTCGATGACCTTCATCAACGGGCGCATCTCGAACTCGGCGGAATACACCTTCGTCCTGGTCCCCCGTCTCATCGGCAACGCCGTCATCGGCCCCATCGGGGCCCACGCCGGTTCCCAGAACGCGCAGACCGAGCCCATCGCCGTCACCATCGTCCGCCCCGAGGAGGCCCCTCAGCAGCCGGCCCAGCCGGCCGCCCCGGCCGCCGGCCCTCCGGGCAGGCCGCAGCGCGGCGCGCGGACGGGGGGGGGCGCCGCCCCGGTCTTCGTGACCGCCGAGGTCGACAAGAAGAACCCCTTCGTCAACGAGCAGGTCGTCTACACGGTCCGGTTCCATTATGCCGTGCCGCTGCTCGGCAACGCGGAGTGGGCCCCTCCGAACACGACCGGGATGCTCTCCGAGGACCTCCCTCCCAGCGGGCATCAGACGGCCTCCATCCAAGGACGCACCTACAACGTCAGCGAGGTGAAGATCGCCCTGTTCCCGCTGACGCCCGGCGAGAAGACCATCGGGAAGGGGAGCATCCGCTGCCAGGTCCAGAAGGGGGTCGAGGTCGACCCCTTCGCCAGCGACTTCTTCCGCCAGTTCTTCTCGGCGGGCCTCACGATGGGAGAGCCCGTGACGCTCGAGACCAGCCCCATCACGCTGAGCGTGCGGGCGCTGCCCGAGGCGGGGAAGCCGCCCGGCTTCGGCGGCGCCGTCGGCCGCTTCAAGGCCAAGGCCGTCGTGGACAACGCCTCGGTCAAGGCCGGCGACGCGGTCAACCTGACCTACACCGTCGAAGGCAGCGGGAACCTGAAAGCCCTCGCCGACCCCTCCCTGCCCGACATGCCAGAGTTCCGCGTCTACGAGACCGTGTCCTCGCTGAACCAGACCAAGGACGGCACGGGCGTGCGCGGCTCGAAGGTCTACAGGACCGTCGTCGTCCCGAAGGTCTCCGGGGACCTGACCATCCCCGCCGTCCAATTCCATTACTTCGACCCCGCCCAGCAGCGCTTCGTCTCCGCCGCCACCGACCCCATCGTCCTGCAGGTGGCCCCGGGCGAGGCCGCGCAGGCGCCCGTCGGGTTCTCGGCTGCCGGCCAGGCGTCTGCCACGGCCATCACGACTCTCTCGGAGGACATCCGCCACGTGCGCTCGCGGCCGGGGGCGGACGCGGTCCGCGCCGCCGCCGCCGCCGTGGCGGGAGCGGGCTGGCTCCACGCCTTGCCCGCCGCGCTGCTGGTCCTTTCAGGAGCCTTCGCCGCCTGGCGCGACCGCTATGAACAGGACCCGGTCCGCGCCCGGGCGCGACGCGCCGGACGCGCGGCGGAAGAGCGCTTGACGCGCAGCCGCTCGGCCAAAGGCCTGCATGAATCCTCGGCCCTCGTCGGGGAAGCCCTGGTGGTCTACCTCGCCGACCGTTTGGCCCTGCCCCCGTCCGGGCTGACCATGCGCCAGGCCTTGGAGCAGATGCGCAAGAGGTGGCCCGCCCTGCCGGAGGGCCACATCGAACAGGTCCGCCGCCTGTGGGCGGAGATGGAGCGGATCCGCTATGCGCCGACGACCGTGCGCGACGCCGACGTCGCCCAACTGCGCGACGCGGTGCACGAGCTGCTCAAAGCCCTCGAGGAGGCGACCGGACGATGAGAGCCCTTCCCCTGACGCTGCTCCTCCTCGCCCCCGCCTCGGCGCTGGCATCGCCTCCGCCCGAGCGGCTCGAGGCCGCCAACAGGCTCTACGAGGCCTCCCTCTTCACCGAGGCCGCCGATTCCTACCGGGAGCTGTTGGCGCAGTCGCCGCACAGCGCCGCGCTCCATTACAACCTCGGGAACGCGTATTTCCGCCAAGGGACGCCCGGGGCCCTGGGCAAGGCGATCGCCTCCTATTTCCGGGCCTTCCGCCTCGACCCGCGTGACGGAGACATCCGGGCGAACCTCGACTTCGCCCTGCGCCGCTCCGGCGAGGAGCTGGCGCCGGCCGGGATGCCCCCGGCGGTCTTCCTCCTCTACAACCTGCTCTCGGCCCGCGAGCTGGCCGCCCTGTTCTGGCTGGCGTTCTGGGCGGCCTGCCTGTCGGGGTCTGCGGCCTTCCTGGCCGCGCGGGCCCGGGCGGCCGTGCGACCCGTCGCCTTCGCCGCCGCGGCGGGGGCCGTGTTCTTCGGCGCCTGGTGGGCGCTGCGGCTGTCGAGCGGCTTCAAGGCTCCGGCCGTCGTCACGCTCCAGGACGCCGAGGTGCGCAGCGGGCCGGGCGAGAACTTCCCGGTGAACTTCAAGGTGCCCGAGGGCCGGCGCGTGGAACGCCTGGACGAGAAGGGCCCGTGGTTCGAGATCGGGGTGCCCCGCGAAGGGCTGAAGGGCTGGATCCTCAAGACCTCGGTCGAACCGGTCGGCTGAGGCGGGTCAGGGCAGGGACGCCGGAAGGCTGACCAGCGGGGCCAGCGGGGGAGGGGGTTCCTTCTTCGGCTCGGGAGCCTTGAGCTCCGGCAGGTCCAGCGCCGGGAACTGGGGCTCGGCCTCCGTCGTGGGCTTGGCCGAGGCCGCGGCCTTCGAACCGCGCCGACGGGTGGTCCGGGGCTTCGGCGCGGCCGCCGCGGAGGCCTTCTTCTTGCCGGCCTTGGCGCGCTTGAGCTTCGCAGGCTTCGGGGGGGCCGCCGGCTTGGCCGGGGCGGCCTCGGCATCGGCGCCGTCGTCGGCGGCGATGTCTCCGACGATGTTGGTGCCGGCGCCTCCGGACTCGGGGCTCTCAGCCCCGTCCTGCCCGCCGCTCTGGTCCTGGCCGCCGCCTTGCTCGTCGCCGCCGGCCTGGTCTTGGCCGCCGCCCTGGTTCTGGCCGCCGCCTTGGTCTTCGCCGCCGGTCTGGTCCTGGCCTCCTCCCTGGTCTTCGCCGCCGCCTTGGTCTTCGCCCGAAGGCGCTCCCGTAGGCGCGCCCTGGTCTTCGGAACCGCCCTCGTCCTGGGCGAAAGAGGCGACCGGGCCGAGGGTGAGCGCGGCCAGAAGGGCGGCCAGAAGGAGGCGGAGCATCATGATATGACCATACCAGAGCGGTGTTACGAAATCAATATACGCCGGGACGCCGCGCGCTGACGAGCCCGGCGTTGACTGGAAGAGCCTGCCGTTCCATACTACGTGCGTGGAGACCAAGCCGCTGTCGGGAGCGCTGGGACGCCTGCACGCGCAGGTCTGCGGCGTGCTGGTGGGCAAGGAGGAGGTGGTCCGCCGCACGCTCGTCAGCCTTCTGGCGCGCGGGCACCTCCTGATCGAGGACGTGCCCGGCATCGGGAAGACCCTGCTGGGCCTGGCCCTGGCGCGCTCCATCGACGCCAAGTTCCGCCGCATCCAGTTCACCAACGACCTGCTGCCGGCCGACATCCTCGGCCTGCACCTCTACGACCAGAAGACGGGCCGCTTCGACTTCCGGCCCGGGCCGGTCTTCGCGAACGTGCTGCTGGCCGACGAGATCAACCGCTCGACCCCCAAGACCCAGTCCGCGCTCCTCGAGGCGATGAACGAGCGCCAGGTCTCGCTGGAAGGTTCGACCTTTCCTCTGCCCGACCCGTTCTTCGTCATCGCCACCGAGAACCCGGTCGAGCACGCCGGGACCTTCCCGCTCCCCGAGGCCCAGCTCGACCGCTTCCTGATGCGGGTCCAGATCGGCTACCCCGACGCCGCCGGGGAGCTCGAGGTCCTGCGCGGGGGGGAGATCGCCGCGCGGCTCGAAGCCCTGAAGCCCGTCATGTCCCTCGAGGAGGTCAAAGAGCTCCAGCTCAAGGCCGCGGCCGTGCACGCCGACGACGCCGTCCTCGGCTACGCCGTCGCCATCGCCCGGGCCACGCGCGAAGACCCGCGCATCCGCCTGGGGCTCAGCCCGCGAGGCACCCAGGCCCTCGCCTCGGCGGCCAAGGCCACGGCGCTCCTCGAAGGACGGGACTTCGTCATCCCGGACGACGTCAAGCGCGTCGCCGGCCCAGCGGCCGCCCACCGCATCATGCTCGACGGCTCGCCGTTCGGCCTCGCCCGCGTGGCGGAATCCGAGCGCCTTGTGGAGAGCGTCCTCTCCAAGGTGCCGGCGCCGGGCTAGGTCCGCCCCATGAAGGGACGCATCCGACCCACGGCCGCCGGCCGCCGCGCCGCGGCCCTGGCCGCGCTGACGCTCTACGCCGCTCTGGCCTCGGGCAACAACCTGCTCTACCTCGTCTACGGCCTGCTGACCGCCGCCTTCGCCGTCTCATGGGCGTGGCTGCGCGCCTCCACCCGGGGGCTTACGGCCGAAGCGGCGCTGCCCGAGGCCCTGCGCAAGGGCGGACGGTTCATGCTGGGGCTGCGGGTGCGCAACACGGGGCCGCGCACCGCCCATGGTTTGCGGGCCGCGCTCGGCCCGGCCGCCGCCGAGCTGCCGGACCTGGGCCCGGGGGCGGAGGGCCTCGCAGCCTTGGAGGCGTGCCTGCCCCATCGCGGCCGCAACACCCTCGAAGGGCTGCGCCTCGAGACGTCGTACCCGTTCGCCCTCCTGGCCTGGCGCGCCCCGGTCCACGCCGAGGGGACGGCGCTGCCCCGGCCGGCCGACGGGCTGACGCTGGAGGAGGTCGAGGCGGTCTGCGAATCGACGGGGACCCAGCGCCCCAAGCGGGGAGCCGGAGACGACCTCTACGGGGTCCGGCCCTACGCCCCGGGCGACGAGGTCCGCCTCATCAACTGGAAGCTGACCCTGCGTTCCAGCGGCACGGTCGTCAACGAATTCTCCGACCCGGCGGGGACGAAGGTCACGGTCCGGGTGGACGACGCCCGCGGGGAGGAGGGGGAGCGCCGCGCCGCCGCCGCCGCCGCGGCCCTCGAGTCCTGCTGCGGCCGAGCAGCCATGTTCCGGTTCGAGTCCCGCGGCGAGGCCACGGCCTACGGGACAGGGCGCGGCCACCTGCAGGCCTGCCTGGAGCGCTTGGCGCTCACCGGCGACGGCGCCGAACCGCGCGCCGTCCCCGCCCCCTCCGGGGCCCCGGACGACCTGCCCGCCGACGGCGCCCGGCTCGACATGGTCCTGCTGCTGGGGTCCCTGCTGGTCTACGCGGGCCTCTTCATCGTCGACGACATGGAGCCGCGCGTCCTGCTCGCCGCGCTGCCGGCCTTCCCGGCCGCCTGGGCCATGGCGGCGGGCCGCCTGCGCAGGCTGCCCGAGCTCGTCTGGACGCCGCTTTCCTTGGGCGCCTTGGCCTTCGTGTTCCTGTTCGACCTGCGCTCCAGCGGCATCACGCTGGGGAACACGCACCTGCTCCTCTATATGCTCGTCAACAGGATGCTCGTGCGCCCGACCCCGACCGACCGGCGGCAGGCCTTCACGGTCCACTTCCTCGCCTTCTTCCTCATCTCCGGCCAGACCATATCGCCGTGGTACTTCCTGTTCTTGCTCGGCTACGCGGCCTACGGCGCCGTCTGGCTCGGCCTGGCCCGCGCGCAGAACCAGACCCTCCGGGCAGCGTCTCAGTCGGCGGCATGGCCGTTGGCGGCGGCCTTGGCCTTCGCCGGGGTGCTGTTCGCCGCCACACCCCGCATCGAGCCGCTGCGCCAGACCAACCCCTTCGTCAAGCTCGGCCTCGACAAGCGCAAGCCCTCGACCCAGTCCTCCATCCAGTTCAGCGAGAGGGTCTCCCTGGGCTTCTACGGCGCCCTGAAGCGCTCGAGCGCGCGCGTGATGCGCGTGAAGCCCCTGGTCGCCGGACCGGGCGACTCCCCGCCGGCCCCGTTCGTCCTGGTCCGAGGACCTGCCTTCGACCGCTTCGACGGCCGCACCTGGAGCAAGGAGCGCGCGCCGTTCAGCTTCGCGCGAGGACGCGGCGCGCGGCGCGCGCACGACGGGCGCGGGTGGGCCGAACGCCGGGGGCGCCTCCTGGAATTCCCCGGCGGCGGCGCCGGACTGGGCCCCGGCTACGAGGTCTCCATCTATCCGCTCAACTCCGCCGTCGTGTTCAGCGTGGGAGGGATCTCCCGCCTCGAGGAGCCGGACGCCTCGGTCTGGTTCGACCCCACCGACTCGGCCTATTTCGGGTCCCCTGTCCTCTCCGGAGCCTCGTACCGCGTCTGGGGGGACGCGCGCCCGGGCCGGGGGTTCGGGCCCGCCATTGCGGGCTACGAGGGCATGCTGGAAGGGGCGTTCCTCGCCACCGCGGGGAGCGGCCCGCGCGTCGCCGAGCTGGCCTTGTCCCTCACCCGCGGCAAGGACAGGCCGCGAGAGAAGATGGCGGCGGTCCGGGACTACCTGCGCGCGGGCTACGAATACAGCCTCTATTCGGACGACGCCTCCCGCGGATTGGAGGATTTCCTGTTCCGCTCCCGCTCCGGCAACTGCGAGTACTTCGCGACGGCGGCGGTCCTGCTGCTCCGCCATGCCGGCGTCCCCGCCCGCCTGGCCTCCGGCTTCCTCGCCGATTCCTGGAACGAGTTCGGCGGCTTCTTCGACGTCCGCCAAGGACAGGCCCACGCCTGGGCCGAGGCCTGGGACGGCGACTCCTGGGCGGTGGTCGACGCCGTGCCGCCGGCCGGTCCCGGAGGGGGGGCTGACGCCCTCCTCATGGGGAGGCTGCGGCGCTGGGCCGTCGCCGCCCAGCTGCGCTGGTACCGGGACGTCATCGGCTACGACTCCTTCATCCAGCGCGACGCGCTGCGCAGGGCCCGGATGTCGGTCGCCCGAGAACGGCTCTCGCGGGACTTGGAAGCGGCCCTGCCGGCGCTGAAGTCCGCGGGGGCGGCCGCCCTCGTCCTCGCCATAGCCGCCGCCGCGCTGCCCCGGCTGCGGCGCCGGCCCCGACGCCGCTTCGAGTCGGCGTAGCGGCTGCTGGAGGCGGCGGGATTCCCGCGCCGCCCGGAGCAGACCGCGCGCGAGTTCGCCGGCGACGCGGCCCGGCGGCGCCCGGACTTCTCGGCCGCCGCGGAGCTGGCCGAGCTGCACTACCGCGAGCTCTACTCGCAAGAGGGGCTGGGCCCCGCGGATTCGCTCCGCGGCGAGCGCCTGCTGCGCGAGCTCGCCGCCGCGACGCGTCGAGGCCGCTCCCGTCTTTGATACAATCGCCGGGATGACGCCGAGCAGACGAGGCCACCGGCCTTGTTAGGCCTCCTGCGCCGAGCCATGACCGCAGAGCCCCTTCGCCCCTACCGCCTGGGATGGTACGGCGACGACGGCTTGGGGGAAAAGCTCATCTCCGCCGTGCTCTCCGGACGCAAGACGGCCACCGCGGCTCCGTCCTACGACCCTGAGGAGGGGAAGGCGGGCGACCTGCTGAGCCTCGTCGACAAGGGCGGCAAGAAGCACGGCACCCTGCGCATCACCGTGGTCGAGCTCCGGCGCTTCGGGGACTTCGACGAGGCGCTCGCCGCCAAGCTGGGCACGACCCTGGCCGAGGTCCGCCGCCTCACCTCCTTCGCCAACAGCCGCCCCATCCGCCCCGACGAAGAGATGCGGATCACCTACTTCGAGCTGGTGTCGGTCGTTTAGGCCTGACGCCATGAAGCTCCTCGTCATAAGCTTCGGCTGCCAGATGTCCGTTGCGGACGGCGACGAGATGGCGCGCCCCCTGCGCGCGCGGGGGTTCACGGCGGCTAAAGGCCTCGACGACGCCGACGCCCTCATCCTGAACACCTGCACGGTCCGTCAGCAGGCCGAGGACAGGGCGGTCTCGCAAATCGGGCGTCTGCGCCGCTGGAAGGACGAGAGGCCCGAGCGCCTGCTCATCGTCGCCGGCTGCGCCGCCGAGCGGATCGGGGACTGGCTCAGGACGCGCTTCCCCTACATCGACCTCGTGGTCGGAGCCAAATCCATCGAGCAGTACCCCATCATCCTCGAGGCCGCGCTGAAGGAACGCTTCAGCTGGGCCCGCGACAACGCCGGCGCTTGGGACGGCCGGGACCCGGCGCCCGGGACCGCGGGGTTCGTAACCATCATGAGAGGCTGCAACTACGCCTGCTCGTACTGCATCGTCCCGGCGGTGCGCGGACCCGAGGCCTACCGTCCGCTCGAGGCCGTCCTGGAACAGACGCGCGCCCTGGCCACCTCTGGAGGCAAGGAGGTCACCTTCCTGGGCCAGACCGTCAACAGCTGGCGCGACGCCCAGGGGCGCGACTTCGCCGACCTGCTGCGGGCGGCCGACGCGGTGGCGGGAATCGAGCGCATCCGCTTCATGAGCCCGCACCCGTTCTTCCTCGGCCCGCGCCTCCTCGCCGCCCTGGCGGAGACAGCCAAGACCGCGCCGCACATGCACCTGCCGGCCCAGTCCGGCTCGGACCGCGTCCTCAAGGCGATGCGCCGCAACTACACCGCGGCCTCGCTGCTGGAGAAGGTCCGCGCGCTGCGCGCGGCCGTCCCTGGCATCCAGGTCTCCACCGACCTCATCGCGGGGTTTCCCGGCGAGACCGAGGAGGATTTCTCGGCCACCCTGAGGCTGGCGCGGGAGGGGGACTTCTGCGCGGCGTACTGCTTCCGGTTCTCCGCCCGCGAGGGGACCGAGGCCGCCTCCCTGCCCGGGCAGCTTCCCGACGGCCTCAAGGAGGAGCGCCTCGCCCGCCTGCTCGAGCTCGTCGACGCGCAGACCAGGCGCCACCTCGACGCGATGCGCGGGCGCCGGGTCCGGGTCATACTCGAAGACTCCACCGACGGCCGGACCGAAGGCTGCTTCCGCGCCCGGCTCGACGCGCCGGGGACGCCCGGCACGGCGGTAGACGCCGAGGTCACCGGGAGGACCGACACGGCGCTCAAGGCGCGCGCGCTTGCTTCCGCGCCGTCCGGAGTGGTATCTTTGACGGCGTGAAGCATCCCAACGGCAAACATTCGACGGACCGGCGCAAGCATCGACGGCTGGCGGTCGTCAGCGACCTGGTCGAGCCCATCGTGCTCAGCTATTCGCCCGACCCCAAGGACAAGGGCGGCGCGCCCATCCCCAAGCACCTGCGCACCCAGCCCGCCGTGCTCACCGACCTCTCCGCCGGCGGGATGAAGCTGATCACCTTCCTGGCTCCGCCGCACGCGAAGGCCTTCAAGATGACGCTGACCATCCCCGGCCTCGACCACCTCCCGGTGACGGGCCGGGTCGTCCGCGTGGCCAAGAAGGGCGAGACCTACATCGTCGGCATCGCCTTCATCAAGATCGCCAAGAAGTTCCGGCGCGCCATCGCGCGCATGGCCGACGACGACGGAGACTGCAACACGCGGATTTCGCTCGGGCTGCCCGAAGCCTGCGTGCCGAGCTGCGCCTTCAACCCGCTTTGCACGAAGACGCAGAAGGCGCCGCACTGGCCTCCGAAAGTCTGACGCGCGCGCCCCTCATCGTCGCCGTCGTAGGTCCCACCGCCTCCGGCAAGACCGACCTCGCCCTGAGCCTGGCCGGCCGCCTCGGCGGCGCGGTCGTCTCGGCCGACATGGGCCAGATGTACCGCCTCCTCGACGCCGGGACCGCCAAGCCCCCCGCGTCCGCCGGCGTCCGCCTCGTCGACGTGCTGGACCCGGGTGAGCCCAGCGACGCCGGCGCCTACGCCCGCCTGGCGCGGCCCGTCGTCGACGACATCCTCGCCAGCGGACGGGTCCCCATCGTGGCGGGGGGGACCGGCCTGTATGTCCGGGCCCTGCTCGAAGGCCTGGCGCCCCTGCCGCCCCGCGACCCGGAGCTGCGCGCGCGCCTGGAAGCCCGACGGCCCGGGGAGCTCCACGCCGAGCTGGCCCGCCGGGACCCCGTCACCGCCGCGCGCATCGACCCGAGGAACCCCGCGCGGCTGGTGCGCGCCCTCGAGGTCATCGAGCTGACCGGTCGCCCGCTCTCGGCGCAGCTGGCCGGCGGCCGCGAGGCCCCGCCCTGGCGCACGCTCTACCTGGCCGTCGACCGCCCGCGCTCCGAACTGCGCGCGCGCATCCAGGCCCGCGCCGAGGCGATGTTCCCGGCCATGGTCGAGGAGGTCCGCCGCCTGGTCCCCGGCCGGCTGCGCGGCGATGAGCCGGCCTTCCGCTGCCTGGGCTATCCGCAGGCCCTGGCCTGCGCCCGCGGAGGACTGCCGGCCTCGGAAGGCCTCCGCCTGATGGTCGACGCGACCAACGCCTATGCCCGCCGCCAGCTCACCTGGTTCCGCCGCCAAGCGCCGACCCGCTGGCTGTCCCCGGCCGACGCCGCCGGCCAAGCCGAGCGGCTCTACAGGGAGGCCCTGACATGAAGAAGCGCCGCTCAGCCCATCCCACGCGCCCCACCGGGCCGGGGCCGGAGAAGACCGTCCTGGTGGGCATCTTCAAGAAGGGCCGCGACCTCTCGGCCGAGCAGGCCTCGTTGGACGAGCTCGGGCGGCTGGTCGAGACGGCCGGCGGCCTGCCGGTCGAGACGGTCTCGCAGCGCGTCGACCGGTTCCATCCCTCCTGCCTGATGGGGCCCGGCAAGGTCGACGAGGTGGCCGCGCTGGCCCGCCGCCTAGGAGCGCGCACGGTCGTGGTCGACGAGGACCTCTCGCCCGCCCAGCAGCTGACCCTCGAGGAGAGGATCGGGGCCAAGATCGTCGACCGGACGCGCCTCATCCTCGACATCTTCGCGCGCCGCGCGCGCACCCGCGAGGGGGAGCTGCAGATCGAGCTGGCCCAGCTCTCCTACATGCTGCCCCGGCTGACCGGTTCGTGGCGCCAGTTCTCCCAGCAGCTGGGCGGCATCGGCACCCGCGGTCCCGGCGAACGCAAGCTCGAGTACGAACGCCGCCACGTGCAGCGCCGCATCGAGCACCTCAAAGACCAGATCGAGCGGGCCCGCTCGGCGCGCGAGGTCCAGCGGCGCAGGCGCGAGTCCGTGCCGGTGCCCTCCGTGGCCATCATCGGTTACACCAACGCCGGCAAGTCCAGCCTGCTCAACACCCTGGTGGCGGCGGGCGGCCGGGAAGGCTCGGTCTATGCAGACGACAAGCTCTTCGCAACGCTCGACCCGACGACCCGGCGGGTCGTCCTCCCCGGGGGAGGCTGGGCCGTCTTCACCGACACGGTGGGCTTCATCCAAAAGCTGCCGACGACCCTGATCGCGGCGTTCCGGGCCACCCTCGAAGAGACGGTCCATGCCGACTGCCATGTCGTCCTCGAGGACGGCGACGCGCCGCATCCCGAGGCCCAGCGCGCCACGGTCGACGAGGTCCTGCGCGAGCTCGGCGTGGCCGAAGTGCCGCGCCTGCGCGCCGTCAACAAGGCCGACCTGCTCGACGCGGAACGGCGCCAACGGCTCCAGGCCGACCAGCCCGGCCTCCTGATGGTCTCGGCCAAGACCGGCGAGGGCGTCGAGGCCCTGCTGCGCCGCGTGCAGGAGGTCCTCTCCGACCGCTGGCTGCTGCGCGAGCTGCGCCTGCCGGCGTCCCAGTACGGGCTCATCGGCGAGATCCACCGCACGGCCCTCGTCATTGGACAGCGCGCGCAAGGGAACGACCTGGTCTTGCGCCTGCGCGTCACGCCGGAAAACTGGGACCGGCTTCGGGCCCGGCTCCGGGTTTTGTAGAATTCCCCATTACTTACATGGGAATTTCCCAAGTTGGGCTCGTCATCCTCAGCTATGCCTCGGGCGGGGTCCCCAGCGGCTACCTCCTGGCCCGCTCCCTGCGCGGAATCGACATACGCGAACACGGCTCGGGCAATCCGGGAGCGGCCAACGTCTACCGCGTCGTCGGTCCGCCCGCCGGCCTGGCCACGCTGGCCCTCGACGCGGCGAAAGGATTCCTCCCGGTGCTCCTGGCCCGCCACCTCTTCCCCGAGTCGCCGTGGCTGCCGGCCCTTTGCGGGGCCGCCGCCGTCGTCGGCCACGACTGGTCGCCCTTCCTGGGCTTCGGCGGGGGGAAGGGGGTGGCGACGACGGCGGGCGTGTTCCTGGCCCTCTGGCCCCGCCCGCTCTTGGCCTCCTTCGCCGCCTTCGTCGCCGGGGTCAGCTTGACCGGCCACATCTCGGCCGGTTCGATGGCCGGGGCCGCGGTGTTCCCGCTGGCCTGCCTCGCCGTGTCCGCGCCGGCCGTGGACCTGGCTCTGGCGTTTCCCGCCAGCCTCCTCATCTTGTATAAACATATTCCGAACCTCAGGAGCCTGATGGCTGGGAGCGGCCTAACGCTGCAGCACAGGAAAGACCTTGAAAAAAACCGATTCTGCCTATAAAATCTGCGTATTGGGGGCGGGCCTCTGGGGCGCCGCCCTCGCCGACCACCTGGCCCGCCGCGGGCATAAGGTCCGGCTCTGGGAGTTCTTTCAAGACGCGGCCCGCCGCCTTCAGTCCACGCGGCGCCACCCACACATGCCGGGCTTCCGTCTGGCCTCCGGGGTGAGGGTCGGCTCGGACATCGGAGAAGCCGTCTCCGGGGCGGGGCTCGTCTTGGTCGTCGTGCCCTCTTCCTTCGTCCGGCGCACCGCGCGGGCACTGCGCCCGCACCTGGAGAAGGTCCGGCCCATGCCCACCGTGGTGAACGCATCCAAGGGCGTAGAACCGGGCAGCCTGCGGACCATGGGAGAGGCCATCCTCGAAGAGCTGCCTTTCCTCGAAGAGCACCTCTACACGCTCTCCGGGCCCAGCTTCGCCAAGGAGGTCGCGGCCGGGATTCCGACCCATCTTGTCCTCGCCGGGCCGTCCGGCCGCCGCGCCGCGGCGACGGCGGGGGTTCTGGCCGGAGGGAGCATCCTGGTCGAGCTCAGCCCCGACCGCGTCGGCGTGGAACTGGGCGGTTCGCTCAAGAACGTGCTTGCCATCGGCTGCGGAGTCCTCGACGGGCTCGGCGCCGGGGCGAACACGAAGGCCGCCCTCATCGTGCAGGGGATGCGCGAGATGGGCCAGTTGATCGAACGGCTCGGGGGACGACGCGAGACGATTTACGGCTTGGCCGGTCTGGGGGACATGATAGCGACTGGTTCGTCGCAGCAATCCCGCAACCGGACGTTGGGGGAGAAGCTCGGCGCCGGGAAATCGCTGGCCCAGGCCCTGCGCGAGATCCCGACGGTGGCGGAGGGCGTGGAGTCGGCCCAGAGCGCGCACACCCTCGCCCAGGCGGGGGGGCTGAAGTGCCCGCTGATCGAAGCGGTCTTCCGGGTCGTGCACCGGGGGGCGTCGGGGAAGAGCGTAGTGAAAGCGATGGGATTTTAATGGAAAAGAAGCCCAAGAAGGGCGAGGACCCGGCCGGCCCCGACGAAAGGGAGGTGCGGATTTACTCGTTGGCCACCACGGCCAACGAGTGCATCGTGTTCCTCGAGGAGCTCGAGGGCGACCGGCTTCTTCCGATCTGGATCGGCCTGGCCGAAGGCCAGGCCATCGCCATCCGCTTCTCGGGAATCGTGCTCCCGCGCCCGCTGACCCACGACCTCCTCCTGTCCTCCGTGAAGGCCCTGGGTTGGGACCTCGACCGGGTCACGGTGACTGACCTCAAGGAGAACACCTTCTACGCCCAGATGCGGCTGACCCGGGACGCGGAGGAGAAGCTGGTGGATTCCCGCCCTTCCGACGCGATTGCCGTCGCGGTCCGGGCCGGCTGCCGGATGTTCGTCAAAGAAAAGGTCTTCCAGCGCTGCCAGGTGCTCTCGAAGCCCATCAGCGAAGACGAGGTCAAGAAGTTCAAGGACGAGCTCAAGAGCATCCGCCCCGAGGACATCTTCAAGGACCTCAAGAAAGGGGCGAAGGAGAAGCCGCCGCCCGGGAAGAAGGACAAGGGACCCGCGGAGGAAGGCAAAGGAGAGCCGGATGAATAGACTCGACATCATCAAGGCCGTCGCTCGGACGCTGACCACCAAGGGCGAGGCGTCGAAGGCGGTCGAGACCACCTTCGACGTCATCCGTCAAGCGCTGCGCGACGGAGAGAAGGTCGTCATCTCCAACTTCGGGACCTTCCGGGTGAAGGCCCGCCAGGCGCGCGTCGGGCGCAATCCGAAGACCGGACAGACCGTCGAGGTCCCGCCCCGCAAGGGCGTCCGCTTCAAAGCGTCCAAGAATCTGCTTTCGTGACCAAGCCCTCTCCGGCGCCCATCCTGCCGGAGCAGGAGTATTTCTCCATCGCGGAGGCCACCCGCCTCCTCCAGGTCCCGGCCCATACCCTGCGCTACTGGGAGGGCCGCTTCAACGCGCTGCGCCCGGCACGCCTGCCGGGCGGCCATCGGCGCTACAGCCGGACCGACATGGAGACCGCCTTCCGCATCCGGGAGCTGCTGCGCGACCGCAAGCTCACCGTCGAAGGCGCGCGCAAGGTGCTGGCGGTATCGCGCCGGCCGCCGCGCTTCAACGCGGCCCGGATCGAGGGCCCGGGAACGAACCCGGCGGCGCTCAAGCTCCTGCGGCGCGTGCGCGAGGACCTGCAGCGCCTTCTCGACGACCTCAGCCGCTGACTCCTTGCACCCGCGGCTAATCTGATATAATCGCCGCACTATCGGGGAGTGGCTCAATGGCAGAGCGCTCGCTTGGGGTGCGAGAGACTCCGGGTTCGATTCCCGGCTCCCCGATTCGGTTTGCCGTTGACGGGGTGTAGCTCAATCGGCAGAGCGCTTGCTTCGGGAGCAAGAGGTTCGCGGTTCAAGTCCGCGCACCCCGATACTTCTCCAAGGCCCTCCATCCGGAGGGCCTTGACGCTTCAACAGGGTTGTTCCATTGCCCCTTGCATTGTGATAGGCTTTTCAAGAGGGGTCCCTTGACGACGCGAAAGCACGTCGTGGTCCGCGGCCTCGTGCAGGGCGTGGGCTACCGGTGGCACGCGCGCGGAGCGGCCGAGCGCCTGGGCCTGAGCGGCTGGGTGCGCAATCGCGCCGACGGCGCCGTCGAGGCCGAGGCGCAAGGAACCCCGTCGGCCGTGGCGGAATTCGTGGCCGAGCTCCGTGCCGGGCCGCCGATGGCCCGGGTGGAGTCGGTCGAAGCGCGGGACGTGCCGCCGAAGCGGGACGCCCGGTCGTTCGAAGTCGTTCATGAAGAGGGGTGACGCCATCGTGAGAGCGGACATGAAGCCGACCACGGACGCCACAAGCCAGTATTTCAAGGGCATCCAGAAGCTCGCTCAGGTGGACCGTGAAGAGGTCCACAAGCTCTGGAAGAAGGCCAAGCGCGGGGACAAGGACGCCAAGACGCGGATCATGGAGGCGAACCTCCGCCTCGTGGTCCCCATCGCGAAGAAGTACCACCGCCAAGGGACCGAGTTCCTCGACCTCATCGAGGAAGGCAACCTGGGCCTCATGCACGCCATCGACAAGTTCGAGCCGTCCAAGGGCTACCGCTTCTCCACCTACGCCTCCTATTGGATCGAGCAGTCCATCCGCCGCGCGGTCGAGGAGCAGTCCAAGACCATCCGCATCCCGCCGCACGCGTGGGAAGCGCTGCGCAAGTGGCTCAAGCAGTGGGAGCTGATGCACGCCCAACTCGGCCGCGACCCGACATTAGCCGAGATGGCCAAGAAGATGCACTGGACCGCCCGCCAGGTGCGCGGCGTGCTCGACGCCGCCGAAGCCGCCAAGGGCATCGGCTCGCTGGAGAACCCCCTCGACTCGGAAGACGACAACCTCACGATGGAGGACATGATCTCGGAGTCGAGCTCGCAGAGCCCGGAGAACCTGATCTCGGTGCTCAAGCTCCACGACGAACTCCAGCAGGCCCTCCAGGAGATCGGCGACCGCGAGCGCGTCATCCTGGAGCTCCGCCACGGGCTGACCGGTCAGTCCCCGATGACGCTCGAAGAGGTGGGCAAGCGCCTCAAGCTCTCGCGCGAGCGCATCCGCCAGATCGAGGAGCGCGCGCTCCTGAGGCTCCGGCGGGTCGCCAACCGCATGGGGCTCATCGAGCTGTCCGAACCCCGGGCGATGGGCACGCCGAACCTCCAGCCCGGCTGGAACGCGCCCAAGCCCCGCATGGACATCCTCGGGAACATCATCCCGGAAGGCCGGCGCACGGCCGACTACGGCCTCTACCGCCGGGAGAACAAGCGCAAGGGAGGAAAGCGCAAGTGAACGCCGCCCTCGACCTCCTGCCGTTCGTCCGGGAGATTCCGGACTTCCCCAAGAAGGGCATCGGGTTCAAGGACATCACGCCCCTGCTCAAGGACCCCAAGGCCTTCTCGGCCATGGTGGACGCCTTCGTAGAGCGCTGGGAGGGCAAAGGCGTGACCCGGGTCGCCGTCATCGAATCGCGCGGCTTCCTGCTGGGGTCCGCCATCGCCCATCGCCTCCGCGCCGGGCTCATCCCCGTGCGCAAGAAGGGGAAGCTCCCCTGGAAGACGCATCAGGCCTCCTACCAGCTCGAGTACGGCACCGACTCCATCGAGGTGCATCAGGACGCCGCCGGCGCGGGCGACAAGGTCCTCCTCGTCGACGACGTCATCGCCACCGGCGGGACCGCCAAGGCGGCCTGCGACCTGGTCGAGAAGCTCGGCGCCCAGGTGGCGGGGGTCGCTTTCCTGATAGAGCTCTCCTTCCTCAAAGGACGCGCGAAGCTGCCGGGCCGAGAGATCCAGTCCCTCATCACCTACTAGTGGGGCGCCAGCCCCGCTGTGCCGGGCATCACCGGGACTATGAGGACGCCCGGCCTGGCTTGGCATATTGGCTGATGAAGTCGGAGCCCGAGGTCTTCTCCATAGAAGACCTCGCGGCTCGTCCGGGCGGACGCTCGGGCTGGGACGGGGTCAGGAACTACGCCGCGCGCAACAACCTCAAGGCCATGCGGACCGGGGACCAGGCTTTCTTCTATCACTCCAACGCCGCCCCGCCGGCCGTCGTCGGCGTGGTGCGCGTGACCCGCGAGGCCTATCCGGACGGGCCCGACCCGCGCTGGGTGCAGGTCGAGGTGGAGCACGCGGGACGCCTGAAGGCGCCCGTTCCGCTCGCCGACATCAAGGCCCGCGCGGATCTGGCCGGGATGGCCCTGGTGAAGTACGGACGCCTGTCCGTCCAGCCCGTGACGCCGCGCGAATGGAAGTCCGTCCTGGAGATGGGGGGAGGGCTGCGATGAGGTATTTCACCGTCAAGGAGGCCGAAGCCCTTATCGGCGACCTGGAGGAGATCTTCAAGAGGGCGCTGTCGCTGCGCGACCAGGCCGAGAAGAAGGCCTCCAGCCTCCAGGCCGTGGAGAAGGACGGGGGGGACCCGGCCCGCGCGGCGATGGAGCGGGCCCAGGTCCAATTCCTGGTCAACGGCGTCAACGAGTGCCTGGGACGGATCGCCGCGCTGGGCGGCGTCCCCAAGGGTCTCGACCCGGCGCTGGTCGACTTCCCGCACCGGCTGGGAAAAAAAGAGGTCTACCTGTGCTGGCGGTTCGGAGAGAAGTCCATCGCCTACTACCACGGCGTCGAAGAAGGCTTCGGCGGACGCCGGCCGCTGCCCTAGGCCCTGCATGGACTGGAAGGCCCGCGCGGAGTGACGTCCCTGACCTGACAGACGGGGGGCTTATTTGGCATAATCCCTGCCTGTCGCCCTCTTAGCTCAATGGATAGAGCCATGCGTGAATATACGCTTGGCAGAAAAGCGATGAAAAATCAGGCTTTTCGCGGCTCTATCCATGGCCCCCTCCACTGAAGAGACCCCGACTCGCTGGGACTGGTGGCCGCTGGCGCGGCTCCTGACGGTCCTCGCAGTCTTCGGCATTCTGGCCCACGCCCGGCTTGGCTGGACGCTGGATTTCAGGCCCCTCCGGGAATTTCCCCGCCAGGTGTTCGAGGTTTTCTCCCTCTTCACCCTCCTCTCGTTCGGGTTGGCGCACCTCTATTTGGTCCTGCTGATGCTCCCGCTTTACGCGCTGGTGACGCTCAACGACACCTTCTATGACGCGACCATTTGGGTAGCCCGGACCGTGTTCCGCCTGCGGCCTGGGCGCGTCCTTTCCTTAGCCGGGCTGGGAGGGGAACTGCTCCTCTTCGCCGCCGGCGCGGCGCTCATCCACCGGGCTCTGCACTGACTTCCCTGAGGACGGATTTCCTGCGCGGCCCCGGCTGGATTTCATAAAATCTGCTTGTTGCCCCGATAGCTTAATGGATAAAGCTGCGCTCTCCTAAGGCGCAGATGTGGGTTCGATTCCCTCTCGGGGCACTTTGTTTTTCCTGCCGGCGCATCTCCTAGATGTTGCGTCTCCCTTGGTTTTCGCTCTAAACTACGGCGTGCCCGCCGCCTCGCTGGACCGAGACATCCAGGAAGTCCTGAACGTGAAGGTCGGGCTTCCCATCGATGCTATAGAGCGCCTGGCCGCGGACGGCGCCAGGGCGCGCGGCCCCCTGGGCGATGCCATAAAGGAGGGAGAAAGACCGGGAATCGACCGCCTGCCCGCCGTTCTGGCGCTCGGGCGGATGCCGTTCGACTTGGCCGTCGAGCCCCTGCTTGACGTGCTCGGAGGCGATTTAGACCCCTTGTTGCGCTCCGCCGCAGCCTGGTCCTTGGCCCGGCACGGTGCGACGGCAGTAGGCCCCTTTACCCGCCTGCTCGAGCGCGGCCAGGGGGCTGGCCGGTTTTGGGCCGCGATAGGCCTCGGTCAGACCAGGCTTCCGGAGGCCCGGGGAATCCTGCGCGCCCTGCTCGAAGTCCCGGACCTGGTCCTGCCGGCCGCCTACGCGCTCTCGAAGGCTCAGGACATGGAGGCTATACCGCTCATCCACCGCGCCTATCTCGACGTTCCGAAGGGCTCCTACCTGAACTTCCTCTACGAGCTAATGCTCGACGGCTGCCGCGGCCCCATAGACGGGTCCCCTGCGACCCCGTGGTACGTCCACTAGCGCCGGAGGCCCGAGTTGATGTGGCTGCCAAGGCGCGGCTGCTCAGAGGTGAACATCTTCACAAACTGGTTGGAACCCGAAGCGCTGCCGGGTGGGATGAGATGGCGGAAAAAAGGGCTAAAGCGCTACCTGAAGGGCAGGATTCATCTGGCGCCCTGGGACGAGGTATTCCGTTGCGAGCGCTGCGGCTTCATGAGGATTCCGTTGCTCGGCGGACGGGAATGCCCGGAGACCGCCTTCCGCTCCAGCCTCCAAACGGAGTCCGCCCTCCGCACCTCCGTCAGAACGGGGGGGAGTTCGATTGCAACGACGCTCGACTCGCTCGACAACATCGCCCGGGCCTTCGGAGAGCGTTGGCTCGCGATGCCCCTCGAGTTCAGGGGAACCTGGATGGGGGTCCACCGCACTCTGGAGCAATTGGTGATCGACGGCCTTCGCTCCATCGACGAAGGGCTCGGGGCGCTCCGTGCGAGCCGCGACCGTCTGGACGAGACGTTCCAATTGCCCATGTCGTCCCTGGTGAACGCTCCCCTGCGCGAGGCGGAGCGCCGGCTCGCCGCGGGAGAGGCCGTGAAGGAGATCCCGGCGTTGCGGATGCCGAAGTGGGGGGGACCCTGCCCCTGCGGCTCCGGCCGCCCTATGCAGTCCTGCTGCCGACTGCTCAACTAAGACGGTCCTGCGGGAATCCCTTGACGCGCTCTCCGGAGGTTCTTACACTCCGAACCGATGGAAGGCCCAGCTCCCCATACGGTTCTCGCCGTGGGCGACGAGCCGGATTTCCTCGAAAGGCTGTCCCATCTCCTGGGGAGTAAGGGTTTCCGGCCCGTATGTCGCCAGGCCGCCAACGCATTGCGCCCCGAGGACGGGGTCATCCATGCAGGGATCTTGGACGTCGCCTCCACCGACAGCCCCGAGGGGCTTGAGCTGTGCCAGGAATTGAGGCGCCGCTGTCCCGACGCTTCGCTTATCCTGACATCGCCCTTCTTCAACGACCGGAATTGGCGTCAAACGGCCGCGGCGTCGGGAGCCGACTGCTTCTTCAACAAGGCGTGGCCGCTTGAAACCCTGGTGTCGGACGTGCGCTTTGCGGTGGAAGGCCTCAAACCGACGCTGACCACCGGCCGCATCCTGCCTACGGGGGCCCCCAAGGCCGTCGTAGCTGACGACGACCCCGAGTGGCGCAAATTGGTCTGCCTGGAACTCGAATTGACGGGCTACCTCCCTTATGAAGCGGATACAGGGCGGCGAGCTCTCTTGGCCATCGGCCGCCTCCGGCCCGATGTGGCCATCCTCGACTACATGATGCCGGACTACTCTGGACCGGAGTGCATCGAGTACATCCGCAAGAACCCGCGTATGCAGCGAGTCCCAATCATCATCATGACCGACTACAAAGGCATAGAACTCGAAGAGAGATGCATGAGCCTGGGCGCCAACGACTTCGTCCTGAAGGAACGCGGAGCGCGGGTCCTGCTCTTGAGGGCCCTTAAAAGTCGGACGCCTAGGGCGCGCTGGCCCACCGACCCTTTGAAAGCGGGGCCCTTCTATTTGGACCCGGGTACGCGAATGCTTCAGGCCGACGGGCACAGACTCCCGGACCTCAGCCCGTGCGAGTTTGACCTGATGAGCATCCTCATTGAGAACAATGGGAAGGTCGTGCCTTGGGAGGACGTGGAGCGCCGCTTGCACGGCGGGGTCGCCGCGCACGGAGCTTCCGCGACGCCGTCCGCGAAAATGACAATCTCTCGCCTCAAGGAAAAACTGGGGCGCAAGTACGAAGAGTGCGTGGTGACAAGGCGCAAGGTCGGTCTGCAGTTGGATGTCCTAAACGTCCGGAAGTAAGCCCCGACGGGGCCGAAGGGTTATCCACAGGCGTTACTTTAAAGTGTCTTGAAATAATGTAACTCGGCGTCTACTCTCTGGCCTGAGGCGCCGAGAGCATGTACAGCTTCCTACCTGTCTTTGAATCCCCACAAGACGCTGACTCATCGCAACTTTCATCCACGTCACGGCCGGTGAGACAATTGATTCTCCCCGGGAGCGATATGGCTGACTCCTCGAAACTGTTCGACTCTGTTCGAGCTTTAGGGGGATTGCCGGACCCTTGCGCGATTCAAATCCCCAAGCAATCTGCCGAGGCGGCGGCTCCAGCGAAGCAAAGCTGGCTCATCATCCTCGGGCTTGCGGCCGCCCTCATTGTCGCGCACATCCCGTCTCACGCGGCCTCGGAAGCAAGCGAGACGCCCGCGTCGCAAACGGCGAAGGAGAAAATGAGAGACCCCGAAGCCGTCAACAGAGTCTTAGAGAAGATGTTTGCCGGCCTGAAGTCGTCGGACCCTGACGAGCGAATTAGGAACCTAGACCTGTTGCGCGGGGCTCCGAAGGGGAGGGCTGTGAAGGCCGTCTCGGAGCTCCTAAATTCCGAGCCCGAGTGGATGGTTCGGAGCCAGGCCATCCAGACGCTGCAACGCAACGGAGGGCCCGAACTGGCCCCTCTCTTTCTGTCGACAGCGAAGAAGGATTCCAGTGACTTCGTAAGGCGTACAGCGATTAGGGCCCTTTCACGTCTCGACGGCAAGCGGCATATCGCGGAATTGCGGGAGTTCTTAAAAGATAAGGACCCCCGTGCGCGTGCGATAGCGGCCGTTGAATTGGCATACCACGGAGATTCAAGTGGATATGACTTCGCGATTTCCCACCTTGATGACCCCAATCATCGGATTAGAGCATACGCTGCGGACGCAATGATTTACGCTGGAAAACCAGAGACCCTACCCGTGCTCAAAAGGCGCTTGGATTCCGAAACGAGTGCGGCTGCTCAGAGATCGGTTGTCAAAGCAATTCGTCACATCGAATTGCTCCAGGCGCCTGAGCAAGAGCGCATGAAGATAATCCGCACGGGGTTTGCAGATGCCGACCTCGGGGTGCGAAGCTGGGCCGCCTGGGAACTCATTGAAAGAGGTGACGATGCGGCGCGAGCTATTCTTAAGGAAGTCGCAGCGGACCGAAATAATCCCGGCAGTTTAGAAGCCTCCCAGGCGCTAGCCGTGCTGGACTACGATTGGGCTTCCACAAGAGAGTCGACGCGGGCCATGAATATAAGCAACCCACGCGGATAATAGCCCAACCTCGCGAATGATGATGACCTCTATCGCCGACTCGCTTCAACCCAAGCACCTTCCCGGTGCTCACCTCTTGGCTCCGGCGCTACTGATTTTAATCTCCGTCCCTGGTATGTGCGGAACGTTAATCATAGATGACATCGTCAATCCTAATGAGGAAATTAGGACTGCTGCGATTGCCGAACTAGAGAAGTCAACGGAGGCTGCCATTCCTCGACTTGTGGAAGGCCTACAGTCTAAGAACACGCTCTTGCGCAGCAGAATCGTCCGTCTACTTGAAGACTACCGGGCTTACTCCGCGGCAGATGACTTGGCGCGAGCGGCAATAGCCGAGCCCGATTGGCGGGTGCGGAACGCAATCCTGGTCGCTCTTGGTCGACTTAGAGCAAGTGGGACAGCGCCAACACTGCTTAAACTAGCGAATGAAGATGAGCGCGTAGCCAACCGGGTCCAAGCCGTAACCTCACTGTCTCGCGTGCTAAGGAAACAGAGCATCCCTCAGATGCGCCTACTTTTGGCTGACAAACAACCCCTAGTGCAATTGGTAGCCGCTCGAGAACTCGGCCGCAATGGGGACGCGGCAGGATTGGATCTGGCTCATCGCTACTTGACGGCCTCAGATCGCGACGTGCGCACTTCTGCCGCTGAGACCCTGCAACTTATTGGCCGCCCTGAGAGCCTGCCTCATCTCCGTAAACTGCTCGAAGACAGTCGGGAGGATCGGAAGTCGCAGGCCAGTGCTTGGTCCGCAGTGAATCATATTGAACTGATTCAAATGTCTTCGGAAAAACGCCTGTTGCGCTTGCGAGAGATGATTCGGAGCAAGTCAGCATTCGAACGGTCATGGGCTGCGCGCGAACTAATTCAATGGGGAACCCCTACCGCTATCCAAATTCTTACTGGGCTCGCCACACAGCCAAGCGAAACGGGAAATTCCGAGGCTCGGTTCGCGCTGGAGTATTATGCAGATATTACTCCATGAGCCTGGCACAGCCATCCTCCTCACGTGCTGGGCGATTGTGTTCGCGCCCAAGATTGTCTTCGGAGGCCTACTGCTAATTGGCGTAGCATCTTGGACTTTGTTCCTAGGACTACGAAGATGGACGTCGATGGTCCGTGCCCGGTCCGCATCAGTCTTATTGGGAGTTGCTGGGTTGCTTCTCCTGTGGCACTACGTTCTCTCAGAGATGAGTAGGTTCCATTAGTGAGGCGCGATGAAGCAAACCATCCTCCTCAGCCTTCTGGCCCTTGGCCCAATCGGGGTCGCCAAAGCTTATGATTCGGTCACGACGCATCCGCGAATCACCGAAGAGGCCATCGAGATTTTGAGCCCTACGGGCGACGACCCATATCCGGAAATCCGCCGTTTTCGCAACGGGATCGTAGTCGGCTCTTCTGATGAAGACTTTGTCATTGGATTGACCGAGCCGCTTCAGCGAGGCATTGTGGGGCAGACCGCCGTACTTCAGCACTTTTTCAATCCGACAACGAGATCAGGACTTCGGGTCCCCATTTTCTCTCGCCGGAATTCGGCACTCGCGCACGCCAGAGAACTTTGGAATTTTTCCGTCATCTCGTACTCCCAGCCACTCCCTGAATTGGGGGGATTGCAGATCAGCCGAGAACGCTCTTACTTCGCTCTTGGCAGAATTCTACATCTCCTCACACAAGACTTGGCCCAACCCGGACATACACATGACGACGCCCATCCACCACATCCGATTCTTAAAGCTATTGCTGAGGATCGATCCGATTTGGAATTCGCCGCAGAGAAAGTAGCTCATGATTTCCCATCGCAGTTCCCAACTGGCACGAGGGCGCTGCTTGCCCAGCCCTCCAGCTCATTCCCAGAGAATGAACTTTCTCCTGAGGATTTTGGAGAGGAGCTGGCCAGGAAGACTTACGAATCGTCACGCTTCGCTGGCAGGTTTGATTGGGCAAATGGAATCGGGGTCGTTGCTGTCGGGAGTCTCATTTCCGAGGCACGGGAGAGCCCCGCGGACGCGGACCCTCTATCTCCTTGTGCTGCCCACCTACACTGGGAAATTGTAGGCAATTCTTTTGGACGCCGTCTGTGTTTTGATCCTGCAACGGAATTTGACGGGCTTCGCGATCTCTCCAATGATTGGTGGATAATTAAGCAACGTCTCTCCGGCGAGGCCCCCAGGACGACGAATTCCGCTGAGCCACAAGACGAATTCGTGTATTTTGATCGGTATGACGAAGTTGACATCAAAATCGGTGGTGCAAGGAAGAATCTGACTCAACACTTCATCGCCCAGAACCTCCCGATGGCAATCGAGTACTCTGCCGGCCTGCTGCAATTGTTCGCAAACACGGTTGACCCGGTTGCTCCCACGTTTCAGATTCGGGAAGAGACTCTTGACGGAGAGATTATTGCCCCTAACGCCTTCTCTCGCGCGACCCGAGTCGCTGTTGAGGCGGTGGACGATTGGATTCCTGGGCAACCGCACGGCTCCGGAGTTCATCGTCTAGTTTTGAGCCGCATCTCTCCGAACCCAACATCCACATCAGTTGAGTTCAAGGGGGAGGATGTTATTGCAACCCCACCTCGACCTATCAAGTATTTCTCCGAGACCCTGCAAGAGGGCCGCTACATGATGCGAATACGGGACGGGTTGGCCAATGAGACGACCGCTGGTTTCACCATCGACCACACCCCGCCGAGCTTGACTTTCTTTGACGCCAACGGCAATTCAATCCCGACAATGAATCCATTAATCTCGGCATCCGGAGATCTGTTTTTGGAGGCCGCCGATGCACTCTCAGGTGTTGTCGAGTTTCGCCAGATTCAAGGGACAAGGATAGTGCCCGAACCACAATCCAGCCCCCGAGCATCCCTCCCGCGCCGTCGCATCTCCGTCTCAGGGACGCCGAGCATCATCGAAGTAGAGGACGCCGCGGGTAACAAGGCTTCTATCACGGTCCAACTCGACCGCGCCCCGGTGAAGCTGCGCGTCAACGCCTCCTCCCCCGAGCGTACGATCATCGACACCACGAACAATCCCAAACTCAAAAGTGCGGATGTCCCTGACAAGGCAATCCTATCCTTCGTGGTGACGTCTCGTCGAAGCCCTATTGCCGCCATTTCGCTCGTGTCCTCGACGGCGACGGTTCTAAGCATCAACCTCTCCGGGCAAAACCGGGGCACCTTCGACGGTTCTCTGCCGGTCCTGGAACCCGGGGACTACCGGCTCCGCGCTACCGACAGCGAGAACTTGTCGGAGGAGGTAACGCTAACTGTCGCCGCCTTCTCCGTCCGCGCTTCGACAAAGACCCAGTCGACCTACGATGAGCAGTCGAATTCATTCCGAACGCGCTTGGTGCTCGAGGTGACGGCTTCCGTTCCCATTGGCGCCATCGAAATCCGGCGCCAACAGACGTCCCCTGACGCCGAAAGGCAGTTCCCGCTCATCGAGCGATTCCTCTACCCGAGCCCGGCGCCCTACCAGGAGGTCGCCCTCGCCAGTGAGCTCCCGGCGGGGGACTACGCCGTAGTCGCCTACGCGCTCAACGGCGCCCGGCTGGTCCGTTCCATGGCCATCGGGGACAGGTTGTCGCAATTCACTATCAAAGCTGGCCAAGCCGGCGAGAATAAGTCCGAGATGGACCTCCGTGCCCTCGACTGCACCCAACCCAACTGCCCCGCCGGGCCGCTCGGGGGCACCGTTACCCACGAGCTGACGCTCCACAAGACCGGGGACACCTTCGGTTCGCCCGGCCAGTTCGAGTCCGGGATTGTCGATTTCAAGCCCGCGGAGGCAGATACCGACTATCTAGGCGGGGTCCTCGTCTCAGCCAACCTGGGTCCGCCCGTCGGCAGCGACCTCTGCGGCTACGGGGTTGGGATGACCCCAGCTCAGGCGTATTTTGACAGCCGCGCGCCGGTGCGGAGTGAATTCCCGGTGGGTCCGGCG
>JACRDU010000046.1 GCA_016218495.1 Elusimicrobiota bacterium
AAGGCCCGGAACGTAATCCGCCGGGCCTATGGCTACCGGGACAAGGACTACATGAAGCTCAAGGTCATCCAGGCTTGTACGCCCTGGATGGCTCAGTTCAAGCCGTGGACGGTAGCCCACAGTATCCCGTCATGAGCCGAAAATCTTGATTGGCGCCTCGCGGCGGATTCCTGCTACGACCTGGGCATGGGCCGTGCAGCGAGGCGACAATGAGAACCATCCCCCCGAAGACTCCCGTGCGCCGGCCGACGGCGCATCCGGCCTGCGGCGCATGGCGGACCTGGTCGTCGTTCGTCAGGCGGGAATCGTGGTGCATCGTCGCCGGGCTCGCCGTCTTGATGCTGGTGCCGCTCCTCTCCGACCGCGGCCTGCCCGAGGAACTCGCGGCCGGCTCCGGGAGGCCTTCAGGAAGCCTCCTCACGGAGCTCTTCCTCCCGGAGCCGGGGGTGGACGGCATGTCTCCCGGCGGGCCCATGGACGGGGGCTTCGCGGAGCAGAAGAACCGAGACCCGTTGGCATTGATCCGCGGCCCGCAGCGGGGGAAGGAGGCTCCCTCCGCTGGAAGCGCACCGGGCCGCCAGAAACGTCAGGACGACTGGGGCTCGGCCATCAAGGAAGCTGTGCGGGCAGCCGCCCCATCGGCGGCCCGGAAAGCCGGCCTGCCGCGGCCGAGCCGGAAGCTGGCCGGGGCATTGCGCGGCCTGATGGAGAGGGCCGCCGGAGGCGCGGCCCGCGGAGCCCCGCTGGAACTTCCGCGGCTGGCGGCCCCTTCCAGCCAGGGCCTCTTCAGCGCTCTGCGTCCCCGCGACTCCCTGCCTGCGAGCCGGGAAGCGTCCATCCGGGGCGTTGCGACCCGCGGCGGCGGACCGACGCAGTTGGCCATGCTCTCACCGTTCCCGGGGCGGGGCACCGGCCAGGCCGGCGCGGAGCCGCTGCGCGATGCGATTGCGGCTTCGGGATTCTCCGCGGCGCAGGGCGGCGCGGCGGGAGGTCCGGGGGCGGCGGAGGCGGGGAGGTTCCCGTCCCCTTCGGGAATCAAGGACGCTCGGACGGCCTCCGAGTCTTTGGCTTACCTCAGAGCCAAGACCGAGATGGAGAAAGAACTCGACCTGAAATACGCGAAGCGCCGCTACAACGAGCTCGAGCGCGGGCAGATGCTCGACAAGGTCAAGGCGGAGGGTGCCGCCAAGATGGCGGAGACCGTCGTCGGAAAGGCCCTCGACGGGCTCTTCGGCCTGGCACAGAACGGCAAGAAGGGGGCGGGGACGCAGGAGGAGGCGCAGCCCGAGGCGGCCGAGGCGCCGGTGGAGGGCGCTCCGGGCGGCGGCACGGCGGCCACGGCTGTGGGCGCCAATGCGCTGGCAGAAGAGGAGCGCCGGAGGCTCGAGGCGACCCTCGCACCCCTGGGCCGGGCGGGAAGCAGGATCGGCGGCACGGCCGAACAGCTCCTGGCCGGCGGGGATACCTTCCTCGCCCCCAAGCTCTCTCCTGCGTTGGCGAGCTCGGGCGGCAAGCTCGCATCGGCTTCCAGCGCGCTCAAGTCGGCGGACGCCGCTCTGGCCCGGACGAACCGGTCGCTGGCCGACGCGAACGCCGGGCTGGAGCAGGCCAACATGGAGACGGCCCGGCAAGAGGAGGCGCTCCGGAAGTACGTCTCCGCCGCCGGGCAACGCATCGCCGCGTGGGATATCGAGGGGTTCTCCCCCGGCGTGCCGGTCGGAGGCGGGCTCGGCGGCGCAGCAGACGCCTCGCGCGCCTTGGGCGCCGCCGAGCGCGGCGTCAGGGCCGCCGGAGAGCAGCTTGCGGCGGCCGACCAGGCCGCGGCGGCCTCCCCGCGGGACCTCCGGCCCGAGACGTCGAGCCTGCGGCGCGCCATCGAAGACCCGGCGGCGCTTTCACAGCGGCGCAATTACGGCGCGCTGGCCCGGACGCCCAAGGAGCTGGAGTCGGCCGGCGCCGCGCTCGAGCGGAGCAAGGCCGCCTTCCGCGCCGCGCTGGAGCGGGCGGCCCAGGCCAAAGAGAAGACCGAGGAATCGAAGGAGGCTGCGGCCGCGGCGGACGCCGCCGCGCTGAAGCTGCGTTCGGAGCTGCGGTCTTTCGACGGGGAGCTCGAAAAGGGAGCCGAACAGCTGCAGGACCTGGCAAACCGCTACGCGCAGGTCCGCAACAGGCCCGAGGCCTCGGCAGTCCAGCAGGCGTTCGAGTCGCTCAAATCCGGGCTGGGGGGAAGCCTGGATGCCGAGGCGGGGAAGGTCCCCGCTATCCGGCAGAAGCTCCGCGACGCCAGGCGCCGCCTGGGCGCGTCATCGGGAGGCTGAACCCATGGACTCCTTCCACGACTTCGTCCTGCTCCTCTTCCTCGTCGCCGCGGCCCGGGCCCAGCAGGGTTCCGAGGCCGCCTGCGCGGCGCCGCGCTATGAGAAGGAGGCGGCGGCCGCCGTGGCCCAGGCGGACCGCCTCGAACCTTCGGCGGCGAGCTCAGCCCTCGAACGCCTGAGCTCGGCAGGGGGCACGGAGGGGCTCCAGGGGCACCCTGTGATGGGTGCCTTGCTGGCGGTGCGCGGCAAGGGCATCCCGCTCCGGCGGGCCGTCTACTGCGCGGCCCGGGGCGGGCATTGGATCGGCGTGGAGTCCGCCGACGGGAGGTACTTCCGTCTGCCTATCGGGGACGATTCCACGGTGGACATGTCCCGCCTCGAAGAAGCGCGCAGGCCCGCCCCGCGGCGGGCCGAGCTCATCCAAGCCGGCGCCGCCTCGCTCGCCGTCTATATGGCCTCTCCCGCCGCCCTGGCTTCGGGAGACCCCGTCAGCCTCGTCGGGACGGCCGCGCTCAGGGATGCCCTGGCGGAAGCCCCGGGGCCGTCCTTGCCGGCCGCGGCGTTCGAAGACTACTGCGCCCAGGCGGGCTGCCGCAGCCGCAAGGCCCGCGCGAGCATCGACACCGACGGTTGGGTGGCGGACCCGGCGCTCCGGGCCTTGGTGCGGAGCCGGGGCTTCGACCGCCACCACCGCGACGATACCCACCTGTCCTACGCCGGGGCCAGCCCCAAGGACCCGGCCCGCTACCTCGATGCCACGCGTGTGCCGTATGTGGTCCGGCATCGCGACAGCCCCTGGCGGCTGGGAGACATCGTGGTGGTCGAGCACGGGGGGCGGCGCGTTGCGGCCGTGGTGGGGGATTCCGGGAACCGCCGCCGCATCAATGAAATCTCCTACGCCGCCGCGCAACGGCTGGACATCGACGCGCACGGCAACCTGGGAGGGACCGAGTCGCCGGTCAAGGTCACTCACCTGGCCGGCCTCGTCCTTGAGCGCCCCGCCGACGAAGCGCAGCTCCTGTCCGCCTTGGAGCGGGTCCAGTCCTGGCTGGACGGCGGCGCGCAGCGGAGCCAGGGGCTGGTTCACGGAGGTCTTAAGGGAGGAACGGGGGCACGGAAATGACGAGGGAAAATAGAGGTAATCCTCCTAAAGAACTCTTGAATGGAACCGCTATGCGGATTCCTGTTATGAGCCTGGTATGACCAAGAACATCCGCCGAACCCTGTGTGCAGCCGCCGCGGCCCTGTCCATGACGGCCGCTGTCGGGGCGCAGGAGGACGCCCGTCAGGACGAGGAGGACCGGGCTCTGCTCGCGGCGTTCAAGCGGGATTGTGCGCCGGGTCCCGATTCCCTCACCCCCGCAGCCACGGCCGAGGCGCCCGCCGGGGTGGCCGGGAAAGACTGCGGCCAGCTCAAGCTGGACGCCCATGAGGCGGTTCGGCGCAGGCTCACCGCGGTCTACGCGACCGGCGACGCGGAGGCGTTCCGGGAGGCGGTGGAAGAGCTCGCAGGCCTCCTGGACGCCGAGGAGCGCGTCCGACTCGAACTGGCCCTGTCCCGTCCGCGCCGCCCGGCGGCCAAGACCGGTGCGCAATCCCTCCCCGCCGAGCGGGAGTGGGACGCCGCGGGGCTCCAGGACGCCGTCGCCGAACCCGGTCTGGGCGGTTTGGGGCGCATGTTCGATAACGCCGGAGCAGGTCGGACACCTTTCGTCTTGATAGGCGGAATGGAGGCGGGCCCCGAGGACCCGAAAGCTCCGCCGACCCCGCAGGCGGAGGCGGGAAAGGAGCGGAAGACGAGCGCGCTGGCCCGCTTCTCCTCCGCCAAGGATATCCCGTGGGACGACATCGTAGGCCTCAGCCCTGAGAAAGCGTCGGCTTATCGCCGGCTCATGGGAGACCTCTCCGGCCTCAACCCCGGCTTCGGCGACGCATTGGCGAAGGACCGGGTCGGACTCGTGCAGGTCAAGGATGGGCAACTGACCGTCGCCTTGAACACCGCCAAGGACGGCGGCTATGACCCGGTGCAGGTGGTGGCCGACCGCGTCGGCGAAGGGCCCAAGGCGCATACCCGGGCCTTCCTCGTCACCAAGTCCTCGAAATTCATGCTCGACTTCGACGCGGCCGGGGGAGCCGCCACGATGCGGCGCTTCGATGCGGACAGGTCCGCGTCCGAGGGGGTCAACATCTACCTCCCTTATCGCACCCTGCGGCGCGAGGCGAACGGGTGGCGCGCGGCGGCGTCCGAAGGCGCCCCGGTCGAAGGGGAGAAGACCAACGGCGGGTTGGCCGCGGACTCGGCGAAGTCGGCGGGGTGGTCGGCGCTCTCCGCCATCGGGACGGCCGGGAAAGTCATCTTCGCTCCGGCGCAGAGCGCGGTCTCAGGCCTGCAGTCCTTGGGCATGAACTGCGTCAAAGCCGCCTATGCGGCGAGCGACCCGGACAGCTTGAAGACCGCCTGGTGGGAGTTCCAGCAGAACTATACGGCCCGGCAGGCCGCCTTGGTCGACATGTTCTCGAACCAGGGGGTGAGCACTCCCGAGGGGGCGCAGCGCGCTTATGAAGCCACGATGTCGCGCCTCTCCGCGCCGGCGCGGGGCGAGATGGCGCGGTTCCTGGACGCCAAGGTCCGCAAGCAGCGCGAAGAAGACCCGGAAGGGATGCTGTGGCGGAGCACGCCCGTCACTGAGCAGGAACGCGCCCGCTTCGCCGCGGAATTCTTCGGCGGGCAGCGCCTGCCGGCCCAGGATTTCAAGATCGGGCAGGAATACCTGGAAAATGGCGACAAGGCTCGGGGTGCCGCCTTCTACGCGTTGGGACTCGGCGATTCCGTCGGGCGGATGGTCTTGGAGGGGGGCGGCGCCCACAAATACCTCGCCTGGCTGAGGCCCCGCGTGTTGTCGGCTGCGGGCGCGATCACCGCGCAGGAGGCGGAGACGACGACGCAGGTCCTCAACGGCATGAGGGCCGGCCGCGCCGTCTTCCCTCTCCCCGCCCTCCAGGCCGCGCAGCTCGAGAAGGGCGTGAGGGTCATCAACCGCGCCAATGCCGTGGAGTCGGCGGCGATGATGGCGCCCGTAGCCGCAGGCGCCGTCCAGAGCGGGCTGACCATGGCGGAGGGGCTGCGCGACGACGACTCCCGCAAGACCTGGAACGGGGTCAACGGCCTGGCCGAGCATGCGGCCGGCCTCGTGGGCTTGCGCGGCGCGTTGGAATACTACCTCCCCAAGGTTCCCAAGGGCGCTTCGGCGCCGGCCGTGCCTCCTCCCGGGATCGCCGCCAGCCTGCTCGGCCGCCTGCGCGGGGCCTGGGAGCCCGAAGGCCGCGGCAGCGAGGCGAAGGCGGAAATGGCGAGGGAGCCTGCCCCGGCGCCTGCAGCCAAGGCTGGGCCGCTCGAACCTACGCCCTCCGCGAAGGCTTTGTCCCGGTTCCGCAGGGGAGAGGCGCTCTCGGAGCAGGAGCCTTCCCTGGTCCTTGGCGAGCTGGAGCGCTGGGTGGGACTGGCGGAGAAGTGGGGGGCGCCGGAGGACGTCCAAAGGGCTGAGGCGGAGCTCTCCGAAGCAAGGCGCGCCCTCGGCATGGATGCGGAGGCGCAATCCCAGGCATCGTCCGGGGGCGTGGGCGCCGCCGAGGCATCGGCCGTCGACCCGGCGATAGCGGCGCACCGCGCGGCGCGGGAGAGGGCGATGGTCTCCATCCTGCCGGCGAGCCTTTCGGCCTTCGTCGAGCAGCCGCATGTCGGCGAGGCCATCGATTCCGCGCTTGCCCGGGACCACTCCAGTTCCATGAACCCCGCCGTCCAATCGAGGCTCCTCGCCGGCGAGAAGCCCAGCCGGATCCTGCTCGAGATGCTCGAGGAGACCTTGCGCATCGAGGCCATGCGAAAAGATGACGCGGGAGACGCCGGCCGGATCATGCGCTTCCAGGAGATGGGGGCCGGGCGGCTGGCGCAGCATTCCCCGAGGAACGGGGAGATCACGCACAATTCGCGCTACTCCCTCGAACCCACCGTCGACCACCTGCCGGGCACGCTCCACGAATTCATCCATCGCCTCGGATTCGGCGAATTGCGGGCCCACGCGCTCGAGACGATCCTCTTCGGCGACGTCCAGGCGAGGCTCAAGACGGCGGGCCTCGCCGCCCCCGGGGCAGTGCTCCAGCGGCACGGCCGGAAGCTCGAGGCGGCCTTCAGCGGTGCCGAAGACCTCGCCAGGATGCGCCACCTCGTCGATGTCGGCTACAGCGAGGAGGCGCTGCTGCGCCATCCCGAAGACCGTTTGGGCTACCTCAACCTCAAACTCAATGACGAGGGCGTCCTTCCCAAGGCGCTCATGTCCCGGTTCCTGGACGAGTCGTTGGCGGTGCTCATGCATCAGCGCGGACGGCTGGCCGGCGAACCCGCTTTGGCGAAGAAGACGGCGGCCATCCAAGCGCAGATCCGGGCGCTGACAAAGGAGATGGGCCTCCGGCCCGAGCCCCCCACGCCCGCGGCGCTGCGCCGGTATAGGGAGTTCCAGGAGCGCTTCGCCAAAGGCTCCGATGAGACCATGACGCCGGAACTCGGCAACACCATGCGCTGGCAGCAGAGGAACCCGGGCTTCCAGGGCGACGAGGCAGCCCTATCCCCGTCGGCCGTCAAGCGTTCCATCGGGAGCCTCGTGCAGGAATTCTTCGCCTTGCGGGCGAAGGGCGGCGGAGGCAAGGTCGACCCAGCCGTCCCTCTATCCCATCTCGAGGAGATCGGGCCGCTGCCCGCATCTTTGCCGGAGCGCGGCCGGCGTCTGGCCGAATTCACGAAGGGGTACCTGGGCCTCGAGGGGGAGGTGGCGGCGCAGGCTCCCGGCACCGACCCGCTTTCGGGAGAGCAGGTGTTCCTGCTGATGAAGGGCGGGGCTCCGGCGGCCGTGGCGAAGGTCTACCGCTCCGAGCGCGCCGCCACCGCCATCGTCAACGAGCTGGGAGCGGCGGAGGCCCTCGGGCGGCTCGGGCCTGTCCGCTCCCGCGTGGTCGAGACGCGCGGCGCCTTCCTCGCCGGGCCGGGGGAGATGGTCCAGATCATGGAAGCGGCCCCCGGCCGGGACCTCTACGCCGCGCTTCGGTCCATCGGCCGGGCCAACGGGGCCGACGCCCGCGGCCGGGCCCTGGGGGAGGCGCGCGCCGAGGTCTCGGCGGTCGCGAACGCCATGGGCGAGGTCCATCGCATCAGCCGCACGGGGGGCGTCTCCCCGGGCGTCGTCGCATGGGATGTGAACTCGGCGCGGGAGATGCTCGGGAAGCTCGAAGGGCGGATCTCGACGGACCTGCACGCCGAGCTCGGCCGTCGCATCGAGGGGCTCGGGGAGGCCGTCCTTAAGACCGCCGTCCCCGGCGCGGCCACGCACGGAGACGCGCATCCCGGCAATTTCTTCGTGGGCCCGGCGGGGGTGACGATGATCGACGTCGAAACGGCCATGCACTCCATCGACGTCGCGGGACGCGGGGTCGGCAACCCGGCGGCTGACGTCGGGCGTTTCGTGGGGGCGATGCGCCTCAACAACGCCTCGAAAGGCCTGCATCTGACGGAGTCGGAGCTCTCGGCGCTGGAGCGCTCGTTCATCGATGGATATTCGAAGGAGTCGGGGGTCCCGGCCGAGACGCTGGCGGCGGACGTCGATTTCTATCGTCTCCGGCTCGGATTGACCGCTCTGACCAAGGACGCGGCGAACTCGGAGCACTACGAGGCGGCGCTGCGCTCCATCCTGGCGAAGATGAAAGAGGGGGAATGATGAGGGCAGAGCGGCGCGCCGTCGTCCTGTTCGCGATGGGGGTCTGGGCGGGAGGCGCCGGGGCGGCGAGCGCTTTCGACATCGGCGACATCGCTTGGATGAGGAAGGTGGATTTCGCGAAGGTCAAGCAGGCGACCGACCGCTGCAAGAAGCTCCGGCGCAGCTGCCTGGCCTTCGGCGAGGAGCCCATCCCCGCAAAGGACTGGTCCTGGATCCTCGACGGGCTGAGCCCTGAAGAGACCGAGGTGATGCGGCGCCGCTACAGCATCCCTCCCCAGGTCATGACGGAGGTCAACGCGGCCTCGATCCGGCTCGCTCGGGGACGCCCAGAGGAGCTGCGCGACGCGGTGGGGTCGACGCCGCCGGGTTTCCGTCGGGAGGCGGCCGGGCGGATTGCGCGCATTGCGGGGGGCGCGACGCCCCAGCCGGTCCGGGCCGACCCTCCCCGCGTCGTGGAGGCCGCTGCAAAGCCCTCCGGCAGCGGGAGAGGCAAGGCGGCGGCGCCGCCTCCGGCGCCGGGCACGACGCGGCGCGTCCCGCCCGAGCGGCTTGCACGGCTGAACCGTCCGTTGGCCCGAGCGGCCCAGACCGGGCGCCTCGATGCCGATTCGCTGGCCAAGGCGCTGGCGTGGGCCAAGGCAAACCCGCCCATGGGCGACGCGGAACGCCGCCTGCGCGAGCGGGCCCAGGGGCTCCGCCGGATGATGGGGAAGAGCCTGTCGGGAAGCGATGCCGCGGCGGTGCGCGAGCTGGCCCGGGACTCCGGTTTGACGCTGAGCAAGGCTGAGGAGGAGAACCTCATCAGGGCCATCGAGGGCGGCCTGTCTTGGGGCGAGAAGTTCCGCCTATGGCGAGCGTTCTAGCAGGCCGTCGATGGCCTCGAAAAGGGCGGCCGCAGTGACCGGCTTGCGCAGGAAGCGCACATCCCGCGCCACTGGGACCCGTCCGACCTGGCGGTTGAGGGGCAGGGAGCTCAGGAACACGACGGGAATCTCGGCCATGGCCGGATGGGCGCGGAACCTCTCGAAGGCGCCCTCGCCGGCCATGCCCGGCATCTCGAAATCGAGCAGGACGACGTCGGGACGTTCGCTGCGGGCGGTCTCCACGGCTGCCTCTCCGTTGGAGGCGGTCAGGATGTCGTGGCCGCGGAGCTTCAAATGCTCCTTCAGGATGTCCACGACGGTCGGGTCATCGTCGACGACGAGGATTTTGGCCATGGTCTTGAGGGCGATTTGGAGCTCCCCGCCCAATGCTGAAAAATACAACAAAATCATGGGGAATCGCCATAAGAATCTCTTGTCTGGCCCGGCGTGGCGCATTCCGACTACATATTAGGTGGACGCTGAGGAGGCGAACCATGAAGAGGACTCTGATGATAATCGACGACGACCCGCGCGTGCGCGAGCTCTTCCGGGCGGCGTTGGCCGATGAATTCGAGGTGGTCTGCGCCGAAGGCGGGCAGGAAGGCCTCGATGCCTGCCGTCGGTCCGTCCCGGACGTCATCCTGCTGGACCTATGCATGCCGCGCGTCGACGGCATGCGCGTGCTCATGGAGCTGCGCATGGAGGAGGGCACGAGCGGGGTCCCGGTGGTCGTCTTCAGCTCCGCGCGCCTGGACGGCCCCACCCGGGCGGCGCTCGCGCGGCATGCGAACGTCCGCCTCCTCCTCGACAAGGTCGCGGACTTCCGGCGCTTCGGAGATGCCGTGCGCGGGGCGGTGCTGACGTGACCGGCGCAGGCTGGATGCTGGGCGCCGTGCTGGCCGCGGCGGCCGCGGGCCAGACCCTTCCGGGACGGGTCCCGGGGGCGGCGGCCCCCCTGCGCGCCATCCTCTTGGACCGGGGACGCGGATTCGAGGAGAGGGCGGCGGCGGCCGTTTCCCTGCGCCCGTATGGCCGCGGCGACTCAGAGACGGTCCGAGCCCTGCTCGACGTCCTCGGGGACCGGGGGGAGGAGGGCGCGCTGCGCAAGGAGGCGGCCCTGAGCCTGTCGCTGGCGGGGGGGCTCGCCGAGGTCTCTTCCGCACTGCTCGCCGCGGCGGGCGACACGCGGGAGGACGACGAGCTGCGTGGGGCGGCTTATCGGGCGCTCTACGCCATGACGAACCGGGCGGAGGTGGCGCGAGCTTTGATGGAAGCCGCCTCCGACCCGGGCCTCTCCCTTGAAGTCCGCTGTGCGGCCGCGTGGGGAGCGTTCAAGGCGGTCGGCCGCGCGGATGTGCGCGCGGCCCTCGTCGACATCCTGGCCGATCCGGCGCAAGAGCCGCGGCTCCGGACCGAGGCCGCCAAGAGCCTCTTCCGGGCGATGAACACCGTCGAGGCGTCCGAGGCTGTCAAGAAGGTCGCCGCTGACGCGCGTGCGCCGGCCGGCCCGAGGGAGGCTTCGGTCCGCGCCCTGGCCGCGCGGGCCGGCGAGGCGGAGGTCCGGGCCCTCCTCTCGGACCTGGCGTCCTCGGACGCCGAGCCGGCCGTGCGCCGCGCCGCAGCCAGGGCGCGGACGGGGTTCATCGATGCCGCGACGGCGGCGTACTTCCACCTCGACGCGGTCCCGCCTCACGGCTACTGGCGGGACCCGCTGGAGGAGCCGTGAGGGCCGCGCTCCTCGTCGCCGCGGGAGCCGTCCTGGCCTGGGCCGGAGGCCAACCGCTGGAGCTCGCCGTCCGTGCCGAGCCCGGCGCCTTCACGACGCTGCGCTGCGACTCCCCGAAGATATCCCTCGACGCCTGGCAGGTCTCCGGGCGGGACTATTCATTCCGGGGCAGCGTCGACGGTGCGTCCATCGCCTGGTCGGCGCGGCGCGCCGTGGAGTTCTCCGCGGACGAGCGAGTCGAGGTCTACCGGCTCACCGGCGATGGGTTCGAAGCGCGGCTCGAGCCGCTCCATTCGGACCGGGGCGACTTCCGCCTCGTCCTGACGCCGGCGTCGGGGGGGCGTGCGGCTGTGCGCTTCGACCCGGAGGGGGGCGGCGCCGGGTCGGAGTACATCGTGGGAGGGGGGGGGAATCACGGCCCGAACGCGGAGCATGGGCGCCCGGTCGCGGCTGACCGGGACGATGGAACCCTCCGTGGCGGACCCCGTGCGCCTGAGCGCGGTCGGGGCCGCCTTGGCCTTGATCAGGCTGGACCCGCCGCTGAGGCGGCGGGGGCGGGCGCATTGATTTTCAGGGAGGTATTGGATACCATCAGCTCCCGGAGTGGAAGCGGAAAAAACCATCCTTCTGGTGGAAGACGACGCGCGCATGCGCGCCGTGCTGAGCGAGGGCCTGCGCGGCGCCGGCTACAGGGTCATCGAGGCTGACGGCGTGAAGGTGGGGCTCCACCTGTTCCGCACCCACGAGCCGCAGCTGGCCGTCCTCGACATCGACCTGCCCGACGGCAGCGGCCTCGACGTCTGCCGGGGCATCCGCGCGAGCAAGAACCTCTCCACGACCCCGGTCATCATGCTGACGGGGAAGGGGGGGCTGGAGGACAAGGGCGCGGGCTTCGAGGCCGGGGCGGACCAATACCTCGTCAAGCCCATCGCGCCCCGGGAGCTCATCATGTGGGCCGCCGCCCTTTTGCGCCGGCTGAAGCTCGACACCGGCCCCGGCGAAGAGCTCAAGGCCGGCCCCCTCGTCATCGAGCTGGCGGCGCATCTGGTCCGGTATGCGGACCAGGTCGTGTCCAACCTGACCGTGAAAGAGTTCGAGCTGCTCTGCTTCCTGGTCCGCAAACGGCCCCAGGTCCTGAGCCGCAAGAACATCCTCTCCAACCTCTGGCACACCATCGCCGTCGACAATGTGGTCGATACGCACATCTTCAACCTGCGGCGGAAGCTGCCGCGCGAGGCGGCCGACCGGATCCAGAGCGTCCCCGGAAAGGGGTTCCGCTACTTCGAATAGGCCTGCGGCGGCGCCGCGGGCAGCGTGAAGGAGAACGCGGACCCGCGTTCGTACTCGCTCTCGGCCCAGATGCGTCCGCCGTGGCTTTCGACGATCTCCTTGCAGATGACCAGGCCCAGGCCGGTCCCCTTCGCGAACCGCACCTTATGCATCGTCTCTTCGACCTGCACGAACTTCGTGAACAGGCTGGGGATCTTGTCGGCGGGGATGCCGATGCCCGTGTCGCGCACGACGATGCGGTCCCCCGAGGGCCCGTCGTGGCGCCACTCCACGCTCACCCGCCCGTCCTTCGGGGTGAACTTGAGCGAGTTGGAGACCAGGTTCGTCAACAGGCGCCGCAGGGCCTGCTCGTCGGCCCAGACGCCCACCGAGTCCGGGACCCCCGTGGCGTCGAGGGCGACGCCGAACTCGGCCGCCTTCGGGCCGAGCAGGTCGAGCACCGCCTGGACGGCCGGCCGCAGCGGCACGGCCGAGGGGGTGAAGGCGAGCTTGCCGGCCTCCAGCTTCGTCAGGTCGAGGATGTTGTCGATGAGCTCGGCCAGGTCGTTGCAGCTCTGGATCACCACGCGCATCGAATCGGCCTGCTTGTCGGTCAGCGGCCCGCGCGTGCCCATCAGCATCAGGTCGGCATGCCCGATGACGGCCCCGAGCGGGCTGCGCAGGTCGTGGGTGATCTTGGCCAGGAAGCTGTCCTTGAGCCGCTCGAGCTCCCCCAAGCGGTGGCTCATGGCGTTGAATTCCGCCGAAAGCTCCCCCAGCTCGTCCTCCCGCCGCGTGATGACGCGCGCCGAGAAATGCCCCGAGCTCACCTGCTGGGCGCCCTGCATCAGCTTCTTGATGGTCCGAGTGAAGCTCCCGGCGAGGAGGTTGGCCCCCGCCAGCCCGAAGCCCAGGCTGGCTATGGCGGCCCAGAGGAAGCGCCTGAGGGTCCCTCCGGCCGCGGCGGCGACGGCCGCCCGCTCGGCCGACAGGTCGTAGCCGGCGCGCAGGGCGACGGCCCTCGGACGGTCGGCCTCCCCGCCGGAGAGGGAGGCCGAAGTGGCTTTGAGCGGGACGACCCTCTCCAGCACCCGCGCCTCTGCGAGCGCGTAGGTCGTCTCCCTGGGAGCTCGGTCGGCGAAGGCGGCCCGGACGCCGTCTTCGTTGAGGGGCTCTTTGACGCCGGCGCGGGCCCGGCGCAGGAGCGTCTTGCCGTCCGAGCGGACCAGGGAGGCGTACAGGGCGGAGCCAGCGGCGGCGGCCTCGAAAGGAGCGAGGTCGCCCTCGGTCAAGGCGGCTTCAGCGAGGGCGGCCAGGCGAAGGGAGTCGTCGGCGAGCCTGCGCTCCATCTCCCGACCCAGCGTCCGGCGCTCCGCGGCGTACTGGATGGCCCCGGTGAGGCCCACCACGAGGAAGACCAGCCCCGACGTCAGGGCACCGAGCTTCCCGCGGATGGTCATGCAGGGGATTTATCCATTTCGGCGCCGTCGGGTCAATTCGGGGCGTTCCTTGACACCCCGAGGGGGGGCGTTAAACTGTCGCGTGGTGCTCGCGCCCGCCTTCGTCGCATTGCTCGCGGCCGTCTCCGGCGGGGATTCCTTCGCAAACGAGCCCGTCGAGGACGAGAAGACCGTCCGGCAGGCGCGCTTCATCTCCAACAAGGAGATCCAGGACGCGCTCCAAAAGCTCGCCCGGCCTTCCGGCGGCCCGGCGCTCGGCGGGGACCCGTTCTCCGCCCAGGAGGACCTGAAGGTCCGCATCCAGCGCATCCTTCCGATGCTCGAACGCCTCGAGACGATGAAGGGTGGGTACGCCCACCTCGAATCCTTGGGCCCGGTCGAGGGAGAGCGCGCCGAGGTGCGCGCGGGCCTGGTGGCCGAGCAGGCGGCCTTTAACGAAGCGAGCCAACGCTTCAACGAGCTGCGCAAGCAGCATCAGACCCGGGAGCTCCAGGACATCCTGATCAAGGGGAAGTCGGCCGGCGTGCAGGAGAAGATATCGAGGGCGATGGAGCTCGAGCATTTCTCCGACGAGATCAAGGACGTCCGGCTCAAGACCGCGGCCGTCCTGGCCGACGATGAGGATGCCTTCAAGAAGGCGGCACAGGAGCTCCAGCGCAGGCGGCGGCAGGCGGCCGCCGCGGCGGGGGGCGCCGGCGTCCTGGGGGCCGCGGCCTTCGGGCTCTGGCTCTGGCGCCGGCGGGGTCCGCGGAAGGCCCCCGCCTCCCCGGCGGCGCCGTCGGGCGCGCTGTCTGCCGGCGCGCTCGTCGGGCGGAATTTCCGCATCGAGCGCGAGCTCGGGCGGGGCGGGATGGGCCTCGTCTACGAAGCGACGGACCTGGCCCTGCGGCGCAAGGTCGCGGTCAAGCAGATGCGCTCCGAGCTGC
Organism: Elusimicrobiota bacterium; assembly: GCA_016218495.1. Taxonomy (GTDB): domain Bacteria; phylum Elusimicrobiota; class Elusimicrobia; order UBA1565; family UBA1565; genus SCTT01. The sequence continues at coordinate 14,328 of JACRDU010000046.1, forward strand.
GCGAGAACCCGAAGGACCTCGGACAGTTCATGGAGGAGGCGCGGCTGGTGGCCTCCCTGAAGCATCCTAACGTGGTCGAGATACATTCCATCGTCGATGAGGGAGGAGAGGTCTATCTGGTCTTCGAGTTCGTCGCCGGGAACACCCTGAATTCCCTCCTCCAGCGTTCCCCGCGCCTCGCCCTGCCGTCGGCACGGGGCCTGCTGGACCAGATCGGCTCCGCGCTGGACTACGCCCATGGGCAGAAGGTCATCCATCGCGACCTCAAGCCCGCCAACGTGATGGTCACGGCGCAGGGCGCGGTCAAGGTGATGGATTTCGGGCTGGCCCACCAAGCCCAGCAGACCGTCGCCCGTCAGACCCGGGCAGAGTCGTGGGGAACCCCGCCGTACATGGCGCCGGAGCAGGAACTGGGCACCGTGTCCAGAGAATCAGACCTCTATTCCCTGGCGGTCCTTTTTTATGAGTCTCTGACGGGGAAGCTGCCTTTCCCGGGGCCCAATTACCTGGCTCAGAAGCGGGAGCTGCGGTTCATCCCCGCGTCGCATGCGGCGCCGGGGCTGCCCTCCGGGCTGGACTCGGTTTTCTCCCGGGCCCTGCATCCGGACCCGGCAAAGCGCTTCCATTCGGCCGCCGAATTCACCGGTGCCGTGGATTTCGCGGCGGGGAGCTAGGGAGAAAGCCGTCAGATTTCCGAATCCTGCTCGTCCATCACCACGACGGGGTCCGGGAACGGCTGGCGGATGAAGGTCCAGTAGTGCAGGTGATGGACGCGGTCGATCATGTAATAGGCGGCAAGGCCCATGGCCGCCATGCAGGCCAGGCCGTAGCCGTAGCCGAAGGCCGGCAGGCCGTACTGGACGCTGAGGTTGGTCAGGACGGCGTTGAGCAGGCAGAAGAGGGCCGTGACCTTCAGGGCCTCGGGCTGGTGGTCGAAATAGAGCAGGATGTTCTGCAGGATGAGCGCCCCCGCCTGGCAGAACGCGGCGAACAGGCCCAGGCGCAGCACGCTCATCTGCAGCGGGTCCATCCGGACCAAAGTGACGATCCAGGGAACCAGGATGAGCATCGCCACGCTGCACATCCCCTGCACGGTCACGACGCGCGAGAGGTTGTAGTTGAGCGAGCGCACGATGCCCTGGCGGCGGCGCTCCAGGACCGCGAGGCCCTCCTGGTCTTGGATGGCGGAGTAGTAATCGTGGTATTTGAAGAAGAAGTCGGTCTCGATGAGCAGGAAGAAGTAGACCAGCGAGGGGATGATGCTCAGATAGGCGAAGAACATCGGGGAGTCGTAGATCGGGCAGTAGCGCAGCCGCCCGTCGAGCCAGTCGCCCTCGGGGGAGGCCCAGAAGATGAACTTGTCCACCCAGATGCCCAGGTTGTAGAAGAATCCGATGCCGGCCAGACGCGGGTAGAGCTTGAAGTAGCGCAGCCAGTTGTGGTCGCGGGGCTCCCAGTAGCCGAACTCCTTGAGGAGGGTCGCCACCAGGCTCAGGAACACCACCGCCTGGCCCAGCACGAAGCCCAGGAAATAGCCCGGCAGCGACATCTGCCTGCCGAAGAACCAGGAGGCGAACAGGCTGACCAACAGCCCCCACAGGAAGGCCTTGCTGACGGCCCAGTAGTCGTGGGCGGCCGACAGGAACACCATCGCCAGCCAGATGCCCACGGCCAGGGCGTAGAGGCAGAAGGCCGCCAAGCGCATCTCCCAGCCCACGCTCAGCCCGCTGAAGTACCAGAACACCCACGGGCCCCAGACCAGGAGGTTCAGCGTGAAGGCGGAGAAGAACGAGGCGCTGAAGCTCGTGACATGGCCCCGGTAGTACTCGTCGGCCACATAGCGGGTCAGGACCAGGTAGGAGGGGCCCACGGTGATGAGGGAGAAGGCGAAGCAATAGGTGATGAGGCTCTGGAGGTAGGCGACCCCCAGCTCGGTGAGGTTGTTGCGGGAGACGACCTGGATGAAGATGACGAGCAGGACCGTTATGAGGAACGGCCCGGCCGTGATGAGGGTCGAGAAGCCGAACGCCTTCACCGAGCTGGTGTAGTCGTCGCCCGTGAGGAGCTTCTGGAGCTTGAATCCGATTCCGGCCATTAGCGCATCATGTGTTCGTAGAGGTTCAGGTAGCGGCTGATGAGGTCGTCCTGGTCGTAGAAGCGGCTGGTGCGCGCCCGGCCGGCTTCCGACATGGCGTTCCAAAGCCCCGGCTCGGAGAGCAGGCGCAGGACGGCATGCGCCGTGTCCTCCGGGGCGGAGACGCCCGTGAGCAGGCCGCTGGGGCCTATCTCCTTGTCCTCCGGGGCGCGGCCCTCCAGCATCTCGCGGCAGGCCCCGACGTCGGTGGCGACGACGGGGAGGCCGATGGCGTTGGCCTCCAGGATGACGTAGGGCTGGGCCTCCGAGAGGCTGGTGAGGACCACCAGGTCGATGTCGGGATAGTGCTTGCGCATCTCCACCTTGCCGAGGAAGCGGACCACGTCCGTCACCCCGAGCGCCTTGACCAGCTCGCGGCACTCCGCGGTGTAATCGGGCTCCTCGTCGGTCGGCCCGACGACCAGGAACTCCGTGCCCGGGCGCTTGGACGACACGATCCTGGCGGCGTGGATGAAGGTCTTGACGTCCTTGATGGGGACCACCCGGCCGATGAACGCCACGGTCTTGCGCTCCGAGCCCTGGGGCTTGAGGGGGATGTCGCGGTAATGCGGGAGGTCGATGCCGTTGGGGATGATGGCTATCTTCTCCGGCGGGGCTCCGGCCAGGATCTGCTTGGTCCGGTTCCCGTCGTAGAGGGTCAATATCCTGTCCGCGCTCTGGTAGGTCAGGCGTCCCATCACGTCGAAGAAGCCCAGCCAGAAGCGCTTGAAGAAGGAGAGCTCGCGCTGGACGCGGAAGCGCTCGCGCTGCGGGCTGTAGATCCACGTGGACTGGGAGATCTCGAGCAGGCGCTCGTGCGTGTAGACCCCGTGCTCGGTCAGGAGCATCCCGGAGTCCATCGTCCGCCGCGCCACGGCGGCCAGGACCCCGGCGTAGCCTGTGGAGACGGTATGGTAGAGGCGCGCCTTGGGAATCGGGCACTGCAGAGTCTTGAGCAGCGGCAGGTAGATGGAGCGCCAGGTCCAGAAGAAATCGAGGAAGGAGACGCCTTCCCCGTGGCGCTCGTAGGCCCGGGTCAGGACCTCCCAGGCTTCCGGCGAGCGGAAGAGGTCCGAGAAGCTGAGCACCGGGCCCGCTCCGCGCAGCAGCGGCAGCATCTCGGTGAAGGCCTCCATGCGACCCGCGAAGAGCTCCTCCTGGAGCGCTTCAAGGCGGGCGATAGCCTGGCGGCGCCAGCGCCGGGGCGACAGGCCGGGGTCGGCGATGCGCTCGTGGAGGTAGAGGTCCTGGATGTTGACGACGTTCGACGGCAGCTTGTACTTGTATTCCCTGCGCGGGTTGGGGAACGGGGAGATATGGACGACGGAAAAACGGACGTCGGACATCGCGGTGACGAGCTGGTGGATCCAGGTCGAGACGCCGCCCGATACGAACGGGTAGGTCCCCTCCAGGATGAGGCAGATGTCGCTCACCCGGCCGCTCCGGTCAAGAGCTCCCTGAGGCGCGCGGCGCCCAGGGCCAGGGCCCCTTCGTGGTCTTCCCGCAGCAGCGCGGCCGCCAGGCTCTCGGCGGCCGCGGGGGTCTGCTCGGCGGCCATCAGCTCATAGAAGAGCGGGCGCGTCTCGGCGGGCTCCTCCGCGAGGCGCGCGCGGAGGAATTCGAGCGGGAGCGGAGGGAAACGCCGCTTCATGGACCGCATCGACGAGTTGAGGAGGCGCACCAGGAGCCGCCGGCGCTCCGCGGTCTCCAGCCTCTCCCATAGGTCCTGGAAGGTCAGCGCCCCGTAGGCCAGGAGATGCACGCAGACGGCGATATAGGTCTCGGGATGGCGCTCGAGCAGCAAGAGCGGGTCCGCGCGCAGCAGGTTCAGCAGCGGCTCGACGCGCGAGACGTCCCAGCTCTGGTGGGTGAGCAGGCGCACGGCGTGCCCGAGGAGGCTGGCCCTCTCGGGATGGGCCACCAGCGCCTTGGCCAGGGGGATGGGGTCGCGGCCCAGGCCCAGCGAAATCTGCTTGGAGATGGTGTTGACGACCTCGGGGTCCGGCTCCTTGTACAGGACGTCGAGCAGGGCCCGGATCTTGCCGGCCAGCGGATACCAGCCGAGGATCTGCAGGGCGAGGTAGCGGATGTTGATGACTTCGCTGGAGAGGGCCTCGAGGAGGAACGGGAGGAGGTCGTCCTTGATGGCCTCGTCGGGGCCGCGCTTCGCCCAGTGCGCGAAGAGGGCCTGGCGGACGGTGGGGGAGAGGCCCCCGTCCCTGACCAGGGATATGAGCGCCGGCCCCGCGCCCGCGCCGCGCATCCGGGCCAGGGCCCCGGCGGCGGAATATGCGACGAGCGGGCTGCGCTTCACGGCGTCGCGCAGCAGGCCGGCGGCATCGGCCCCTTCCAGCAGGCGCAGGACCTCGACCAGGTCGACGGCTCCCATGTCGTCGGCCTTGTGCCAGAGCCTCAGGATGGCGCCGCGCACCACGGGGTCCTCGCCCAGGAAATCGGCCAGGAAGGTCGCAGCCTGCCGGCGGGTGTCCGGCTCGGGGTCCTCGAGCAGCGGCAGGAGGCCGGCGCGCAGGACCTTGGGGGGAAAAGAGCGCAGGGCGACCTCGCAGGCCAGCTTGAGCCCGGGGGTCGCCGAGTCGGAGGCGAGCAGGGTCAGCGGCCGGACCCACCCCGGAGAGGGGAAGGACGCCAAGGCGCGGATGGCGCGGTCCCGGGCGCTCTCGGGCTCTTTCTCGTCGAGGGCCTGGTCGAGCAGGAGCTGGGCCACCCGGCGCGACGGGAACATGCGCAGCGCCTCGAGCGCGGCGCGCCGGACCCTCTCGGAGTCGTCGCGGGTGAGGCGGACGAAGAAACCGACGTCGAGGGCGCGGGTCCGGACCTGGAGGTCTGCCAGCACCGAGACGGCCCGGTGGCGGACTTCCTCGTCGGGGGAGGCCGTCAGCGGGACCAAGATCGCGGCCGAGCGCCGGTCCGGCAGGTAGCGCAGGCCCTCGATCATCTCGAGCCGCACGCCTTCCTCCCGCTCCGGGAGCTCCCGGATGATGAGCGGGAGAATGTCCATGAAGCCGGCCCGGGAGAGCGTCCTGACCGCGAAGCGGCAGGCACGGGAGTCTTTGGAGAGCACGAGCTGTTTGAGGTGGCGGGCCTTGCCCGGGTAATGGTTGCGCTTGTAGGCGTCCATCGCCGCCCGGGAGACGACCTCGTTGCCCCGCTCGATGAGGCGCAGGATGGGCAGGACGGCCTTCTTCTCGGGGAGCTCTTCGAGGTACTGCAGGATGATGAGGGGGATGAGCGGGTCGTCTGTGGCATAGAGCTCGGCGAGCGATTCGCGGTCGCCTTGCTCCATGGAGTTGTAGAGGCGCATGAAGGTGTCGTAGCGCTCGAGCTCGGACATGAACGCGAAGTCGGAGAGGGTGACCCTAGGCATGGGTCCACCACAGGACGGCCGAGCGCCATTCCGGGTCGCTCCCCGCTTCGGCCAGGAGAGGCTCCTTGTCCTCGAGCAGGAGCCGGCGCACCTCGGCGTGGCGTCCCAGCCGGAAGCAGAGCTCGGCGCGTTCGCGGACCCAGCGCAGGCGCTTGCCGGGGTCCAGGCGTTCGAGCCGGTCCAAGGCGCTGAACGACGAGGCCGGGTCGAGCTCCCTTTCGACGAGGAACGCCAGACGGGCCGCGGCCGGGTCGCGCTCCGCCGAGGCCTGCAGGGCCTTGCGGCTCACGAGCAGGAGGCCCTCCCTGGCGGAGGCGTCGAGCATCCCGGAGACCGCGTATTCGTAGCGCACCCGCTGAAGGGCGAGCTGGAGCTCGGGGTCTCCGGGCTTGGCGAGGACTTCCCGGGAGGAGGCCTGGATGGCGGCGTCGAAATCGTGGTTCAGCCTGGTGATGGCGGTGGTGGCGAAGAAGCGCACCTCGGGGTCGGGGTCGGTCCGGGCGCGCAGGATCCAGCCGACGGAGTCGACGCTTCGAATCCGCGCCAGCGTCTCGATGGCTCCGCGCTTGAGGGCGGGGTCGGCGCTGAGCAGGGCGTCGGCCGCGGGCAGGACGTCCAAGGCGTCGGCCAGCTCCTTGCGGATGGCTTCGGGGGTCCCCAGGGCCGCCAGCGGGTTGGCGTCGTCCGGAGCGTCGTCGTCGAAGCGGTAGGCGGATTTGGCCCGGACGGCCTCCCCGCGCGCCATGACCAGCCAACCCGCCATGACCCAGCCCAGGCCCGGCATCAGCAGCGTCGCCAGGCCCAGTCCCTCTCCCCAATGGCGCGAGGGCAGGAACCAGCCCTTCTCCCGGGACGGGGCGAAGAAGACCAGGGCGGCGCAGAGGATGTGCCCGAGCGGGACGGCCCAGCCGGGCAGACCCAGGTCGAAGCCGACGAGCAGCGCAAGGACGGGCAGCTCGCAGAGACCGGCCGCCGCCCAGAGCGCCGCGAAGCGCCTGTCAATGGACGTCTTGGCGGGCGTTGGCAACGATCTCCTCCGGGTTCTTCATGGTGTGGGCGAACGATCCGACCCCGTAGCGCGCTCCCTCGGGCAGGCCCAGCTTGACGGTGGACTGCGCGATGCGCATGCGGACCTCCTCGGCCCGCTCCCTGGTCGCCGTCATCAGGACGATCGCGAACGGGGCGGCGGGGTCTTCGGTCGAGGCGACGAGGTCCCCTTCCCGGACGGAATCCCGCAGGACGCTGCAGAGGGCCTGGAGATAGGCCTCGCGCCGGGTCTCAGGGACGTCCGGGGACGGCACGACGAGCAGGACGGAGAAGGGCAGGGCGTGGCGCACGCTGCGGCTGAACTCCTGCTTGAGGCGGCTCTTGAAGTAGCCTGCGCTGTGGGTGGCGAACCTCTCGTCGAGGATGGACCGGGCCCTCAGCTCTTCGACCTGCAGGCATTTGGCGTAGGCCTCCGAGCCCCAGTCGGCGAGCAGGGTCAGCAGGTTCAGGCTGGCGCTGTTGAAGCGCATGAAGGGCATGGCCTGCACGGCGAAGACGGCCACGGGGTCTCCGTCCGGCGAGAGCAGCGGGGCGGCCATGATGGCGTCTGCCTTATCCGGCAGCTCGACGCCTTCCCCTATCTCCCCGACCAGCCAGTCCTTGATGCTGGAAGGCTTCTTGTCCGCGGCCGCCCGGCCGACGATGCCTTGGCCGGCCTCGACGACGGCCGGATATTCGGCGTCATGCGCCCAGCCGATCCTGCGGCTCAGGACCCAGCGTCCCCCCTCGGGGAGGTACAGGGCGGTCTTGGTGGCCTGCAGCGCCCGGGTGAAGAAGTCGCTGACGGCCGCCATCAGCTCGGCGCGGTCCAGGGAGGCGAGCTGCCGCGAGCCGTGATAGAGGGTGACGACCGAAGACATCTGGCTCACGACCTGCTGCTCGATGGCGCGCATGGCCTTCTGCTGGACCACGATCTGGCTCTGGAGCCCGCGGTTCCGGTCCGTCAGGTCGGCGCTGTCGTCGAGGAGCGTCTGGATGCGGTGGCGAAACGAGTCCGCCGCCGCGCCCACGGCCGCGCCGACCAGGACGAAGAGCCCTGGGGCGGCGTAGAAGTCGGCGTCCTCGAATCTGAAGGATTCCCCGGACCATTCCACTCCCAGGGCGTGCAGGCCCGCGGCGACCAGCCCTGAGGCCAGGCCGGCGCCCATCCCGTAGCGCAGGCCGAAGAGGAGCAGGCCCAGCCACAGCGGGCTCGGATTGACCGACAGGAAAGAGGGGTCGTCGGGCCGGAGGGCGCGCTGCAGGAGGATGAGGGCCAGGTAGAAGACGGGGACCTCGTACATCCAGGCGCGGCTCTGGGCCGGCCGCGGGACGGGCTGGTTCGTCTCGTTCATCGTGGTTCCCACCGCCATAGTATCTGGAGCTTCACCGATTGGCTGCGCCCGCCGACCCCCGAGGCGTCATCGAGGGAGAGGGACCAGCCGGCGTGGAGCTCGAGCGGGCCCGTCTCGTAGACCGTGTTGACCCCCAGCCCGACCAGGTCGAAGGACGTGAAGTTCCTGCGGTGCTCGGGGTCATGTCCGTTGAAGGCGTAGCCGTCGGCGCGCAGGCGGCCGGCGAGCCAGTTGCGTCCCGCGGAAAGGGTGCCATATTGGGCGCGCGCCCTGCGCTGGAGGGGGAGGGCGGCGAAGAACGACGAATCCCCGGAGGCGTCGACGGAGACGAAGCGCCAGGAGGCCGCGCCGTAGAACGGGCGGGTGAGCAGGGTGACGACTGCTTCGGGCGCCAGCAGGACCTGTTCGGCCTTGCCCCCCGCGCTGACGCTCAGGCGGTCCAGGCGGGCTTGGCCGCCCAGGCTCAAGCGGGGGAGGACCCGGGCGCGCGCGTCGAATCCGACCTGGTCGGCCTTGGCGCCGGCCGCGGCCGCCTCGGTGGAGTCGTTCCAGGCCCGGCGCAGGGCGGCCGCCGCCGAGGCTGAAACGGTGGAATCCGGCTTATAGGCCAAGGAGGCGCCCGGCGAGGCCGCGCTGAAGCCGGGCGCCGCGCGGAGGTCGAAGTCGAGCGTCCGGGTCCAATCCGGCGTCTCCCAGGAGAACGCGGCGGAGGCGCCCGTCTGGGCGCCCCGCGTCCCGCGGGATTTGACGCTCCAGGCCGAGCGGCCGGCGCTCAGCTCGAGCTTGAGGCCCTCTATGGGATAGCCGAAGTAAAGCAGCCCGGTGTCGAGGGAACGCACGCTCTTGGACTCCCTCCATCGCAGCGTGGGGCCGATGTGGTGGTCGGACTTGCGCCGGACCTCGGCCAAGAGCTCGTCGGCCCAGCGCCGCTGCGCGGGACCTTCGCGCGCCGCCCTGAGGCGGCCGCGGGCGGGCCCCCAGCGGCGGGCCTTGACCTCCGCTTCGCCCAGGGAGAGCAGGAGCTGGCGCTCTTCAGGGAACTCCGCCACCGCCTCAGCGAGGAAGGCGCGGCGCTGGTCCTCGCGCCCCGTCTGCTTGAGGCGCTCGGCCTCGAGGCGCCGCCAGCGCAGGCGGCGGTCGGGCGCGCGTTCGCGCAGGAGGTCCAAGGGCTCGTCCGCCTGGGCATGGAGGTCGTGACGGTAGAGGGCGTCCACCCATTCGACCAGGGTCTCCGGCTGGTCCGGGGCATCGTCGAAGAGCCGGCCGAAGTCGTCGTTGAGGCGGTCGTCGAAGCCGAGCCGCGAGCGCAGCCGCAGGGCGGTCCTGCGCTGGGTGGTCGTCTTAGGGCTGACCAGCCCGTTGAGGGAGGCCTGTGCGAGCCGGCGTCCTTCGCCGGCGTCCCCCCGCGAGAACGCCAGCTCGGAGAGGAAGTAGGTGATGAGCGGGTCCGAGCTCCTGGCGCGGGCCCGCTCGAGGTCGCGCCTGGCGGCCGGGAGGTCGTCGGCGGCGAACTCCTCGAGGCCCAGCTGCATCAGGAGCCCGGCGTCCTCCCCCTTCCCGGCCAGGAGGTTCCGGTAGACCTCGGCGGCATCGGCGTGGCGGCCCTGGCTGGAACGCAGGCGGGCCAGGCGGGTCTGCCAGACGACCTTGTCGTCGTCGTCGCCGATGCGCCGGCCGATGAACTCCTCGGCTTCGGCATGGCGCCCTTCCTCGATGAGCAGGTCGGTCAGGAACAGGGCGCGGCGGCGCTCCTGGGGGGAGACGCCGGCCGGGGAGGCCGGGGCGGTCGAAACGGCCGCGGCCAGGAGCAGGGCCGTCATCATTGGACGGCTCCGGCCGGAGCCGCCGTCGGGGCCTTGAAGAGCCCTTTGAGGATTTCGATGGCCCTCTTCCTGTCTCCTCGCGCCGCGAGCAGGCCGGCGAGGTCCTCGGCCGCCTTGGGGTCCTCCGGGAAGAGGGCGATGTAGCGCTCGAGGGTGTCGATGGCGGAGTCGCGGGACCCACGGCTCTCCTCGAGGAAGGCCAGGGCCTTCCAAAGAGCGGCGTCGGCCGGGTCCAATCCGACCAACCTGCGGTATTCCGCGATGGCCTCAGCGAAGCGTTCCTCTTCCTGGAGCATGTAGGCCAGCTGCCGGCCGCGCCGCCCGTCCGCGGGGGCGGCCCGTACGCGCCGGGTCAGGAGCGTGATGGCCTTCTCGGTGCGGGCGGCCGACTGGTATTCGTAGAGCAGGGTGTCGAAGACCTTCTCATCGCGCGGCTGGAGCGCGTGCATCCGTTCGAGGACGCCCGCGGCGTCCCCGTGCCAGCCCTTGTCGGCATAGGCGTAGACGAGGCCCCACCAGCGCCGCATGTCGTCCGGGTCCTGGGCGATCAGGGCCTCGAGGATCTTCGCTCCGTCCTCGATGCGGCCCTGCTCGAGCATGCAGCGCGCCAGCTCCTGGGGCCAGGCGGGCTCCTTGGGCTGGCGCGCCATGAGGAGCTTGAGGTCCGCTTCCGCCCGGGCCCACTGCTTCGCGTCGATCAGCAGAGACGCCCGGTCTCCGAGCAGGGCGGGGTTCCCCGGCAGCGCTTCCAGGGCGGCCGCGGCCTCCTGGAGGGCTTCCTGGTCCATCTTGCGCAGGCGGTAAAGGCGCACGACGGCCCGGCGGAGCTCGACGTTCTTGGGCTCCTGGAGCAGGTTCTCGCGCAGCATGGCAAGGGCCTTGTCGAAGCGGCCTCGGACGAGATAGAGGCGCAGGACCTGGTCCCGGTAGCCGGTGTCCTTGCCTCCCAAGGATGCCAGCGCGCTCAGCGCGCGCAGGGTCCCCTCGTCGTCCTGGGCCGCGGACGCGCGCTGGTAGGCCTCGTAGAGGATGGCCTCGATCTGGCGGCGCTCGGGGTGGGGCATGTTCCGGAGGTCCCGGACGAGCTCCCATCTGAAGTCGGCGGCCTGCTTCTTCATCGCGCAGCGCTCGTAGAGCCGCACGACGGCCTGCCCCGATTCGAAGTCCCCGCGGCGGTGGCGGTAGAAGGACAGCAGCACGGGGAGCCCCTCGTCCGGGCGGCCCGCCGCCTCGTAGGCGGCGGCCAGCGCGATGGTGGCGCCCTTGTGGTACGGGTGGCGTTCGAGGTAATAGCTGAAGAACTCGATGGACTGCGAGCGGTCGCCTTCCTGGCGGTGCATCTGGCCGCGGAAATACTCGCTGGGATACAGCAGCCAGCCGGCCCCCGAGAGGACGAGGAAGAAGGCCGCCACCTGGCCCCATCGGAAGATCACCGGAGCGCCTCCACGGTCGTCTCCCGAGCCTCGCCCCAGCGCTCGGAGTCGGGGAGCGAGAAGCTGATGCGGCCGTCGCTGCCGGCCCGGCCCGTCCATTCCCGGCCGGCGCAGCGGACCCGGTAGCCGCGGCCGGGCCTGAGCCCCGCCAAGGTCCCTTCCGCCCTGCCCCATCCGCGCTTGCGAAAGCGCAGGCCTTCGCCGGCGCGGCTCCAGCCCTCGACCTCGAAGTTCGCCTCCTCGAGCCAAGGGCCAGGTCCCGGCTCGGCGGCGAGCACGACCTCGCGCCGGGCGGACTCGTCGAGGTGGACATAGAGCGAGCCGGGCTCGCGCTTGAACCCGAGCACGCCCTGGGAGGCCGCCAGGTCGGGCACGCCGGGCTCGTCGTCGAAGCGCACGGTGCGCAGCTCCGGGGCTCCCTCGAGCATGAAGCGCCGCGGGCCCGTGCGCAGGACGCGCATCTTGAAGAAGTCCCGCGCCGCGCGGGCATAGCGGCCCCCCCAGACCGGGATGAGCGGTTGGGATTCGGACCAGGCGAGCACCTGCTTGTAGGCCTGCAGCGCGGCGAATTTCTCGGCCGAATAATAATGGACGTAGACGTCGACCGGCTTCAGGCGCCGGGGAGCCCCCGTCCTGCGGAAGGTCTCGATGGCGTCGCGGTAGCCGTAATAGGGACCCGTCCAGAGGCCGGTGAAGTCGTTCTCGTTGTAGGCCGGCGCGTAGAGCTGGCGGGCGCTCCCCGCCACGCGCGACATCGGGTAGAGGTACGCGTAGCTGGGGAATTCCGCGTCGAAGCGGCCCCCGCCCCCGTTGATTCCGAGCAGCCCCGCGCGCTCGGCCAAGAGGAGGTCCGATTCCGAGGGCAGGCAGTCCCCGGTCCATTGGAAGACCGACACTCTCTTGCGGGGGGAGAGGAACCTCTCCTCGAGGGTCCGGGCCGAAGCGACGATCTCCCTCTCCGGGTCCATGCGGTAGCGAGGGATGCTCAGGGCCAAGGTGCCCGAGCTCCAGACCAGGGGGTGGGCGAACCCGTGCGAGCCCGGCTCGACGTTGGGCCGGTTCAGGACCAGGCGGGAGAGCGTGAGGGCCTCCGGGGCGCGGTAGAGGTTCAACTCGTAATACCCTGAGATCAAGGACAGCGAGAACGGGAGGTCCGGCTTCTTCTCGAGGACCTGGCGCAGGAACACCTCGCCGGAATACTGCCGCCGGCTGATCTCGGAGCGGTTGAAGAAGCCGTCCCCGTCGACCCGGTACATGACCATGCGGCGGCCGCTCAGCGTGGTGGCATCGGGGCGCGGAAGGCCCTTCATCCGCAGCGCCGCCCCGAAGAAGGCCAAGGGGTCCACCACCCAGCGGTATTCCATCGGCGTCACTTCGCGGTTCGCATAGAGGAGGAAGGGGTCCAGGGCCAGGGCTCCCCTGCGGGTCAGGGCCACCGGTACGGAGCGGGGGGCGCCCCCGTCGTTGAAGGCCAGGGTCAGCAGCGCCGTGCCGCCGGGCAGAAGCTCCACCGCCGGCACCGCGGGGAGCTCGCTGGGGTCGGGCCTGCGTTCGAAGCCGACGACCGCCTGGTCCGCATCCGCGACGGCGACCGACATGGAATCGACGGGACGGGGCGCGTCCAGCACGACGCCGAGCTTGCGCAAGGCGTCGCCGCAGTCCGGCTCGATGGCGGGGAAGCCGGCGGCCGCCTTCGTGCGCAGGCCGGTGCGGCCTAAGAGGATCCACGGCAGGCCCGCGTCCATGGCGGAGGAGAGCCAGCGGCAGACCGGCTTGGGGTCGCCGAACGCCGCCTCGTCGGCGAACCACGTCAACACCGCCCGCGCCGAGTCCAGGGCGGCCGGGTCGGGGAGGGGCTTTGAGGCATCGAGGTATTCGGCGACGAGGCCCAGGTGGTCGAACCAAACCTCGGCCCGGGTGTGGAAGGAGAGGCTCTGGGACCCCGGAATCCCGCCGGGCGCGGCGTCGCCCCGATAGAGGACGAAGACCTTGCGCGGGAGTTCGACGGCGACGGGCGCGGCGGCTGCCGGAGCTCCCAGGAGGAGTGCCAGCGCCGCCCGCCTCACCTGGACTCCCCCGGGAAGACCGTGCCGAGGCGGTCCAGGCTGGGAGAGGCGAGGTAGGGGCGGAAGCCGGCCGCGCGCGCCCTTTCGACGGCCTTGCGGACCCAGCGCGCGTCGCGGTCCTTGGCGCGGGAGTAGAGCAGGACGAAGACCGGTTTCCCGGTCTTCGCGACGAAGGCCTTGAGGACGGCCTCCTTGCTCCGCGCGACCTCTTCGGGGGTCGGCCCGCACGGGCCGGGCTCCGGGTGGCAGCGCGTATAGAGGTCCTCGATGACCAGGCCGTCGATCGCCCCCGCGATGCCGTCGAGCAGCGCCAGGCCGTTGTTCACGAGGATGAGGGCTCCGGGCCGGCGCTGCCTGAGGTCCAGCACCAGCCGCACCGCGGCGTCCTTCATCCCGACGAACCTGGCCGGGGCGGAGGACTCGAGGTATTCCGCCACATCCAGGGTGTCCAGCATCACCCCCGCGTAGCCCTTGGCCAGGGCCGAGGAGACGGTCGTCTCGAGGAGGAGCTCCCGCCATTGCGGGGAACGCATGTCGACCCGGTGCGCGCCCTTCCAGGCCGGGTTCGGCTCGACGAGGAAATCCTTCCCCTTGGCCAGCGGCCAGGTCCAGCGCGCGGAGTCCGCCTCTCCGGCGCTGACATATGCGAGCGCGGCCGGGCCGGAGGTCGAGGGGCGCACGAAGCCGTCGGGGTCGACGACCGCCAGGTCGAGGCCGCCCCAAGCCCGCGAGGAGATGTTGTCGCCGTAAAAGCACGCCCAGCGCCTGGCCTGCGCCAGACGAGGGGGCTCCGCGCGCAGGGGCGCGGCCGCGGCGACGGCCCCGAGGAGGACGGCGGCGGCTCCCGTCATTGCGGGCAGCTGGCGGTGGAGATCTGCTCGCGCCTCTTCATGAAGAGCTTGACCCAGTCCTCGACCACGGCGGGGCGCGAGCGGCCCTTTTCGTCCACGATGGGATGGTCCAGCTTGCCGAGCGCGTCGAAGCGCGCCCCGGTGAAGAGGTCCCTGATCTGCTTTTCCGAGAGCTTGCCGAGGAGCTCGGACAGCAGCGCGCGGCCCGCTTCCGAGACCTTGGGGTCCCGCGAACGGCTCGAGGTGGTCTCGAAGTCCGCGAGGCACTGGGACGGGTCCTTCCAGAGGGACTTCTTCTTGGCCCAGTTCCGATAGGAGGTGAAGTAGCCCTTGCCGCCGAAGGTCCCTCCGGCGTCGGTGATGTAGGCGATGGGCCGCTTGCAGGCTTCGTCTCCCTCGAGGCAGAGCAGGCGCTGCTGGTTGGCTGTGTTGTCGCCGTGGTTCATGAAGACGGCCAGGAGCTTGAGGGCGTCGGCCTCCGCCGGGCTCGACCCGCCGGCGGATTCGTCGACGAGGCCGAGCTCATCGAAAGTAAAGCCCTCCTCTTCGGTCTCGGAGACCTCGGTCCCCTTCAGGCGCTTCTGGATGGACACCGGGAAGAAGGTGCGGGTCGCGCGAGGCGAGTCGGCCGTCGCCGTCCAGGGGTCCGCCGGGCAGTTCTCGCAGACCAGCTTGACCGAGTAAAGCCGCTCGGCGTAGAACCCGAGCCCCCAGAGCAGGCGGGACCCCGCCACCTCGCCGAAGACCTCGGGGTTGGCCGAGCCGTCGTATTTGATCTTGAGGCGTTCGCCGTCGGCCGTCCAGCATGGGAATTTCTTGGAGTGTCCTCCGAGGGGGCGCTTCGGGTCCTTTTCCTCGTATCGGCAGCGCACCTCCGCGTCCGACCCGTAGGCGCCGGGCCCCTGCGGCCCGTTGAGGAGGTCGCGGGTGGAGGGGTCGATGTCTTCCCGGACATGGGCGCGGCGCAGGACCTCCCTGCGCTCTTCGGGGGAGACCACCTTGGCTTGCAGGACAGCGGGGAGCAGCGGCAGAAGGGCGGCTATGAGGAATGTAAGCATGCGGGATTATACATTTAGGCCCTGAATCCCGTCCTGATTCCTGCCTTTGGGCCCTTGACACTTTCAATCGGAGCCGTGCTACAATGCCCATCTCGCCCGTGTCGAAGAAAACGCCGAAGACCATAGCCGACTTCCCCGGCCTGCAGGAGCTGAACCCTGCGATGCGGCCCGAGGAGGCGCGCGTCGAATCGAACCGCTGCCTGACCTGCTTCGACGCGCCGTGCATAGCCGCCTGTCCCACCCACATCGACATCCCGCTGTTCATCCGCCAGCTCCAGACGGCCGACCCTATGGGGTCGGCCGTGACCATCCTGGAGGCCAACCCGCTGGGGCACTCCTGCGCCCGGGTCTGCCCCGTGGAGGCGCTCTGCGAGGGCTCCTGCGTCTATCAGCAGTGGCATGAGAAGCCCGTGGAGATCGGCCGCCTGCAGCGCTACGCCACCGACCACCTCCATGATGCCCGCGTCCAGCCCTTCTCGGCGGGGAAGGACATCGGCAAGCGCGTCGCCGTGGTGGGGGGAGGCCCGTCGGGCCTTTCGTGCGCCGCCTACCTGCGCCGCCTGGGCGCCGCCGTCACCGTGTTCGAGGCCAAGCCGATGGCGGGGGGCCTGAACACCTACGGCATCGCCGAGTACAAGCTTTCGCGCCCCGAAGTCCTCGACGAGGTCGAATTGGTCTTGGACCTGGGGGCCGATGTCCGCTTCGGCAAGCGGGTCGGCAAGGACATCCCGTTTGACCGGGTGCTGCGCGAATTCGACGCCGTCTACCTGGGCGTCGGGCTGGGCCCCGGACACGACCTCGACGTCCCCGGCGAGCACCTGTCGGGGGTCTATGAGGCCCTGGCCTTCATCGAGTACATCAAGCATCACGACTTCGGCGCCATCCCGCCGGGCCGGACGACCATCTGCATCGGCGCGGGCAACACCGCCGTCGACGTGGTCACCCAGGCCAAGCGCATGGGCACCCCGAAGGTCGTTATGGCCTACCGCCGCGGCCCCGAGGAGATGCCGGCCTACGAGTACGAATACGACCTGGCCAAGGGCGACGGCGTCGAGTTCCTCTGGCATGTCGTGCCGGTCAAGGTCCTCGGCAAGCGTAGCGTCGAGGGGATGCGCTTCGCCCGGGCGGCCTCGAAGGACGGCAAGCTCACCGTGGTGAAGGGCTCCGAGTTCGACGTGCCCTGCGACCGGGTGGTGAAGGCCATCGGCCAGCAGGCCCATGGCGCCACCTTGCGCAAGCTCTCGGGCCTGGACCTCGACGCCAAGGGCCGGGTGGTGGTCGACCCCGCCACGCTCCGGACCTCGAACAAGAAGGTCTGGGCCGGCGGCGACGCCGTAAACGGCGGCAAGGAGGTCGTCAACGCCGTCGCCGACGGCAAGCGCGCCGCGCTCTCAATCTACCGCGCCGTGACCGGCAAGACGCCGGGCCCCGAGCACGCGTACTGGATCTCCACCATCGAGGGACGAGGGAAGGCCCATGGCTCCGCGAAAGCACTCGCATACTAAGAGGAAGCCCCTCAAGAAGCTCGCCCCCGAGCCCGACCTCTCCTCGGACTGCGCCGGCATCAAGTCCCCGAACCCCTTCTGGCTGGCCAGCGCCCCGCCCACCAACTCCGGCCCGCAGATCATGCGCGCCTTCGACTACGGCTGGGGCGGCGCGGTCTGGAAGACCCTCGGCGAGGACCCCGCCGTCGTGAACGTGACTTCGCGCTACGGCGCCATCGACATCGGCGGGCAGAAGATCGCCGGCTTCAACAACATCGAGCTCATCACCGACCGCCCCCTGGCCGACAACCTCAAAGAGATGGCCGAGGTGAAGAAGCGCTACCCCAAGCACGCCGTCGTCGCCAGCCTGATGGTGCCCTGCGAGCGCAAGAACTGGCACGACATCGTCAAGCGCGTCGAGGACACGGGCTGCGACGGCCTGGAGCTCAACTTCGGCTGCCCGCACGGGATGTCGGAGCGCGGCATGGGCGCCGCCGTCGGCCAGGTGCCCGAGTACATCAAGATGGTGACCGAATTCGTCAAGGAGGTCGCCCGCACCCCCGTTCTCGTCAAGCTGACCCCCAACATAACCGACGTGCGCTTCGCCGCCCGCGCCGCCAAGGCCGGCGGGGCCGACGGGGTGAGCCTCATCAACACCATCAACTCCATCATGGGCGTCGACCTCGACACCCTGACCCCCAAGTTCGCCGTCGGCGGCCTGGCCGCCCACGGCGGCTATTGCGGCCCGGCGGTCAAGCCCATCGCGCTGAACATGATCAGCCAGATCGCCAACGACCCCGAGACCCGCGGCCTGCCCATCTCCGGCATCGGCGGGGTCTCGGCCTGGAACGACGCCGTCGAGTTCATGCTGCTGGGTTCGGCCAACGTCCAGGTCTGCACGGCCGTCATGCACTACGGCTTCCGCATCGTCGAAGACATGCGGGCGGGGCTGGTCAGCTGGATGCGCCGCCAGGGCTTCACGAAGCTCGACGATTTCATCGGGCACAGCGCTCCGGCCGTCGTGGAGTGGAAGAACCTGAACCTGCACCATAAGACGGTGGCGAAGATCGACGCCGATAAGTGCATCGAGTGCGACCTGTGCTACATCGCCTGCCAGGACACCGCCCATCAGTGCATCGTGCGCCCGGTGGATACGGGCAAGAAGGGTCCGCGTTCCCGCGTGCCCAGCGTCATCGAGGAAGACTGCGTGGGCTGCAACCTCTGCTCTTTGGTCTGCCCCGTCGACCAGTGCATCACGATGGCCCCGGTCCCGACCGGCCACAAGCCGCTGACCTGGGAGCAGTACACGAAGAACGGCTTCACGGGATACAAGGAAGTCTACAAGCGCTATCACACGCCGGAAAAAACCAAGTAGGAGACAACCCCATGGCACGAATCGTCCGCTGCGGACTCATCCAGACCACCTGCGACTGGTCGCCCAAGAAGCACAAGCTGGCCGACATCAAGAAGAAGATGATCGCCAAGCATGTGAAGCTCATCGAGGCGGCCGGCAAGAAGAAGGTCCAGGTCCTGTGCCTGCAGGAGATCTTCTACGGGCCCTATTTCTGCTGCGAGCAGGACACGCGCTGGTACGACACCGCCGAGCCCATCCCCGGCCCGACCACCAAGCTCATGCAGAAGCTGGCCAAGAAATACAAGATGGTCATCGTGGTCCCCATCTACGAGACGCCCCAGGCCGGCACCTACTACAACACCGCCGCCGTCATCGACGCCGACGGGACTTTGCTCGGCATCTACCGCAAGAACCACATCCCGCACTGCGGCCCGGGCTTCTTCGAGAAGTTCTACTTCAAGCCCGGCAACACCGGCTACCCGGTCTTCAAGACCCGCTACGGCATGGTGGGCGTCTACATCTGCTACGACCGGCACTTCCCCGACGGGGCGCGCATCCTCGGCCTCAAGGGCGCGGAGATCGTCTTCAATCCCTCGGCCACCGTGGCCGGGCTCTCCGAGTACCTGTGGAAGCTCGAGCAGCCGGCCCATGCCGTGGCCAACCAGTACTTCGTCGGCGCCATCAACCGCGTCGGCTGGGAGGAGCCCTGGAAGTTCGGGGAGTTCTACGGCCAGAGCTACTTCTGCGACCCGCGCGGCCAGATGGTGACCGTGGGCCCGCGCGACAAGGACGCCCTGGTCGTGGCCGACCTCGACTTCGACAAGATCCTCGAGGTCCGCAAGGTCTGGCAGTTCTTCCGCGACCGCCGGCCCGACTCCTACGGGGAGCTCATCGAGCAGCTTCCGTAATGGGCCAGGTCCGCGTCACCGGGGGCATCGTCGAGCTCGTCGACGACCCCAAGGCCTCGCCGTATTGGAACCATGACCTGAGCCCGTCGCGCCTGGCCGACCGGCGCTGGGCGCTCAAGGACATCGCGGCGCTGTGGATCAGCATGTCGGCCTGCATCCCGACCTACATGCTGGCCTCGGGCCTCATCGCCGAGGGGATGAACTGGTGGCAGGCCGTCTTGACCATCTTCCTCGGCAACGCCATCGTCCTCGTCCCGATGGTCCTCAACGCCCACGCGGGCACCAAGTACGGCATCCCGTTCCCGGTCTACTGCCGCTCCTCGTTCGGAATCCTGGGGGCGAACGTGCCGGCCCTGCTGCGGGCCCTGGTGGCCTGCGGCTGGTTCGGCATCCAGACCTGGATCGGGGGGGACGCCATCTACCGTATCCTCTGCGTGTACCTCCCGGCGCTGGCCGCGTCCCCGGACGCATTCGGGGGGGTGAACCTGGCCCAGCTGGCCTGCTTCCTGTTCTTCTGGGGCATCAACATCCTGGTCATCTATAGAGGAATCGAGTCCATCCGGTTCCTGCTCGACATCAAGGCGCCGCTGCTCATCATCCTGGGCCTGGCCCTCTTGGGCTGGGCGTACGAGCAGGCCGGCGGCTTCGGCCCGATGCTGTCCCAACCCTCCGCCTTCGCGCCGGGGGGCCTCAAGGAAGGGAAGTTCTGGCTGGTGTTCTTCCCGTCCCTGACGGGCATGATCGGCTTCTGGGCGACCTTGTCGCTCAACATCCCGGACTTCACCCGTTACGCCAAGACCCAGCGCGACCAGGTTCTGGGACAGGCCCTGGGCCTGCCCCTGACGATGGGCCTGTACTCCTTCATCGGCGTCGCCGTGACCTCGGCCACCGTGGTGCTCTACGGCGCGCCCATCTGGGACCCGGTCACCCTCATCACGACCAAGTTCACCAGCACCCCGGTGCTGGTGCTGTCGCTCTTCGCGCTCTGCCTGGCCACCCTGGCCACCAACCTGGCCGCCAACGTTGTCAGCCCGGCCAACGACTTCGCCAACCTCTGGCCCAGCCGCATCGACTTCAAGCGCGGCGGGCTCATCACCGGCCTCATCGGCATAGCCATCCAGCCCTGGAAGCTGGTGGCCGACCCGTCGGGCTACATCTTCACCTGGCTGGTCGGCTATTCGGCGCTGCTGGGCTCCATCGGCGGGGTGCTCATCGCCGACTACTTCGTCGTGCGCAAGACCCGCTTGGACCTGCCCGCCCTGTATGCCAAGGACGGCCCGTACTGGTACGGCGACGGCTTCCACAAGCCGGCCCTGCTGGCGCTGGCGCTGGGCATCGCCCCCTGCGTGCCCGGCTTCCTCGGCACCATCAAGGCGGCCGAGCCGGGGGCGTTCTGGATGAGCCTCTACAACTATGCTTGGTTCGTCAGCTTCTTCATCAGCTTCGGGGTCTATGCGGCCCTGGCGCAAAGGCCCGCCGAACATCCGGCGGGCATTCCCGGCCTCTTCGAGGCCCCGGAGGTGGCATGAAATTCGACCTGCTCGTGAAAGGCGGGACCGTCGTGACGGCGTCGGACTCCTACAAGGCCGACATCGGCATCCGCGCCGGCAAGATCGCCGCCGTCGGGGACCTCGAGGCCAAGGAGACCGAGGTCCTGGACGCCAAGGGCATGAGCATCGTCCCCGGCGGCATCGACGTGCACACCCACTTCGACATGCCCTTCATGGGGGCCACCACGGCCGACGACTTCGCCTCGGGCTCCCTGGCCGCGGCCTGCGGCGGCACCACCACCGTGGTCGACTTCGCCATCCAGGAGCGCGGCAAGTCCCTGCTCGACGGCCTGGGCAAGTGGCACAAGAAGGCCCAGGCCAAGTCCATCGTCGACTACGGCTTCCACATGATCGTCGTGGACCTGCCCGAGAAGCTCGAGAAGGAGATGGACAAGGTGGTCGACGAGGGCTCGCCCAGCTTCAAGCTCTTCATGGCCTATCCGGGCATCTTCATGTCCGACGACGCCACCATCTTCCGGGCGATGCTGCGCACCAAGGAGAACGGCGGCATGATCTGCATGCACGCCGAGAACGGCGGCGTCATCGACATCCTGGTGAAGAAGGCCCTGGCCGAGGGCAAGCTCGACCCCAAGTACCACGCATTGACCCGCCCGATGACGGCCGAGGCCGAGGCCACCAACCGGGCCATCGCCCTCTCCGAGATGGCCGGGGTGCCGCTCTACATCGTCCACCTCTCGGCCGGCGACGCGATGGACCAGGTGCGCGCGGCGCGCCAGCGCGGGCTGCCCGTGCACGCCGAGACATGCCCTCAGTACCTGTTCCTGTCCTATGACGACTACGAGCGCCCCAACTTCGAAGGCGCCAAGTTCGTCATGTCGCCTCCCCTGCGCCCCAAGGGCAACGAAGACCGGCTCTGGAACGGCCTTAAGAACGACTGGCTCCAGGTCGTTTCGACCGACCACTGCTCCTTCTGCATGAAGGACGGCGTGGACGGCAAGCCGGGCAAGATGCTGGGCCGCAAGGACTTCTCGAAGATCCCCAACGGCGCCCCCGGCGTCGAGACGCGGCTCATGCTGCTCTGGGACGCGGTGCAGGACGGGAAGATCTCCGAGAACCGCTTCGTCGAGGTGACCTCCACGCGGCCGGCCAAGATCATGGGGCTCTATCCGCGCAAAGGCCTCATCGCCCCCGGCGCCGACGCCGACCTGGTCCTCATCGACTCCAAGAAGAAGACCGTCATCTCGGCCAAGACCCACCACGCCAAGGCCGACTACAACCCCTACGAGGGGCGCTCGGTGCGCTGCTCGTTCAAGGACGTCCTCATCCGGGGACGCAAGGTGATCGCGGACTACAAGCCCGTGGCGGTGCCGCCGCACGGGCGCTTCGTGAAGCGCGACCCGAGGATGAACTAGGAGAACCCCATGCCCACCGCCACCAAGACCAAGACGCAGGAGAAGCCGGCCCCCAAGTCCGCCCCCGCCGTCCTAAAGCAGTTCATCGCCGGCAAGTGGGCGGACGGCACCGGCAAGCGCCGGGTCGTCTCCACCAACCCCGCCGACATCCGCGTCGTCGTCGCCGAGGGGCAGGGGGGCTCCAAGGAAGACGCCCTGGCCGCCCTGGCCGCCGCCCAGGCCGCCTACCCGGGCTGGAAGAAGACCCCCGCCCCGGCCCGCGCGCGCGTGCTCGACAAGGTGGTCAGGCTGGCCCGCGAGAAGAAGGACGAGCTGGCCCGCATCCTGGCCCGCGAGGAGGGGAAGATCCTCCCCGAGGCGCTGGGCGAGCTGGAGAAGGGCATCAACCTGCTGGAGTGGTACGCCGGCGAGGGCTTGCGCTTCATGGGCGACTCCGCCCCGTCCGAGCTGCCGCACAACCTGCTCCTGACCGTGCGCGAGCCCCTGGGCGTGGTCTCCGTCATCACGCCGTGGAACTTCCCCTGGGCCATCCCCTGCTGGAAGATCGCCCCGGCCCTGGTGGCCGGCAACACCGTCGTCTTCAAGCCCGCCTCCAACACCCCCTGGCTGGCCCAGGAGCTGGTGCGCCTGTTCGAGGAAGCCGGCCTGCCCAAGGGCGTGCTCAACCTGGTCGTCGGGGCAGGCTCTGAAATCGGGGACATCCTGGTGGAAGACGAGCGCGTGCAGGCCGTCTCCTTCACCGGCTCCAACGAGATCGGCGTGCGCGTGCACACCATCGCCGGCCGGCGCGGCATCAAGTGCACGGCCGAGATGGGCGGCAAGAACCCGGCCGTCGTCTGGGAGGACGCGGACCTCGACCTGGCCCTGGCCGGCGTGGTCAAGGGGGCCTTCGGCTCCACCGGCCAGCGCTGCACGGCCACCAGCCGCCTCATCGTCCACGAGAAGGTCTACGAGCAGTTCGTCGGACGCGTGGTCGAGGCCGCCAAGTCGATGAAGCTGGGGGACCCCATGGACCCCAAGACCGGCATGGGCCCCGCCGTCGACGAAGGCCAGCTCGAAACCGACCTCTCCGCCATCGCCATGGCCAAGAAGGAGGGGGCGCGGCTCCTGTGCGGCGGCGAGCGCCCGATGAAGAACGGCCTCCAGCACGGCTGGTTCGTCGAGGCCACCGTGTTCGACCAGGTCAAGCCCGCGATGAACCTCTGGCGCGAAGAGGTGTTCGGGCCGGTCCTGGCCGTCGTGAAGGTGAAGACCTTCGACGAGGCGGTGAAGGCGGCCAACGACACCAAGTACGGCCTTACCTGCGCGTTCTACACCCAGGACATCACCTTGGCGATGCGCTATGTCGAAGAGGCCGAGGTGGGCATGGTCCACATCAACTCCCCGACCATCGGCGGCGAGGCCCAGGTGCCCTTCGGCGGGGTGAAGGGCTCCGGCGTCGGCGACCGCGAGATGGCCAAGGACGGCATCAACTTCTTCTCGAAGCCCAAGACGGTGTTCCTGGACTACACAGGCCAGGCCCGCAAGTCGAACATTTACTAGGAGGAGCAATGGCGAAGACAGCGACGGCCGTGAAGACGAACGGACACACCGCGTACGGGGGCCCCTCGGCCGCCGAGACGCTCAAGTGGCGCGAGAAGACCTGCTTCCCGATGATGTCCTACTACAAGGAGCCCATGCTCGTGGCCCGCGGCTCGATGCAGTACGTGTGGGACGACAAGGGCCGCAAGTACCTGGACGCCTTCGCCGGCGTGGTCACGGTCTCCGTCGGCCACTGCCACCCGCTGGTGGTGGAGCGCGCCCAGAAGCAGATGGAGAAGCTCTGGCACACCACGACCCTCTACCTCTACCCCGAGCTGCCCAAGGCCGCCGAGCACCTGCTCAAGATGGTCAAGCCCGCCAACCCCGCCCTGGACGCGGTGTTCTTCACCAACTCCGGCACCGAGGCGACGGAGCTGGCCACCGTGCTGTGCAAGGCCTACACGGGCCGCTCCGAGTTCATCGGCCTGCGCCACTCCTTCCACGGGCGCACGATGATGTCGATGACCCTGACCGGGCAGTCCACCTGGCGGCACTCGCTGCCCTACCTGCCGGGCGTGAACCTGGCCCCGGCGAACTACACCTACCGCCGCCCGTCGTCCATGACGCCCGAGCAGTACGCCGAGTGGTGCGCCGACGAGGTGAAGAACATCATCGACCACGCCACCTCCGGCAAGATCGCCGGCTTCATCGGCGAGCCCATCGCCGGCAACGGCGGCTGCATCGTCCCCGAGCCCAGCTACTTCCCGCGCGTCTACAAGCACGTGAAGGACGCCGGCGGGCTCTACATCACCGACGAGGTGCAGTGCGGCGTCGGCCGGACCGGCGACGACTTCCTCGGCATCCAGAAGTGGGGGGTCAAGCCCGACATCGTCGACATGGCCAAGGGCCTGGGCAACGGCTTCCCCATCGGGGCCGTCGTCACCACCCGCGAGGTGGCCGACTCGCTCAAGGGCCGGCTGCACTTCAACACCTTCGGCGGCAACCCCGTGGCTTCGGCCGTCGTGGACGCCGTGCTCGAGGTCATCGAGACCGAGAAGCTGGCGCACAACTCGAAGGTGGTCGGCGACTACCTCATCGCCAAGCTCAAGAAGATGGCTGCCAAGGACGAGCGCATCGGCGACGTGCGCGGCATGGGCCTGATGCTGGGCGTGGAGCTCGTGAAGGACGCCAAGACCAAGGCGCCCGACGCCCAGCTGGCGGCCGAGGTGATGGAGGCCATGCGGGTGGAAGGCGTCCTCATCGGCAAGGGCGCGCAGGCGGGCAACGTCCTGCGCATCAAGCCGCCCTTGTGCTTCACTAAGGAGAACGCCGACCAGCTCGTCGACGCCCTCGAGAAGTCCCTCAAGAAGCTGCTCGACTGACTCTGTCCGGACAGAGTCGGGGAGGCCGCCCGCGGGAGACCGCGGGCGGCCTTATTTCGCCCGGGGTTTGCCGGGTCGGCGGGTTTGGTCCTTGAGGGGGTAGCGGCCGGGATGGACGACCGAGTCCAATTCCAGGTCGACATCGAGCTCCGGCCAGCGCAGGTGCGTTCCGCGCAGCAGGCGAACGTTCTTCACGGCGGAAGCGTCGGCTCCCGAGAACCATGGGAACTCGGAGAAAGGGAGGAAGAATTCCTCCCCGTTCACCCCGAGCCATATCCCCGTCGGGACGACGGCCAGGACCTCAGCCCCCGAAGTGGCGGTGCCAGGCGCGGACGGCCTCATCTTGCCTCGTTTCGACAATCTTCCTCAATCGGGCGATCTCGGGTCCGTTGAATCCGTGGGACTGTGCAAGTTCCACGGACGGTTCCAACCAGAATTTCGCCTCCCCATCTGCTCCGGAGACATGGATGTGCATCCGGGTCTCCTCGCGCGAGAAGAAGTAGAACCGATAGCCCCTGAGACGGAAGACCGTGGGGCTCACTGCTCCTCCATGAGTATAACCCGGGCTTCATGCAGGGTCAACAAGCCGCCCATGATGCTAGTACGTGCGAGGGGGTGAAATGGTTCCCTTAAACCGAAATATCGCTTGCTCCGATTCCGTAAAGGGGGGGAAGGCATGACCCCCCGCACGAAGCTCCTGGCACTTGGCGCCGCCGCAGCCTTGGCGGCACTGTTCAGCGTCCGCTTGCGCAACGCGGCCCTCCTGGCGCGCCTTTCGGGCATCCCGCAGAGCATCCAGCCCCCGCTGTCCCAGAACGATGCACGGGGAGTCCGGGAGCGCATCGTGCGGGAGGCCCGGGCCATGCGCGGGTTGCCCTACGACCCCTTCAAGGGGCGCTACGGAGACCCTTTGAAGCCCTGGGGGTTCGTTGTCTGCATCGACGTCCCTGTTCGCTCCTACCAAGCCGCCGGGGTATCGTTGCCGCGGCTGCTTAGCGAGAGCGCCCGGGCCCATCCCGAATGGTTCAGGGCCGGTCCCGGAAACCTCCCCCAGGACCCCTTCTTCCCCCGGCGCGTGCGGAACTACTACGACCTCTTCACCCACCATCCGGACCTGCAGGCGGCCTCCGAGCCCGCGGCGGGCGACCTGGCCTTCTTCGGGCGCTGGCACATCGGCCTGGTCACCGCGGCGGGCCCGGACGGGCGGTGGCGGGCCGTCGAAGCCACGCCGCGCCGCTGGGGCGTGGTCGAGCGGGATGGGGAGGCGTTGGTGAGGACCTGGGGTCAGCCGCATTTCTTCGGCCGGCTGCGCGAATCGGCACCGCAGGTCAGTACTCGGTCCAGCTCGTCCCTTTAGAGTCGGTGTGGGTGCAGTTGACGAAGAATCTGAACTGCCCTTGTCTCGCCGAGGCATCATAGCGCCAGCCCCCCGAATCGTCGGGGGCCGCGGCGTTCAAGACGGCATTGGAGTCCTTGTGGTAGGGGGGGAGCCGGGCCGCCTCCCGCTCCGGGCCGCCGTCGTCGGCGCGCTGGCGCAGCGCGACGAGGCGGGCCTTGGTCGTCCCCTCGTAGGAGCCCCGCACCAGGGGGCTGTTCCAGGTCCCGGTCTTGATGACGGCGGCGCAGGCGACGAAGTTCATCACGAACAGCCCCACCGCCAGCCGGTGCAGGCCGAAGCGCGACGCCGCGTAGGCCGCCAGGGAGAATGCGGCGGCGCTCGAGCAGCCCTTCGCCAGCAGGTCGCCGCCCAACATAGGGGCCATGGCGCCGAGCAGGGCCAGGACTACCTGGACGACGGTCCAGGTGCGGTAGGAGATGCCGTCTGAGGCCGGCCCGTCGGGGGGAGGCTTGAGCATCAGCCCCAGGACGGGCCCGATGAGCGGCCACAGCCCGGCCAAGCCTCCGATGACCACATAGCGCGTGGAGTGTCCCTTGGCGCGGTGGAACAGGACCAGCCCCGCGCAGGCGAGCGCCACGCCGACCGCCATCAGGTAGGGGGACACGAACAGGCTCAGCAGCTGCACGGCGCTGCCCGTCCAGACCAAGGCCAATGCCGGCGTCATGCCTTGGACTTGAGCGCCAGCGCCGTCTTCACGCCCTTGTCCACCCAGCCCTTGAGGGCGGCCGGCGATTTGTAGCCTGCCGGCGAGACATAGACGAAGCCTTTCATGGCTTTGCCGGTGAAGTCGAAGGGGCGCGCATGCGGGAGCTTCAATACGGCGGAGTTCTCCTTAGGGGGGACGCGCACGATGAGGTCCTTGCCGAGCAGGCCGCAGCACATGTTGCCGCGCAGGGTGAAGCACAGCCCGCCGAACATCTTGACCTCGGCCAGCGCGGGGCGGCGAGCGAGCAGGCGGCGCACCCTCTCGGCAAGGGGTTCGTCGAAGGCCATCGCCCCACTTTACCCCCCGGCGCCCCTCCTGTCAACGGGGCCATATTTTTCTTAGACTCCCTCATGGCCAAGATACATCCCCTCGCCGTCGTAGCCCCATCCGCCCAGCTGGCCGACGACGTCGTCGTCGGCCCCGGCGCCGTGGTCGAGGCCGGCGTCGTCATCGGCCCGGGCACCGTGCTGCGCCCGCACGCCGTCGTGCGCACGGGGACGACCCTGGGCATGCGCAACCTGGTGGACTCCTTCGCCGTCCTGGGCGGCGACCCGCAGGACCTGGGCTTCGACCCCAGGACCGAGACCTTCCTGAAGGTGGGCGACGACAACACGTTCCGCGAAGGGGTGACCATCTCGCGGGCGACCAAGCCCGGCGGGGCCACGACGGTGGGCGATAAGACCCTGTGGATGGCCAACAGCCATGCCGGCCATGACTGCCGCATCGGAAACGGCGTCATCATCGTCAACTCCACCTTGCTCGCGGGCCATGTCGTCGTCGGCGAGCGCGCCATCCTCTCCGGCGGCACCGCCGTCCACCAGTTCACCTGGATTGGGGAGATGGTGATGACCCAGGGACACTCGGGCCTGGGCATGCACGTGCCGCCCTTCGTGATGTGCGCCGAGGTCAACCAGGTCGTCGGTCTCAACATCATCGGCCTCAAGCGCAATCCGGCGCTGAGCGACGACGACCGCAAGCAGGTCAAGGAAGCCTTCCGCCTCACCTACCGCGCCGGGCTGCCCCGCGCCAAGGCCGTGGAGGCGATGGACGCCTGCCAGTGGGGCCCGGCGGCCTCCTCCTTCCGCGACTTCGTCAAGCGCGTCCTAGCCGCCGAGAAGCCCCACAACCGCGGCCTGTGCCCCCTGTCCTCGGACTCGTAAGCCTGCTGGCGGCCGCCCTCTGGGCGGCGCCGGCCCTGGAGGTGTCGGTGGGGGACGGCCCGTTCCTGCCCGCCTCCGCCGTCTCACCGCTGGCCGGCCAGCGCGTGCGCCTGCGCGTGGCCGGCGCCGACGGCGCCGCCGTGCGCTGGTTCCAGCTCATCCCGGACGTCGCCACGATGTACAAGAACGCCAACTTCCCGTGGGACCCGAACCCTTACAAGTGGGTTGGACAGGCTAGGATACGGATCGACCGTGAGGCGCTGACGAAGCTCTCCGGGGCCGAGGTCGAGCCCTTCCGCCCGGGCAGACCGGCGGCGAAGGGGGACTGGACCGAGGGCTATTCCTCCCCCATCGTCGAATCCCCGTACTACAACCCCGCTTCGGGCAGCTTCTGGTTCCAGGCCGAGCTGACGCAGGGCGGGCGCGTGACGCGGGTCCCCAAGGACGGTCTGAGGGTCTCCGTGCGGGATGGGGAAGGCTATCTAGGCTGGCTTTCATCGTATATGAACGTGCCCGGAGTATTCGGCTCGGTCACGGCTCAAGCCACCTCGTATCTCGGGGTCGACTGTGCCGACGCCGTCAGCGCCGCCTGGGGCAAATGGACGGGGCGCGAACTGGCCGAGAACCTGAATGTGGCCGCTTTGGTCACGCGCTGGCCGCATGCCGCCGAGTTCGATTGGGGGGAGAAGGGTTCGACCCGCCCCGTGCGCTGGGGGGCCGAAGTCCGCCCCGGCGACTTTGTGGCCGTGCGCTATAGAGGGGCGCGGTCTTTCCAGCATGTGGGCGCGCTGGCGGCCGACCGCGACGGCGACGGCCTCCTCACCCCGCCGGACCTGGTCTTCCACGCCGGTCCCATGCCGCCGGCCTACGGCACGCTGGAACTGCCGGCGTTCCAGGGGCGCCTGGTCGTCTTGCGCCCCAAGCCGCCCATCGTCGAGAGGCCCATCTCCTTCTCCCCGAGGCGCCTCAAGGCCACGGCCGACTACATCAGGTCCCATTATGGGGAGGAGCGCCCGGAGGGCCGCATCTCCCCGCGCATGGTGGTGCTGCACTGGACGGGCTCGGATTCCCTGGAATCGGACTTCAGGACCTTCGACAAGGAAACCCTGGCGGGCTCCCGCCCCGAGCTGGCCGGGGCCGGGGAGCTGAATGTGTCGGCCCATTTCCTCGTCGCCAAGGACGGGACCGTCCTGCGCCTGGTGCCGGAAGACCGCATGGCCCGACATGTCATCGGCCTCAACCTGGCGGCTGTCGGCATCGAGAATGTGGGCGGGACAGGGGACAGGCCGACCTTGACGGAAGCCCAGGCCGAGGCGGACGCCTGGCTGGTGCGCATGCTCAAGGACCGCTACCCGGACATCCAATACCTCATCGGCCACCACGAGTACCGGCGTTTCGAGGGCTCGCCGTTATGGAAGGAGGCCGACGCGGGCTACCGCACGGCCAAGTCCGACCCCGGCGACGCCTTCATGGCGAAGGTGCGGTCCAAGGTGGCCGACCTGGGGCTCAAGGCCGCGCCGTAGCCGGGAGGCGGCGCTAGCCGCCCAGGGCGTCGGAGAGGAAGCGGCGCAGGCGGTCCCCGTCGAAGGGCTTGGCGATGACGTCGAGCGCTCCCATGGCCCGGGCGTCGATGCGGGTGTCTTCGTCCACCGTGGCCCCGGTCATCATCAGGACCGGGATGGAGCTGCCCTCGCGGATTTGGCGCAGGAGTTCCCAGCCGTTCTCCGCCCCGAGCACGACGTCGAGCAGGACGGCGTCCACCGGCCCGGCCTCCAGGGCCGCGCGGGCTTCCCCGATGTCGGCCGCCGCGCGCACGGCATAGGGCTGGCCCTTGAGCTGGCGCGCCACCAGCCGCCGGATGTCGGGGTCGTCGTCCACGACCAGGAGCCTCTTCATGGCCTCGATTGACAGGATAGCTCTGAATGACTAAGATTACAAGAACTATGACTATTACAAAGCCGCGCGTCTTCACGACCTTCGAAGTGGCCCGCATCTGCGCCGTGTTCCACACCACCGTCATAAACTGGGCCAACAAGGGCAGGATCAAGGTCCACCACACGCCGGGCGGGCACCGGCGCATCAAGGTGGCCGACCTGGTCGACTTCATGCAGCGCCACGACATGCCCATCCCGGCCGACCTGGTCGGGCGGCCCAAGCGCGTGATGGTCGTAGAGGACGACGCGTCCTTCCAGCGCATGCTGCTGCGCACGCTGCAGGCCCTGCCCGGCGTCTCCCTGCAGCCCTGCACGGGCGGCCTCGACGCACTGATCGAGATCGGCAAAGAAGCCCCGGACCTGGTCATCCTCGACATCGGCATCCCGCAGGTCAGCGGCGTCGAAGTCTGCCGCGTGCTCAAGGCCAACGAGCACACGCAGCAGATCAAGGTGATCGCCGTCACCGGCCAGGGCCTGGCCGACGAGGCGGAGGCCTTCCTGCGCGAGAACGCCGACGGGTTCTTCCGCAAGCCGCTGTCCCCGGCGAAGCTGCGCGCACTGGCCGCCGAGCTCCTCGACCTCGAGGAGGCCGCCGCCGCGGCCGGGCTCTAGGGGGGCGGGTAGGGAGCGCAGCGATGGGAGCGCCGGAGGGGACGACGACGGTGGTGCGTCTCCTGCTGCGTTATCTGGAGCAGGAAGGGGTCCGCCACATCTTCGGCATCCCCGGCGGTCCCATCATCTCCCTTTATGAGGCCTTGGCCGAGCGCGGGGCCATAGCGCCGGTGCTGGCCAAGCACGAGGGCGGGGCGGCCTTCATGGCCGACGCCTATGCCCGCATGTCGCGCGGCATCGGGGTTTGCTGCACGACCACCGGCCCCGGGGCCACCAACGCGCTGACCGGCCTGGCCGTGGCCCAGGCCGACCACAGCCCGGTCCTGCTGCTCAGCGCCCAAGTCCCCACCCACCAGTTCGGGCGGGGGGCCTTCCAGGAGAGCAGCCCAGAGCGCTCCGACATCGTGGCGATGTTCCGCCCGGTGACCAAGTGGAGCACCATGGTCCAGCACCCGGACGCGGCCGGCGGCGTCATCCGTCAGGCGCTGCGTCTGATGACGACGGGCCGTCCCGGCCCCGTCCACGTGAACCTGCCCTGCAACTTCGCCGCCCAGCCGGTGCCGGACGCCGTGCTCGAAGCCCGGCGCTTCCACCCGGCGACGCGCCCGGTCGACCGCGCGGCGGTGCAGGACGCGGCGCGCCTGCTGCTGGCGGCCCGCCGCCCGGTGGTGCTGGCGGGATACGGGGCGGACCTCTCGGGGGCGGCCGGGGCGCTGCGCGAGCTCTGCGAGCGCTTCGCCATCCCGGTGGCCACCACCTTCAAGGCCAAAGGCCTGCTGCCCGAGGACCATCCGCTGTCCTTGGGCGTCTTCAGCGACTCGGGAGACCCCGCCGTTCGCGACTATGTGGCCGGAGACGCCAGCGACGCCCTGTTCGTGGTGGGCTCGTCGCTGGGAGAGGCCTCGTCGGCCGGTTGGGACCCGCGCCTGGGGCGCAAGGCCGCCTTCCTGCACTGCGACATCGACCCCTCCGTCATCGGCCGCAACTTCCCGGTGGACGCCGCGCTGGCCGGCGACGCCGCGGCGGTGCTGCGCGAGCTGCGCTTCGCGATGGAGCGGGAGGCGCAGAGGACCGGCGCCGCGCGCCGGGAGCCCGACCCCGCCCGCCCGCTCCCGCCGGCGCTGGCCCCGGCCGAGCCCTTCGCGCAGGACCCCCGCGGGGCCCTGCATCCGCGCACCGTGCTGGCCGAACTGCGCCGGGCCCTGCCGCGCGGCGCGGCCCTGTTCGTCGACAACGGCACGATGCGGTCCTGGGCCGGCCGCTACTTTCCGGCGCTGGCCGAGCACGGCTTCTTCGTCAACATGGGTCTTGCCAGCATGGGGTTCGCGGCCGCCGGCGCGGTCGGCGCCCAGCTCGCCGCCCCCGGCCGCCCGGTGGTGGCCCTGGTCGGCGACGCGGCCTTCGCCATGAACGGGATGGAGGTGCACACCGCCGTCGAGCACGGCGCCCCTGTCCTGTGGGTGGTGGTCAACAACGGCGGCCACGGCATGATCCATCACGGCGAGCGCATGCTCTACGGCGGGCGGGTCTCGAGCTCGCTGTTCAAGCGCCGCCTCGACGCGGCCGGCCTGGCGCGCGCGCTGGGCGCCGACGCCGTGCGCGTGGAGCGTCCCGGCGGCCTGGCCCCCGCGCTGGACGCCGCACGGCGCAGGGGCGTCCCGTGCGTGCTCGACGTCGACACGGACATGGCCCCGGCGCCGCCGATGGCGGCCCGCGTCGGCGCCATCCGCCGGGAGTTCGCCGCAGCCTAGAGGAGACCGTATGAGCGACCATGACGCGCTGCTGGATACCGTGCTGGCCTACCGCCGCTCCAAGCCGCTGCTGGTGGCCCTGGACTACGACCTTTTCACCTGGGTAGAGCGGGGCTGGAACACCGCCCCCGCCCTGGCCCGGCGCCTGAAGCTCGACGCCCGGGCCGTGGCCATCCTGCTCGACGCGGTGGCCGCCACGGGGTTCCTCGCCAAGCACCGGAACCGCTATCGGAATACGCCGCTGGGCAAGGACCTGCTGGTCCAAGACAGCCCCAACTACAGGGGCAGCAACCTCAAGTACCAGGAGGCCACCTGGCAGGCCTGGTCGGACCTCAAGGGCGTGGTGAAGACCGGGCGCCCGAAGGACGGCCTGCTGCAGTGGATCCACAAGGGCGCGTTCGCCGAGGACTATATCAAGGCCATGGGCGACGTGGCCCGCGAGCCGGCCCGGGACCTGGCCGCCAAGCTGGGCCTGGCCGGGACGGCGAAGAGCCTGGACGTGGGTTCGGGGGCGGGCTCCTACAGCGCGGCTTTGGTGGCGCGAAACCCGGCCCTGGAGGCCACCTTGTTCGACCTGCCCCGCCCGCTGGGGGTGGCCCGCAGGCTGCTGTCCGAGCATCCCTTCGCCGGGCGCTTCCGGTTCAAGGCGGGGGATTTTCTCAAGGACTCCTTCGGAACCCGGGAGTTCGACCTGGTGCTCATCTCGAACGTCACCCATTGCGAGAGCGCGGCCAACAACAGGCTCCTCGTCCAGAAGGCGTTCAAGGCGCTGCGGCCCGGCGGGCGGCTGGTCGTCCACGACTACGTGTCGGACCGGGGCTTGACTTCCCCGCGCTTCGCGGCGATGCTGGCCGTGCACCTGCTGGTCTTCACCGGGCGGGGGAATGTCTACACTCTGGGGCAATATTCGGGCTGGCTGCGCGCGGCGGGCTTCCGGGGCCTGCGCCACCGCCGGGTGGCGGCGGGCGGGTCGTATCCGTCGTTGGCCGTCATCGGGACGAAGCCTTAGGATGCTGCTGCCCGCCTTGCTCGCCGTCGGCCTGCTCGCCGCGCCCGTCCGGGCCGGAGGGTCGCTGCGCGTCTGCGACGACGTGGTGGAGCCCATCAGCCTGGACCCGCTGCGCGAGTTCTCGGAGAAGTACTACACCATCGTGCAGCAGGTCTTCGACAGCCTGGTGCGCTTCGACCCCCAGGGGCGCCTGGAGCCGGCCCTGGCCGAATCCTGGCGCTGGGTGGACGAAAAGACGGTGGAGTTCAAGCTCCGCCCGGGCGTGGCCTTCCATGACGGAGAGCCGTTCGACGCGGAGGCGGTGCGCTTCAGCCTGACGGCCTTCCTCGACCCGAAGAACGCCTTCCCGGGCGCCGGGCTGCTGGCCAGCATCGAGGGCGTGGAGGCCGTCGACCCTCTGACGGTGCGGGTGCGCACCAAGGTCCCGGACGGCATCCTGATCCACCGTCTGGCAGGGCTGGCCCCGATGCTGCCCCCGCGCTACATCGCCGAGAAGGGGCGGGAGCACTTCGGGCGCCATCCGGTCGGGACGGGGGCGTTCCGCTTCAAGGAGTGGGTGCCCGGCTCGCGCATCGAGCTGGCGGCGAACCGCGGCTATTGGCTCAAAGGCGCTCCGAAGCTCGACGGCCTGACCTTCCTGTTCCTGCCCACGGAGCGGCAGGTGTCCGGCCTGCTGGACGGCAGCGTGGACGTGGTCACCGAGCTGCCCGGGACCAAGACCTTGGCCGTGATGGAGAGCGGGGTGGCGCATGTGGTGAAGAAGGAGTCCTTTTACACGGTGGGCTCCAGCTTGAACACCAGCACGGGCCCCCTGGCGAAGCTGGCCGTGCGTCGGGCGCTGAACCACGCCATCGACAAGGACGCTCTGGTGCGCTACGACCTGCTGGGAAACGGCAGCCCCATCGCCACGCTTTCGATGAAGGGGGAGCCCGGGCACGACCCCGGTCTGAAGCCCTACCCGTACGACCCGGAGCAGGCCAGGGCCCTCATCAAGGAGGCCGGCTACGCGGACGGCTTCCGCCTCAAGGCCTTGGTGAAGGCCCAGGGCGTGCGGACGATGCAGATCATCGCCAAGCAGCTCTCCGCCGTCGGGGTGACGGTGGACGTGACGACGACGACGGATACCGAGGCCGTGCGCGACATGGCCAAGCGCGACTGGGACTGGGTCTTCGCGGGCTGCCCGGACCCGCTCGCGCACTCGTTCTTCATCCAGTTCATCTACCTGTCCTCGCTCTCCCCCTTCAGCGTCACCCGGGACCCGGTCTACGACGCCAAGCTGGACGGGATGGTCCGGACCATCGACCCGGCCGAGCAGGACGCGTTGGGCCGCAAGCTGGACGGGTATGTCTACGATAACGCCCTGAGCCTATTCACCTACCAGCGGGTCAAGACCTATGGGGTGCGCAAGGGGGTTTCCTTCATGCCGTCGGTGACCGGGATGCCGTATTTCCACCTCTCTTCCTATGAATGAGAAATCGGTGCAGATTAGACGCTTCGCGGCCCGGAAGGCCCTGCGCTTCGGCGTGCTGCGGGTCAAGGCCCTGCTGGACGGCCCGGGGGGGAAGCGGTTGTCGGTCCAGCACGTCCGGATGGGCCCGCGGGCGAAGGCCCCGGCGCTCTGTCACCGCAGGACCGACGAGATATTCTTCGTCGTGTCGGGGACCGTGAGCGGAAGAATCGGGGGGAAGAAGGTCTCCTTGCGCAAAGGCGACTGCGCGTTCCTCCCGGCGGGGACGGTGCACGAGTTCGAGGCGGGGCGCGGCGGGGTGGAGGTGCTGGACGTGTTCTTCCCGGGGTTGGACCTGAAGCGGCCGGACGTGGAGGCGGCGGGGTGAGCGCCGCCGGGCGCTGCGGGCCGTTCGCCGGGGCCGCCGGCGCCGCGGCCGCTTCGGTAGGCGTCTCCGTGCTCGTCGGCTGGTGGTCGGGGGTCGGCGTCTTGAAGAGCCTCTTCCCGGGGCTGGTGGCCATGAATCCGGTCACCGCCGTCTGCTTCGTCCTGACCGGCCTGGCCCTGCGGCGGCTAGCCGCCCCGGAGCCCCGGACGGGCCTGGCACGAGCCTGCGCCGGAGCCGTGGTCGTGCTGGCCTGCCTGCGGCTGGCCGGCTGCCTGTTCGGCTGGGACCTCGGGGTGGACCGCCTGCTCTTCACGGCAGCCCTTGACGCCGGGCCCAGCGGCATCCCCAACCGGATGGCCCCGAACACGGCGGCGAACTTCCTGCTGCTGGGCTCGGCGCTTCTGCTCCTGGGGGCGCGCTTCCGCCGCGACCTGTGGGCCCAGGCCCTGGCCGTGCTGGTGGCCGGGGTCTCCTTCCTGGCCCTGCTCGGCTACGCGTACGGCGCCAAGCAACTCTACCGCCTGGCGCTCTTCATGCCCATGGCTGTGAATACGGCCGTCACCTTTTTCGTCACGGCGGCCGGAGTGGTCTGCGCCACGGCGGAGGTGGGCGTGATGCCCTTGCTGACGGGGGACAGCGCGGCGGGCCATGCGGCGCGGCGCCTCCTGCCGATGAGCGTCGTGGTCCCGACCCTGTGCGGCTGGCTGACTCTGCGCGGGGCGGCGGCGGGTTTGTTCAGCACGGAGTTCGGGACCAGCCTGCTGGTGACCGCCATCATCGTGGTCTTCCTGACCGTCATCTATTGGAACGCTGAGACGCTCCACGGGATGGAACTGGCCAAGGACGAGGCCAACGCGGCCCTCAAGCACGCCCACGACGACCTGGAGGTGCGGGTCCAGGACCGGACGGCCGACCTGCGCCGTGAGATGGGCGAGAAGTCCCGCCTGCAGTCCCAACTGGTCCAGTCGCAGAAGATGGAGGCGGTGGGGCGCCTGGCCGGCGGTGTGGCGCACGACTTCAACAACATCCTGACGGCCATCGGCGGCTACTGCGGGTTCCTGCTGGACGGATTGAGACCGGGGGATCCCCGGCACGACGACCTCGACGAGATCCGCAAGGCCGGGGACAGGGCGGCGGCCCTGACGCGCCAGCTCCTGGCCTTCAGCCGCCGCCAGGTGCTGGCGTCCCAGGTGCTGGACCTGAACGCCCTCATCGCCGACATGGAGAGGATGCTGGGGCGCATCATCGGCGAGGACGTGGAGCTCAAGACGGCGCTGGCCCCGTCTTTGGGCCGCATCCAGGGCGACCAGGGGCAGGTGGAGCAGGTGCTGCTCAACCTCGTCATCAACGCCTAGGACGCCATGCCGAAGGGCGGCCTCATCATCGTCGAGACGGCCGACGTGGAGCTCGACGAGGACTACGCGCGGATGCACCTCCAGGTCAAGGCGGGCTCCTACGTGATGATGTCGGTGGCCGACACGGGTACGGGGATGGACGAGACGACGCTCTCGCACCTGTTCGAGCCCTTCTTCACCACCAAGGAGCTGGGCAAGGGAACGGGCCTGGGGGCTGGCCACGGTCTTCGGCATCGTCAAGCAGAGCGGCGGGGGGGTTTACGTCTACAGCGAGCCGGACCACGGCTCGGTCTTCAAGGTCTATTTCCAGCGCGTGGAGGCCCCCGTGGACGGGGACGCTCCGCGCGCCCCTGCCGCCCGCGCGGCCGGCGGTTCGGAGACGGTCCTGCTCGTCGAAGACGACACGGCGGTGCGCAAGTTCATCTTCCGCGCGCTGGTGGGGCTGGGCTACAAGGTCCTGGCCGCCGGCGGTCCGGGCGAGGCGGTGGGGTTGAGCCAGGCGCATGAGGGGAAGATAGACCTGCTGCTCACGGACGTGGTGATGCCGAAGATGCAGGGCCCGGACCTGGCGGGGCGATTATTGGTGGAACGGCCGGGGATGAAGGTCGTCTTCATGTCCGGCTATACCGACGCCACCGTGGCGCACAAGGACCTGGCGACGGCCGGGGTGCCGTTTTTGCAGAAGCCCATCGGCCCGGAGGTCCTGGCGCGCAAGGTCAGGGAGGTCTTGGACGGGGGGCAGGGGGCCTCAGAGCGGCCTATTGACGGAAGGGATGCCGGGCGTTATAATTGTTAGGTGTAATGAACGATTGTTAACTATGTATAACAAGCAGGCCGCTTCCGGGCACGGAGCACTTCTTCGCGAAGATGCGCAGGTGCGCGTTCTTAGATTCCTTTGGAGCAGCCGGGCCGAGTGGAGCGGGCGGGAGATTGCGCGGAAGGTCGGCTTGAGCGCGCCCGCGTGTCACGCGACCCTCAAGGGGCTCGACGCCCGAGGGCTCGTGCACTTTCGGCGGGTGTCGAACGTGCATCTCTACAAGGTAAACCCCGAGAATTATCTCATCGAGAACGTGTTCGCCCGCCTCTTCGAGGCCGAGGCCGCGATGCCTGAGCAATTGGAAGCGACAATCACGAAGGCGCTGACACGGTCGGCCAAACCCGCGGTCGTCTCGCTTGTGCTCTTCGGCAGCATGGCGCGGGGAACCAAGGTGCGCGACACCAGCGACTTGGACCTGTTGGTCGTCGTCCCTTCGAAGGGTAGCATCGAGGCCTTGGAGCCTAAGCTGGAGCAGCTCAAGGAGGCGCTGTTTCGGCGCTTCCATGTGCCTCTCTCGCCCTATGTCAAGACACTTCCAGAATTAAGGCAGAATCACCATCGCAAGCTGCCTTTGATCCGTGAGATACTCAAGGATGGACGGACTATCTACGGGAAAGAGGTAAAGGAGCTGCTGCCGTGACCCCGAAACAGCACAGGACTCGGTCCGTGGCTCGTGAGCGCCACACCACCTATCTCAAGAAGGCGCAGGAGTTCCTCCGCGCGGCCGAGTCATCCATGCGGGCCGGAGACTGGGACGCCGTGGGCCTCAATTCGGCGCATTCGGCGATCTCCGCGGCTGACGCGCTGCTCGTCTATTACGGCGGCGTCCGCTCGACCGGTGAGTCTCATAATGACGTGTCCGGGCTGATCCGGCAGCACGTCAAAGACGACCAGCTCGGCTCGAAGCTCCTGACGCTCTCGAAAGTCTTGGGCTATAAGAATCTCGCAGCCTATGAGGATCGCGAGGTGACGGAGCCGGAGGCGAGAGACGCGGCAAACTGGCCCAGCGGTTCTTGGATTGGGCGCAGTCGCGCTTGGCTTGAGAATCGGTCATTACCAGTGAGGAAGACCCTGGAAATCCCCGGCTTCCCGCCCTAAACTGCCGGGGTGCCGGGCTTAAGGTCCCGTTCCCTCTCCACCCGCCTCCTCATCTGGATCGTCCCCATATCCGTCGCCGGCTCCCTGGCCATAACCATCCCCAACTACTTCATCGCCCGCTCCGTCATCCTGCAGGAGACCCAGAAGGGCATCGCGGCCGTCACCGACTCCGCCGCCGCCCAGGCCAAGTCCTACTTCGAGCAGCGCCAGAACGACATCGTCACCATCTCCCAGTCCCCGCTGTTCAAAGACCACTACATGAACGCCGAGTACGGCCTCACGCAGGAGGCCGAGGTCTACCGAATGGACATCGAACGCATGCTCGTCGACCTGGAGTGCCGCGCCAAGGCCTACACCGTCCTGTGCTACGTCGACAAGGAGGGCAGGGAGGTCGTCCGGGTCGAGAGGGGGAGGGCCGTGACGCCCCGGGGGGCCCCGCGGGACATCTCCCAGACCAGGTCCAACAAGCCCTCGGGCATCATGCACGACGGCGGCGGCCCGCCCTTCGTGCGCTCTACCGTCCCCTTGGGCGACGGAGGCGGGAAGGTGCGCGGCGCCCTGGTATTCGACGCCAGCCTCGGGCCCGTCTACGACGCCCTCGGACGCGTCCATCTCGGCGTCAGCGGACGCAGCTTCCTGACCACGCGCCCGAAGGACCCGCTGTACGGGGAGTACGCCGCCAAGGGGCCCGTCCTCACCGCCGTGGCCCCCATAGCGGGGACCGAATGGTCCGTCGCCACCGCCGTCGAGAGGGCCGACTTCATCGAAAGGCTGGGCTGGGTCAGCACCATGACCTTCGTCCTCCTGCTGTCGGCCGGCCTGACCCTCATCTTGGCCCTCACGCGCAAGGTCAGGACCCTGCTGGCGCCGCTCCAGGCCCTGGCCGCCGCCGCGCAAGCGTACGCGCGCGGCGACCTGGGCGTGCGCGTGCCCGCCGAGGGCTCCGGGGAGGTCGCCGCCCTGTCGGACTCGTTCAACGCCATGGCCGACGCCCTCAAGGCCCGCACCGAAGACCTGCTCCGGCGCGTGCGCGAGCTGTCGTCCTTGCAGCGCATGAACGACGCCGTCCTGCGCCAGCTCGGCAAAGAGTCCATCGGCGCCGCCTGCCTGGACGCCGCGGTCAGCGGCCTGGGATACCAGCGCGGCATGCTGTTCTGGGTGGATGGGCTGCGCAAAGAGGTCGTCGGGGCTGCCGCGAAGGGCTTCGACGGCCTCGGCCTCACCGACGACGAGCTGCGCGCGCGCCGCGTCCCGTTGGGCGGCGGCGACATCGTCGCCGTGGCGGCGCGCGGACGCGAAGCCATCCTCGTGCTCGACCCCGCCGCCGACCCGCGCTGCGACCCGGAGTTCGTGCGGCGCACCGACGCGCGCTCGTTCTGCATCGTGCCCATCGTCGTGCGCGATAAGACCATCGCCGTGCTCGGGCTCAGCCTGCCGGTGTCCGGGACGCCGATCGGCCTCCCCGAGCTCAAAGGGCTGGCCCTGTTCGCCGGGGCGGCCGGCCTGGCGCTGGAGAACGCCGAGTTGCTCGACGCCGTCACCGAGTCGGAGGCGCGCTACCGCACCGCGGTGGAGAACTCGCCCTACGCCGTCGTCGGCCTGGACCGCAACTGCCGCATCACGCTGTGGAACCGCCGGGCCGAGTCCCTGTTCGGCTATTCGGCCCTGGAGGCCGCCGGCCATACCTTGGAGGTCGTCTTCGGCCCGGCAGTCTACAAGGGCCTGCTGCGCCGGGTGGAGACCGAGGGGGCGCTGCACCAGGAAGAGGCCGCCGGGGCGGCCCGGGACGGCCGCCCGCTGATGCTGAGCCTGAGCTGGACCGGCCAAAACGCCGGGCCGGGGGGGGAGCGGGAGTGGTTCGTCGTCCTGGAAGACCTGTCCGAGAAGAAGCGCCTGCAGGCCCAGTTGGTGCGCTCCGAGAAGCTGTCGGCCGTGGGTTCCGTGCTCTCCGGGGTCGCCCATGAGCTCAACAGCCCGCTGGGCGCCGTCACGGGGCTCGCCGAACTCCTGAAAGACGATCCCGCCGGGTCCGGGGTCAAGGAGGAGCTGCGCCATATCTATGATGCCGCGATGCGCTGCCGGGACATCGTCTCCGGCCTGCTGCTCTTCGTGCGCAAGCGCAAGCCCGTGCGCGAGCGGGTCACCCTCAACTTCGCCATCCAGTCCACGCTGAGCATGTTCGAGTACCGGTTGATAAAGTCCGACGGCATCGTCCTCGAGGTCGACCTCGACCCGTCGGGGCCGACGGTGGCGGGGAGCTTCCATAAGCTCCAGCAGCTGGCCCTGAACCTGCTGGCCAACGCGCGCGACGCCGTGCGCAGCGGCCTCGGCTCCCGGACGATCCGGGTCCGCACGCGCCGGCGACCGGAGGGCTCGACGCTGGAGGTGGAGGACAACGGGCCCGGGGTGCCGCCCGAGCTGCGCAAGACCGTCTTCGAGCCGTTCTTCACGACCAAACCGCTCGGGCAGGGTACGGGGCTGGGGCTGTCGGTATGCGCGAAGCTGGTGGAGGACTCGGACGGCCGCATCCGCTGCGAAGAGACGCCCGGCGGCGGCGCCCGCTTCGTCGTGGACTTCCCGCCCTGCCCCGACGGCCTGCCCGAGCCCGCGGCCGAGCTCAAGCTGCCGCCGTCGATGCCGGGCCGGCGCGTGCTGGTGGCCGACGACGAGCCGGAGCTGCTGCAGGTCATGCTGCGCCTGCTGGCCGAGGACGGCCTGATCGCCTCGGCGGTCGCCCCCGCGGCGGCCCTGGACAAGGTCCGCCAGGGCGGTTTCGACCTGCTCATCACCGACATCGACCTGGGCCCGGTGAAGGGGACCGCTCTGTTGGAAGCCGCCCGCGCCCTGCCGGGGCGGCCGCCCGTCATCCTGGTCTCGGGCGACATCCTCAACGAGGAGCTCGACCGGGAACTGACCGCCCTGAAGGCTCCCGTGCTGGCCAAGCCGTTCCTG
The DNA here is from genome assembly GCA_016218495.1 of Elusimicrobiota bacterium. Classification (GTDB taxonomy): domain Bacteria; phylum Elusimicrobiota; class Elusimicrobia; order UBA1565; family UBA1565; genus SCTT01. The sequence continues at coordinate 55,659 of JACRDU010000046.1, forward strand.
CGCTCGGAGTTTCTCCGCCTGGTCCGGCGGGTCCTCCAGGACAGCTATGCGCCCAGGTTTAGAGGGCGCGCCTGACCGGCTCCGGACATTCGACCTGGGGCAGGTGGCCGCATTCCGGGATCATCTCCAGCGTCGCGGAGGGGAGCTCCTTCTTGAAGGCCTCGGCCTGGGAGGGGGGGATGACCCGGTCGGACGCCCCCCAGAGGATGTGGACGGGCATCGTCAGCCCCTTCAGGCGGCCTTCGAGGAAGTGCTCGTCCTTGATGGCCAGGGCGGTGTCGCGGGTATGGCGGGCCTTGAGCAGGCCGGCCATCTGCTCGAAGACCCGGTCGGGCAGGACGCGCTCTTTGTGGGTGACGCGGCGGTTGAAGGAGCGCAGGTTCCCCGCCGTGGGCTCGCCGATGGTGCGCGCCGTCTGTTCGGAGAGGCCCGAGGCGTCCTTGAGCCCCGCCGGGTCGAGCAGGACGAGGCGCTCGACGCCTTGCGGCCACTGCAGGGCCAGCGACAGCGATTCCCAGCCGCCCAGGCTGTTTCCGACCACGGTCCAGCGCGGGCAGAGCGGCTCAAGGGCGGCGCGCAGGGCCGAAGCCTGCTCGGTGACGGCGTAGCCCCCCGGGGCGGGCAGCTCGAAGGCGACCAGACGGCGGCCGGAGGGGACGCGGGCGCCTTCCTCGTCCCGGAGCAGACGCCGCCAGGTGGCGGCCGAGTCGCCCAGGCCGTGGAGCAGCGCGATGCAGCGGCAGGCCGCGCCGGGGCGGCAGGTGTTCCGCTCAAGTCCGCTGAGGCTGCCCGAACGGACGGTCCCGACCCCGCTCCAGCGCAGGAGGAGGGCGACGGAGCGGTCATGGACCGTCAGGGGATACAGGCTCAGCGCCAAGCCCCCGCCGGTGAGGATGGCGAGGGACAAGGCCACGGCCCCGAACAGGCGGCGCTGGTCCGTCAACGGAACAGCTTGCGCATGGCGGCCATCTCCATGGGATGCATGTCTTTGTCCTGGGGGGGCCGGATGAGGATCTGGATGTCTCCCTGCGCCCGGCTCAGGGCGAGGTATTGGGATTCATTGGGGTTGAGCTGCAGCACCACGGCCCCCATCTCGTCGATCTTGGCGGGCTTGTAGATGTCGAGCACCTTCACATACTGCAGCATGGTGGCCGTCACCTTCTCCTTGATGTTCTTCTCCATGGCGGAGTCGAAGGTGGCGAGCAGGTCCACGTAGTCGCCCTTCTTGAGGAACTGGACCTGGGCCCCGGGCAGGGGGAACGGGACCCCGCGGTAACCGACGGCGACTCCTTCCCCTTCCGGCGCGCGAGGGGACGGGGTGTCCCCGGCGGCGACGGTCAGCTTGGCCAGGCCTGCGACGACGAACGCGGCGAGCAGCAGACGCATCCTCATAGACTCCTCCTTTCGAACACGATCACGAAATCCTCTCCTTCAAGGCGCAGCCCCGTCTTGGTCACGCGCACCGGGGTGGTGACGAAGGGGGAGCGGGTGTCGGCGCCGGGGGTCGGCCCGAAGGTCCCGGAGAGCACAGGCAGGGGCCTGTCTTCGGTGCCGGCCGCCGTGCTCACGAGCAGGTCCCTGAAGCGCGTTCGCAGGGGGGAGAGCAGGGCCAGGGCCAGCAGGGCCAAAGTGAAGGCCAGGCGGGCGTGCGGGACTCCCTGCCAGGCCTCCTCGCCGCGCTCTTTGCGCAGCAGGCGCGCCCGGAGGGAGGCCTTCACCCGGCTGGCGGCGCTCAGGTCCATGCGCGAGAGGCGGCCGGCCAGCGGCAGGTCTTCGAGGTTCTCTTCTTCGTTCATTTCATGTCCCCGATGAGCGTCTGGAGCTTCTTGACGGCCCGGTAGAGCAGGACGCCCACGTTGCTCTCCGAGAGGCCGGTCTGAGCGGCGATGTCCCGGTTGGTCATGCCGCCGCCGAACTTGAGCGCCAGCAGCTCGCGTTGGCGCTCGTCGAGGGCTTCCAGGGCCGCCAGCAGGGCGCGCTGCTCCTCGTCCGCGACGAGGCGCTCCGTCCCCGCGTCCTTGTCGCCGATGAGCGATTCCAGGAGCTCGAAAGGGGCCCGCCAGCGCCGTTCGCGGAAGTGGTCGCTGACCGCGTTGCGGGCGATGCCGAAGAGCCAAGCGTCGGCCGGCCCGCGGGACGGGTCGAACGAAGCCAGCCGCTCCAGGGCCTTCTCGAAGACCCGGCTGACCACATCGTCGGCGGCCGCCGGGTCCCCGAGGCGGTAGAGCGCATAGTTGTAGACCTTCGGGAAGCTGCGGTCATAGAGTTCGGCGAAGCCGGGGGTCTGGTCGCTGTCGTTGGCCATCGGTCCGCCGTCATCTTACTACGGGCGAGGGGGGGATGTATTACAGCCCGCGGGCCTAGGTCCCAAGACCCCCCTTCTTTGGCCCTACCGACCCCTAGGAGCCCGTCCGAGTAAAGCCCTTCCGGCCTGAGTGGGTCGTAAGGAGCGCGCGAGCGAAGCTCGCGCGCAACCGGCGGCCGAAGGCCGACGGCTGCCGGTCAATGATCGGGCGCCTGCGGCGTGCTGCTTGCGCT
>JACRDU010000048.1 GCA_016218495.1 Elusimicrobiota bacterium
ACAACGAGCTCTGCGTCCAAGCACGGCAGTCCATCGCCTATCTTCAACGGCAACGGCAAACAAAAACGACACTTGGAAAAGAAACGGCACGACAACGACCCTATGGATTGGGGGACATTCTTACGTGAGTTGACACGGAAGTCCCGCCGGCGCGGAACACGCCGTCCCAACCCTCGGGCGGCGGGAAGTCGCGGAAGACCAGGCAGCGCTGCAGCAGCACGCTGGCGGCCTTGTCCTCCCCCAGCGCCTCGATGGCCCCGCGGAAGGCCGTCGCCGCCGCCTCGAACGCCCGGCCGCGGTACTCGGCCAACCCCGCTTCGTAGAGGTCGTAGCCCTTGCGCTTCTTGGGGGGGACCTGCCCGGCCAGGCCGAGCAGCTCGTAGACCCGGATGGGGTTCTTCTTGCCCCGGGGCTCGAGCAGGTCGAGCTCGCGCGCCTCGACCGCGCCGCCGGCCGCCTTGCGCGTGGCCTCGCTGACCAGGATGTGGGTGCCGTAGTGCTTGTTGACCTGCTCGAGGCGCGAGCCGGTGTTGACCGCGTCCCCGAGCACGGTGTAGCCCATGTGGGACTGCGAGCCCACGTTCCCCACGATCATCCGGCCGGTGTTGATGCCGATGCGGATGTCGAAGGTCGGCAGCCCGCGGGCCTCCCACGAGCGGCACAGCTCCTTGAGGCGCGAGCGGTTGTCCAAGGCGGCCCAGCAGGCGCGGCGGGCGTGGTCGGGCTGCAGCAGCGGCGCCCCCCAGAAGGCCATCACGGCGTCCCCTTCGTACTTGTCGAGGGTGCCCTCCTGCAGGAAGATGGAGTCCGTCATCGCCCCCAGGTACTCGTTGAGCAGCTCGACGAGCTTGCGCGGCTCCATGGTCTCCGATAGCGTGGTGAAGCCGGACATGTCCGAGAAGAAGACGGTCAGCTCGCGCTCCTCGCCGCCCAGGCGGAGCGCCGAGGGGTCCTTGATGATCTGTTCGACGACCGAGGCCGACAGGTAGCGCTTGAAGGTGTCCTTGACGAAGACGCCCTCCTTGAGGCCCTTGACCATCTCGTTGACGGCCCGGCCCACCTCGGCCACCTCGTCGTCCCCGGGCGCCGCCACGGAGACCTCGAAGTCGCCCTTCCCGATGCGCCGCACGGCCGCGGCCAACGCCGTCAGCGGGCGCGACACCGCCCCGGCCCCCAGCCAGGCGGCGCCCAGGGCGGCGCCGACGGCCAGGAGGGCGGCCGCCATGAGCTCGCCGGCCAGCGTCCGGGACATGCCGTCGATGGCCGTGCCCAGCGTCTTGTTCAGGGCGTCGAGGCGCCCGCGGACCTCGTCGACGGGGCCCGTCACCCGGTCCGCCGGCGTGCGCACGAGGTAGAACCAGTACTTGCCGCCGGCGCCGGTGCGGCTCTCACGGCGCGCGTAGGAGAGCAGGTCGCCGCCCCGGGCGGCGCGGGGGTCGTCGGTCGGCTTCCCTTGGGCGTCGACGAGGAACGCCCCGCCCTCGCCCTTGAGCGCGGCCGCGAAGGCGGGGGCGAGGCGTCCGCCCAGGTAGGTCTTGACCGACGGGGCCGTCTTCCAGTCCCAGGAATCCCAGGAGAACCTGCCGCCGCCCTGCACCGAGGCCGCGACCCGGATGCCGCCGTGGGCGTTGACGAGCAGGGCGTCGGAGGCCGGCAGCTCGCGCAGGTCGAAGAGGCGGTTGAGGTAGTCCTCCAGCGACACATCCGTGGCCGCCACGCCGACCACCTTCCCGCCCTCGAGCAGCGGCGTCGTGCAGGTGATGACGGGCTTGCCGTCCTTGTCCGCGTAGAAGTTGCTCCAGGTCAGGCGCCCGCGGTCCACCGCCTTCAGGTACCACTCCCGGACCCGGGGGTCGTAGTCTGCGGGGAAAGGCGAGCCCGCGGGGTAGCCGAGGATGAACCCGTCGGCGTGGGCGAAGTAGATGCTCTTGAGCCAAGGGGTCTCGCGCTTGGAGAAGGCGAAGTAGTCGCCGAGGCGGGCCAGGCTCTCCAGCGGACGGCGCACGGACTCGGGCGAGACCCCCGGGGCGAGGTGATAGACGGTATACGGGGCCTTCCCCAGCGTCGTCGCGTCGAACTCCGGGCCCTTGCGCAGCTCGGCCATCTTCGCGTCCGACCACTGCGGTGGGGAGGCCGCCTCGGGCCCCCCCGCCAGCGCCGAGCGGGCCAGCGTGGCGGTGAGCTCGACGAGGCGGCGGTCGGCCTCGAAGAACTCCGACATCTCCGAGGCGCGGCGCTCCACCACGGAGCGGTGCAGGCGCCGGGCCTCGGCGTAGAGGGCCTGCTCGCCGGCCGCGGCGCTGGACTCCCCGGTCCGGGCGCTCGAATCCAGCAGGACCCCGCGCAGCACCTCCGAGCGCCACATCGCCGCCCCGCCCAGGATGGCGAGCGGGACCCCGGCGCACAGCCCTAATAAGAGGAAGAGCTTGGCGAAAAGCCGCACCGACGAAGGATAGCCGGGGGCCTGACGGGCGTCAAGAACGCGGCTGGAGCCTAGCGGCCTTGACCCGCACAGCGAACCCGCCTATCCTTGCACTGCATGAAGCGTCGGACATTCCTCATCACGCTGGGCGGGTTCGCCGCGGCGGCGGCCCTGGCGGTGGCTTACTTCGTCATCGCCTTTCCGGGGACGGTCCCCTGGTTCCCGGTCGGGTTGCGCGAAGTCACGGAGGTCGGCCCGGCCGAGGAGAAGTTCCAGCTCTTCGCCGACGACCGCATCCAGGACAAGAACCCGGTCTTCGACCCTGAACTGGCGGACCGCCGCCATCTGGGCCCCGCGGACAATCCCTGGCAGCTCAACGCCAGCGCCGCGGTGATTTCCCTCGATATCAAGGACCTCCGCCCCGACGTCGACGCCCGCATCCTGGCCCTGCGCCCCGACTTCAAGTCGGCCGCCGCCTCCCTCTATGGGGTCCTGCCGTCGGTCAACGCCGTAGGGGCCAAGGCGAAGCAGGTCGATGACGGCGCCATCACCGCCCTCCATGAGGCGCTGGCGGCGGGGACGCTGGGGCCGGACCTGGACCTGCCCGGCCTCGCGGCCGGCCTCTTGGCCAAGGCGCGCCCCGGAGGGCCGGCGGCCGCCTGGCTCTGGGCCGGCCTCAAGACGGCGGGCCGGCCTCCCTCGGGCGCCGAGCCCCCCGGAGCCGCCGCCGTCCTGGCGGAGTTCGAGAAGGACAGCTTCCGTTCCCATCCGCTGGGCGCCTATCGTTGGTCGCCCGAACTCGAGCAGACCTGGCGCGCGCTGGCCTTCTGGATGCGGCTCTTCCCCGCCGGGGACCCCGCCGCGGCCGAGCTGGCCGCCCTGCTCGACGCCCATCAGCCGCTGGGCCGGCGCTACGAGAACATCCTCGACCTCCTCGCCAAGACCGCCAAGCCGCCGCGCCGGGCGACGCTGCGCCGCGCCGGACGCCCGGACCTCGGCGCCGCGGACGCCTACTTCATCGCTCCCTTCGACAGCAAGGAGACGGTGTTCTTCGAAGCGGCCTTCCCGCAGGGATTCCCCGCCGGGGACCTCATGACGGAACTCATCAAAGCGGTGCGCGAAGGGAGGGTGTCGCTCGAGCCCGACTCCGCTAGCGGCTGGTCGGACCTGGGAGCCTACGCGCTCGAGACCCTGCTCCTCCCGTCGAAGGGCCGCGAGGAGGCCAAGCTCCTGCTCATGAAGAAGTACAAGGAGCGCCTCGCCCAGGCCTTCGCGGCCAGCCTGACCAAGCACAGAGAGGCGCAGATCCTGATGGGCGGGGCATCGATGGTCGGCTCGGCCGGCGACCCGGAGACGCCCCCGGAGGTGCGCCTCTCCCCGCCGCTTCGGGTCGAGCCCAACCCCACTTATTTCCTGAGGATGTCGCGCTCGTACTCGTTCATCAGGGACGTCTTGGCCCGTCACGCCCCCGCCGCGCTCGAGCTGCACGGATGGAAGGAGGGCGGGCGCCGCACGGACCGCCTCGGCGACGAGCTTGCGGCGATGAGCCGGCTCCTCTACGGCCTCTATCTCCTCTCCTGCGAGGATATCGGCCTGCGCCCCGAGCCGCGCCCCGACTGGGCTCCCGACGCCGTTGCGAGCGAAACGGCGGCCGTCGCCTGGCTGGCCGGCTGGAGCACGGACCCGGACCTGGGCGTGGATACCCGCGTCTGCGTGCCGATCGGCACCGACCTCGGCGCCAAGGAGACGCGCCACTGGGGTACCTTCGGGGTCCGAGGGGCCAAGCTGGCGGGGAGCTACGCCCGGGCGCCGGGCTGGCGGGCCAATCCCCCCGACTCGCCGGCGGGGGCTCCTCCCGACGCCCGCCTCCTCGAGTGGCACGACTTCCCCCCCGACAAGCTCGACGAGGCCGACTGGCTGATCCTGGTCGACGAGTTCGGCGAGTTCTCGACGGAACCGGACCGGTACTTCACGCGCGAGGAGTTCCGGGCCGTGCTCGACCGGGAAGGCTCCAAGGACGCGGCGCTGCGCGCTCTGGCCCGCTGAGAAAATCCGCACCCTGAAGCGCGCATGAACCTCCCCGGGTAGTTTCATGGATAATGGCGTGTTTTACTGCGTTTCCCCGCCTTCAGGAAGATTTGATTCGAAGCCGCTGGGCTACGAGGCCATCCTGTCGGTATGACGGACAGGAGGCGGACGATGCAACTCAAACAGACGGCAAAGGCTTTGTCGTGGGCGTTGATGTTGGCGGTCGCGTCGGTGGGCGCGTCCGCCGCGGAGCCGGCGTTCGACCAGGGCATAGACGCCGGAGCCGTCCTGCGCTCGCTGCGCTCCTCGCGCGCCCAAGCCGCCCCGTCCCTGGGCCAGGCCCGCTCGCAGACCGCGTCCGACGGCCAGGCCGAGTGGACCATCATGTATTGGATAAACGGGAAGAACAACCTCGTCGCCTATGTGGACCCGGACCTCAACCATATGGAGGAGATCGGCTCCAACGAGCACATCAAGATCGTCGCCGAGGTGGGCAAGGAGGGCGCGGGCTCGGTCGTGCGGCGCCTGATGCAGTACGACGAGCAGCCGACGACGGTGACCTCCCCGGTCGTCAGGGACATGGGCGCCGAGGACATGGGGGAATGGCGGAACCTGGCCGCCTTCGGCAAATGGGTGAAGGCGAACTACCCCGCCAAGCACTACATGCTCTCCATATGGAACCACGGCAGCGGCTGGCTGCAGGGCCGCCCGCAAGGGCAGGCCGCGCCGGGAGAGGAGCTCTCCAAGGCCGGCATCTCCTACGACGACGCCAGCGGCAACCACATATCGACCACCGAGATGGCTCAGGCGCTTGCCGCTATGGGCGGCGTCGACATCTACGCCAGCGACGCCTGCCTGATGCAGATGGCCGAGGTGGCCTACGAAATCCGCAACCACGCCCAGGTCATCCTGGGCTCCGAGGACAACGAGCCGGCGGTGGGCTGGAACTACGCCCGCTACCTCGGGCCGCTGGCGGCGGACCCGTCCATGAGCCCGGCGGCGCTGGGCCGCGCCTATACGACGGCCTTCCAGGACTCCTATGCCCTGCTCGGACGGACCACCACCATCTCGTCCTTGGACGCGGGGACCTTCCGGGACTTCATCCCGGTCCTCGACGACTGGACGGCCGCGATGCGCCGCGCCGACGAGAAGAGCGTCGTCCTCAGCGCCCGGCGCGGCGTGCAGTCCTACTCGAACACGGACAACGTCGACTTGGTCGACTTCATCAACAGGGTCAACGAGCAGACCCGCGACGAAGGCGTGCGGACCTCGGGTACCGCGCTCAGCTCCTTCATCTCGGGACGGATGGTGACCTCGAACGCCACCAACGGGTCCCGGGTGGCCGGGTCGACCGGCCTCGCCGTCTACCTACCCACCTCGAGCTTCAACGAGGAGTACGCCCAGCTGGCCTGGGCGCGCGACAGCAGCTGGCCGGCGTTCGCGCGCTGGGTGCTGGGGGTGGTGTCCGAATCCACCCAGGCCCGGGCCCGGTTCTAACGGGGCAGCGGCCCCGTTGTGCCGGGCAACGGCGGGGCTATGAGGACGCCCGGCCTAGCGCGCAAAGGACGCCGCGGTTTCAAGGGGGCCCCCCCTTGAAACCGCGGCGTTCCGGCTCAATACTAGCGCGAAGGAGCCATTATGCGCGCCGCCGCCCTCCTCTTCGCCTTAACCCTCCCCGCCGCGGCGCTGACCGATTCCCAGCTCAAGGCCCAGGTCCAGAAGGAGCGCCGCCAGTACGACAGCTCCATGAACTCCTTCAACACCAAGAAGCAGGCCTGGAGCGACTCCCAGGAGAAGCTCGACGGCCTCAAGAAGGGCTACGAGAACGGCCAGAAGAAGGGCTCGGTCGGCGGCCAGGCCTGCAAGATCATGAACTGCATCAACAAGCAGCAGAAGGTCGTCGAGAAGAAGGAGGCCCTCGCCGCGGCCGCACTCGAGAAGGCCCGCCAGCAGGCGCAGGAGTACCTCGACAAGGAGGCCGCCTACAAGGCCCAGACCGGCCACAACCTCGACCCGGCCACCATCGCCGACGCCGGAGACTTCCTGACCGAGTCGAGCAAGGTCAACGACAGCCTGCCGACCGCGCTCGGCGACGGGCCGACGCTCCCCAAGACCGGCTGCGTCGACTCGCGCGGCATCCCCTGCATGCCGGAGGGGACCGACAACCCCGATGTCGCCATCGACCCCGGCATCGTCAACAAGCCCGGGGCCACCGACACGGGGACGGAGCAGAACGTCGGCGGCGGCGCGGGGGACCGGATTCCGGGGCAGGGGCTCGGCGACCTGGGCACGGGCGGGGAGGCGGCCGAGCTGGCGGGCTTCGCCTCGGCGCGCACCAAGCCCTTCCTCGATGGGTCGTACTCCGTCCAGGGCGGCGCCAAGCACCCGTCCTTCATGCCGGCGCGCTTGGAAGGCCGCCCGCTCGGAGAGGACAATGCCCTGGCTTCGGCGCGCCTGGAGCTTCAGCGCGGCGCCCTGAGCGAAGCCGCTTCGGCCGTGCGCGCCGCCTTGCGGGCCAACCCGCGCAGCTTCGAGGCCCACCTGCTGGACGCCCAGGTCAAGAACGCCCAGGGAGACTGGGAGGGAGGCGAGGCCGCCGCCCGGCGCGCCATAGCCATGAACCCCAACGACTCTTCGGCCTACAAGGCGCTGGCCGTAGCCCTGCTGCACCAGGGCAAGGACGCCGAAGCCCTGGAGGCGTCCGAGAGCGCCGCCCGCCTCGACCCCGACGACGCGGAGTCCCAGATGCTGCGCGCCTTCGCCTTCGAAGGGATGGGACGCAAGGCCGAGATGATGGCCGCCGTCGAGAAGGCCGCCAGCCTCGACGCGCGCTTCCTGCCCTACCTCAAGCTGGCCCGAGCCGGCCGCATCCTCTTCGACCGCCGGCGCACGGCCAAAGGCTGGCGGGGCTTCCCCATCCCGGACCTCGAAGAACCCGCGGCGCCGGGCGACGGCGCCGCGCCCGGAGCCAACAAGGCCGTCCTGGCCGGCCTGGCCCTGCTGGCGGGGGCGGCGGCCCTCTTCGGCTTCGCCCTGTGGAAGAAGCGCTCCGGGCCCCGGCGCGTGACGATCTAGCCCTTACTTCGGCGCGTCCTTGGCCAGCTTCAGCAGCGCCGCGTACGCGTCGCACTGCTGCAGGTAGGACTCCGAGGCGTACTCCCCCGCCTTGACCAACGGAGGGAGGAACACCGCCGCCTGGGTGAGCAGCGGGCCGCCCGCCTCCGGGTCGTCGGCGACCACCCGGTGGGCCGACTCGGCCCCGGCCCACGAGTTGTCCTCGGCGGAGCGCAGGTCGGCCGTGTCCGGGTAGGCGCGGTGCGCCGCCTTGATCTCGGCGGAGCGGCGGCGGGCCTCGGTCTCGCCCTTCTCGGCGGCCTTCTTCACCGGCTTGAGCTTCTTGGTCAGGTCTTTCTTGGCCGTCGTCCCCTTCGCCTTCAAGGGGTAGAGATTGGCGGGGATGAGCTTGCCCGCGTCGTCGAGGTCCTTCTGGACCTTCTTGGCCATCTTCAGGTACGCGTCGGCCAGCTTGGGGTCGGCGGCCCGGATGACGGGCTCGTCGGCCTTGGCGTCCTCCCGGAAGGCGCGCGCGGCCTCGCCGACGGCCACCCGCGCCACCGCGATGCGGCGCAGGGCCAGCAGCGCGTCGCGATGCGCCTTCAGCACCCCGGCGGGGTCGGCGGAGAGCCCGTCGTCCCCGACGGACACGGCGTCCTTCTTGGGCTGGCATTGCGGCGGGACCTTGGTGAGGGTCTTGAGCGCCTTCTTCAGCGTGTCGCCGCCTTCCTTGAACTTCGCGAACTGCTCGGACACGAGCGTGCGCGTCTCGGCGAGGTTCTGCACGGCCTGCGGGAACGCGGCGAACTTCGGCTCGTCCTTGGCCAGCGCGGCCAGGCCGGCCTTGAGCTCCCTGTGCGCCTGCAAGGAACGCTGGCTCAGGGCCTGCAGGTCGGCGCGCTCCTCCACCATGATCTTGGAGACGACGGTGCGGCGGTAGTCGGTAGCCGTCTTCAGGACGCCCTTGGCGTCCTTGTTCACCTCGGCGCGCTTCTTGGCGGTGACCGGCGGGAGGTTCGTCGGCCCGTCGTCGGAGCCTCCGCCGTTGTTGCCACCGCCGCCCGCTCCGGGAAGGCCCGGACCGCCCCCCGGCTGCTCGCCGAGGCCGCCGCCCTCCCCTCCGCCCCCCGTCACGCCCGAACCCGCGCCCTTGCCGGCGAGGCTGGAGCCCGCGCCCGCCGTGGTGATGCCGCCGCCGCTGCCGGCGCTGAAAGAGCTCCCCGAGGCGCCGCCCGGCGCGAAGCGGTCCGCCCCGTGTCCCATGCCGGCCGACGCGCCGCTCAATGGCGAGCCGGCCGCCCCGGAACGCATCGCGCGGCCGCCGCCCGCGGAGCGCGCG
>JACRDU010000002.1 GCA_016218495.1 Elusimicrobiota bacterium
CAGGCTGTCGAAGTTCCTGCTGCGGCACGGCCTGGTCTGGCGGGAAACAACGGCCTGGACGAAGCGGCACCGTGAGTGGCTGAGGGGTCTGCGCTGGGAGCTTGAGTCGCACGCGCGGGTCTTCGAGGCGTACCTGCGCGGGGCGGAAGCCCCGCTGTGCCGGGTTTCACCGGGGCTATGAGGATGCCCGGCCTAGAGCCTGAGCCGCCTCAGCCTCAGCGCGTTCGCTATGACCGTAACCGAGCTCAGGCTCATCGCCGCGCCGGCCCCCATCGGGCCCAGCATCCAGCCCGTCCACGGATAGAGGACGCCGGCCGCCAGCGGGACCGAGACCATGTTGTAGGCGAAGGCCCAGAACAGGTTCTGCCTGATGTTGCGCATCACCGCGCGGCTCAGGCGCAGGGCGCGCAGCACCCCGGCCAGGTCGCCGTGGACGAGGGTGATGCCCGCCGACTCCTTGGCGGCGTCGGCCCCGGCGCCCATGGCGATGCCGACGCGCGCCTCGGCCAGCGCCGGCGCATCGTTGACCCCGTCGCCGGCCATGGCCACCCGACGCCCCTCGGCCTGCAGGGCTTTCACGGCCTCGCGCTTGCCGGCCGGCAGGACCCCGGCCCGCACGTCCTCAATGCCCAGTTCGGCCGCGACCTTCTCGGCGTTGGCGCGGGCGTCCCCGGTCAGCATGACGAGCTTCAGGCCCTCACGGCGCAGGGCGTCCAGGGCTTCGCGGGCGCCCGGCTTCACAGGGTCGTGTACGGAGAAATGACCGGCCGTCCTGCCGTCGACGCGGACGACGACCTCGGCACGCGCCTCGGCGCGGCCCACGAAGACCGCCTTCCCCCCGACGCGTCCGTGGATGCCGACGCCGGGCTCGGCACGGAAATCCTCCGCGGGCGGCAAGATCAGCCCCTCGGCGGCCGCCAGCACCGCCTTGGCCAACGGGTGCTCGCTGGCCCGCTCCAGGGCCCCGGCCAGGCGGAGGACGTCCTCGCGGGTGAACCCCCCCTCCGGCTCGACCCGTTCGACGCGCGGCTTCCCTTCGGTCAGCGTGCCGGTCTTGTCGAAGACGAAGGTGTCCACCGCGGCGAACTCCTCGAGCGCGGCGGCGTCCCGCACGAGGACTCCGGCCTGGGCTCCGCGCCCCACCCCCACCGTCACCGACATGGGCGTGGCCAGCCCCAGCGCGCAAGGGCAGGCCACGACCAGGACGGCCACCGCTCCGACCAAGGCGTGGGCCAGGCGCGGCTCGGGCCCCCAGAGCAGCCAGGCCGCCGCCGTCAGCACGGCCGCCGCCACGACCCCCGGCACGAACTTCCCGGCCACGGCGTCGGCCAGGCGCTGGACCGGGGCCCGGCTGCGCTGGGCCTTGGAAACCTGCTCCACTATATGGGCGAGCAAGGTGTCGGAACCGACCTTCTGCGCGCGCATCAGGAAGGTTCCCGTCCCGTTGAGAGTCCCGCCCGTCACCAGGTCGCCCAGCGATTTCTCCACCGGCATGGGCTCGCCGGTGACGAGGGACTCGTCGACCGAGGAGAGTCCCTCGGTCACCGTCCCGTCGACAGGGACCGCCGTCCCAGGCAGCACGCGCAGCAGGTCGCCGACGGCGACATCCCCCAAGGGGACATCCTCCTCTTTCCCGTCCAGAACCCGGCGCGCGGTCTTGGGCGCCAGGTCCATCAGCGCCCTGAGGGCGGCCTGCGTGCGCGCCCGGGCGCGCAGCTCCAGCACCTGGCCGAGCAAGGTCAGCGCGGTGATCATCGCGGCGGCCTCGAAATAGATTTGGGCATGCCCGCCCATGGCAAGGCCGACCAGGCTGGCCGCGAAGGCCGTGCCCGTGCCGAGGCCTATGAGGGTGAACATGTTGAAGTTCCCGCCCTTGAGCGAGGTCCAGGCGCGCGCGAAGATGGGCGCGCCGCCCCAGAGCACCACCGGAGCGGACAACAGGGCTTGGACGAAGGGGGCCTGCATGCGCATGGCCAGCACGGCCGCCGGGACGCCGAGGAGGATGGAGACGACGAGGCGCCGCGTCATGTCCTTGAGCTCGCCGTCATCCTGCGTCGCGGCCCCGGGGGTCTCGGGCTCGAGCGCCATCCCGCAGACGGGGCAGGGCCCTGGCTCCGCCTCGCGCACCTCGGGGTCCATCGGGCAGACCCATGCGCTCGACGGCCCGGCGGCGGCCTGCTCCGCCGCGAACACCGCGGCAAGGTCCAGATGGCCGGACGCCCAGCCGTCCGGGTCCTTCATGAAGCGCTCGCGGCACCCGGGGTTGCAGAAGTGGTAGGCGCTCCCGGCGTGCTCGAACGAGCCGCCCTTGGGCGCGGCGGGGTCCACTTCCATCTTGCAGACGGGGTCGACGGCCTTGCTCATGTCAGCTCGGGCAGGGAGTCCAGCAGGTTGTTCAGCGCCTCGGATGCGTCCTGGCGCCCCAGGGTCAGGCGCAGGCCGTCGCCCTCCCCCGAGCGCGCGAACTCCAGGCGCCCTCCGAAAGCGCTCAGCCAGGCCGTCAGCGCGAAGCTCGGGGGCGTCACGCCCTGGTGCAGGTAGATTTCCAGGCGCCCGCCGCGCTCGGCCGCCGAACGCACCCCGCGCTTGGAGGCGCGCCGGCGCAGGGCCAGGACGGCGAAGAGGTTCTCCACCTCCTTGGGCGGAGGCCCGGACATGTCCTCCACCTCGAGGCGCAGGGCTTTCAGCGCGGCGGAGTCGGCGTCGAGAGCGCGCTTATAGAAGCGCAGGCGCTCGAGGTCGCCGGGGAGATAGCTCTCCGGGACGAAGGCGGGCAGGGCCAGGTCCACCTGGGCGGGCGAACGCTCCAGCTTCGCGCGCCGCCCGCGCAGGCGCTCCACCTCGGCCTCCAGGAGCTGGGAGTAGAATTCCACCCCCACCGCGTTGATGTAGCCGTGCTGGCGGGAGCCCAGGAGGTCTCCGGCCCCGCGGATCTCAAGGTCGCGCATGGCCAGGCCCAGCCCCGAGCCCAGGTCCTTGAACTCGCGCAGGGCGTCGAGGCGCTTCTTGCCCTCGTCTGAGAGCGACTTGAGGCCGGCCGCGTCTCCCGGGTAGTAGAGGATGCAGGCCGCGCGCCGGCGCTCGCGCCCTATGCGGCCGCGCAGCTGGTAGAGCTGGGACAGGCCGAAGTCCTGGGCGTCCTCCACGAGCAGGGTGTTCACGGTCGGGATGTCGAGGCCCGATTCGATGATGGTGGAGGCCACCAGGATGTCGTACTCGCCCTTATGGAAGTCCCACATGGCCTTCTCGAGGGCGTCCGCCTTCATCTGCCCATGTCCCATCGCTATGCGCGCCCCCGGCACCAGGGCCGCCAGGCGCTCCACGACCTGGGGCAGGGACCGCACCCTGTTATGGACGTAGAAGACCTGTCCGCCGCGGGCCAGCTCGGCCTCGACGGCGGCCTTCACGTGCCGCTCGTCGTAAGGCCTGACCTCGGTGGTGATGGGCAGGCGTCCGGTCGGGGCGCTCTGGATGAGGGAGATGTCGCGCAGGCCCGACAGCCCCGCGTTGAGCGTGCGCGGGATGGGCGTGGCCGACAGGGTCATGCAGTCGACCCTGGCCTTCAGGGCCTTGAGGCGCTCCTTGTCCTTGACCCCGAAGCGGTGCTCCTCGTCGACCACGATGAGCCCCAGGTCCTTGAAGCGCACGTCGGGGGAGAAGAGCCGGTGCGTCCCGATGACGACGTCGACCGTCCCCTTGCGCAGGCCTTCCAACACCTTCTTCTGCTCGGCGGCGGTCTGGAAGCGCGAGAGGCCCTCGACCCGCACGGGATATTCCGCGAAGCGCGCCTGGAAGGTCTTCATGTGCTGGTCGGCGAGGACGGTGGTGGGGACCAGCACCGCCGCCTGCTTGAGGCCGGCCGCGCACTTGAAGCAGGCGCGCATCGCCACCTCGGTCTTCCCGAAGCCCACGTCTCCGACGACGATGCGGTCCATCGGATGGGCGGCCATCATGTCGGCCTTGACCTCGGCGATGGCGCGGGCCTGGTCGGGCGTCTCCTCGTAGGGGAAGGACTCGGCGAACTCCTCCTCCAGGTGGGAATCGGGCGGGAAGGCGTGGCCGGGCAGGGCCTTGCGCTCGGCGTGGCGCTTGAGCAGCTCCTCGGCGAGCTCGCGTACGCCCTCCTGGACCCGCTCCTTGACCTCGGCCCAGCTGCGCGTGTCCAGCGATGAGAGGCGCGGGCGCGCTCCCTCGGCGGCCCCGTACTTCTGCACCCTCTTGAAGTCCGCCATCGGCAGGTAGAGGCGGTCCCCCCCGCGGAACTCGAGCGAGAGGCAGTCGTGCACCGATTCCTTGCCTCCCGTCGCCTCGGCCTGCCGGGAGCCGGGCTCGGCCACCGCCTCCAGGCCCAGGTAGCGGGCCACGCCGAACTGCTCATGGACGACGTAGTCCCCCCTCTTGAGCTCGCGCCAGCGCACGCGCACGCGCTCGGCGCCGGCCGGGGCCTGCCAGCGCGGCAGGCGCCAGGCCCGGCCGAAGAGCTCGGCCGAGGAGAGCAGGGCCGCCTTCTCGGCGGGCAGGACGACACCCTGGCGCAGCGGCCCGACGGCGAACTGCAGGGCGCCGTCGGGGACCAGGCCGTCGAGCATCTCCTGCAGGCGCTCGTCCTCCCCCCGGGTCATCGAGAAGAGGAACACCTTCCAGCCCGCTCCGGCGCGCTCCCGGCAGAACGCCGCGGCCGCCTCCACCCCGCCCTTGGCGGCGGGGAAGGGCTCCCAGCCCAGCGCCGCGGCCCTCTGGCCGGGCCCGGGAGCTCCGACGCGCAGCACGGCCTTTCCGGCCGGCAGCTCGAGGCCGGGCTCCGACAGCCATGTTCCGCGGCCCTCCAGCAGGGCCCCCACCGTCGTCGCGGAGGGCGACTCGACCGCCGGGCCGGCGACGGCCTCGCGCAGCAGCTCGGCGGCCGTCGTCTGCGGGTTGGGGTCGAAGGCGCGGACCGAGACGACCTTCTCGTCGTCATAGAGCACGCGCACGGCGCGGGAGGGCTCGAGGGAGTGGAAGTCCACCACCGAGCCGCGCGCGGCGAACTCGCCGGGGCTTTCGACGAAATCCACCCGGCTGTAGCCCAGCACCGCCAGGCGGTCGAGCAGGGCCTGGCGCTTCAGGCCGCCGCCGGGCCGGACGACGAGCCGTTCCCCGGAGTAGTCCTGCGCCGCCGGGGCCGGGGCGGCCAGGCCCGCCGGCGTGGCGAAGACGAGGCTGGCGCCCGCGTGCAGCCGTTCCAGCGAGGCGAGGCGGCCGGCCGGGTCGTCGCCGAAGAAGGCCGCCGCGCAGCCCTGGGCTCCCGACAAGGCCGACAGGGCCCGGGCCGCGTCGGCGGCATCCTCGAGGTCCTCCTCGTCCGTACGCACCACCACCACGGGCAGTGCGACGGAGGCGCCCAGCAGGGGCTTGAGCGCGGCGGGGACGGTCTTCGGTTCTAGGAGGCCGAGGGCGAGGCGGCCCCAGGCGGCCGCGTTGGGAAGGCCCGAGAGGGCCTGCTCAGGCACCGGCACGGAGCCGGCCGGCCAACCCGTCGACGAGGGAGGAGATTTCCTCGGGACGGCGTCCGGCGCGGCCCGAGAGGCGCACGGGCTTCTTCCCTTCGACGTCCGACCAGAACACGACCATCGACACCTCGCCCGCCTCGACGCGGGCCAAAGCGCCCAGCGGGGTGGCGCAGCCGCCGCCGACGGCCTTCAGGAACCGGCGCTCGATGTCGACCTCGAGGCGCGTCTTCTCGTCGAGGGTCGGGGCCAGCATAGCCAGCACCGCCGCGGCGTCGGCCCGGCACTCCAGGGCCAGCGCGCCCTGGCCGGGGGCGGGGATGACGGCGTCGATGCCGATGACCTCATGGCGGGTCCCGGCCAGGCCGAGCCGGCGCAGGCCGGCCAGGGCCAGGACTATCCCCGACGCCTGGCCCTCGGCGAGCTTGCGCAGGCGCGTGTCCACGTTCCCGCGCAGGGCGACGAAGGACAGGTCGGGCCGGGACGCGCGGAGCTGGATCTGGCGGCGCAGCGAGGCGGTGCCCACCTTGGCCCCCTGCGGCAGCTGCGCGAGCGACGCCCGGCCGGGGGCTCCGATGAAGACGTCGCGCGGGTCCTCGCGGACGGGATAGCCGGCCAGCACCAGCCCCTCGGGGATGTCGGCGGGCAGGTCCTTGGCCGAATGCACGGCGAAGTCGACGCGCTTGTCGAACAGGGCGGCCTCGATCTCCTTGACGAACATGGCCTTCACGTTGGGGGCAGCCTCCCCCAGGGCTTCGGAAGCGGCGGCCGGGGCCTCGTAGCGGCCCTCGTTGATTCGCTCCGAGAGGGTGTCGCCGCTGGTCTTGATGAGGACGGACTCGACGCTCAGGCCGGGGTTGGCCTTCTCGAGCAGCCGCGCGTACCAGGATGACTGGGCCTTGGCCAGCGGCGACCCGCGCGTCCCCATGCGCAGGGTCTGCGCGCTCACGCGGGCCTCAATGAGGCCGCCGCCCCGAGCGGCCGCAGGCCGGAATGGCGCAGGCTGACCTCGCGCCCGAGGCGCACCGATTCCAGCCAGGCGCCGAAGTCGCGGGAGGCCTCGTCGACCAGGGGTCCCGCGGCCGCGAACTCGCCCTTGCGCCGGTCGGCGTTCTCCTGCGCCAGGCCGGCCAGGTCCGCCAGGGTGTAGAGATAGGCCCCGTCGAGGTCCTCGGTCCCGGCCTCGATGTCGCGGGGCATGGCGATGTCGATGAGGAACATGGAACGGCCGCCGCGCTGGTTCAGGGCCTCCCGGACCATAGCCCGCGTCAGCACGGGCTCAGCGGCCCCGGTCGAGGACACGACCACGTCGACCTTGGAGAGCAGGCGCGGGAACGCCTCCCAGCGCACCGGGTCGGCCCGCAGCGAGGCCGCCAGGGCCGCCGCGCGCTCCCAGGTGCGGTTGGCGATGTGCAGGCCCGCCACCTTGGCCGAAAGGAGGTGGCGGGCGGTGCGCTCGGCCATCTCGCCGGCCCCGAGCACGAGGGCCCGGCTGCCGGAGAGCTCGCCGAAGATGCGCCGCGCCATCTCCACGGCCACCGACGCGGTGGAGACCTGCCCCAGGGAGATGCCGGTGCGGCTGCGCACGGCCTTGCCCACGAAGAGGGCGCGCTGGAAGAGGACGTTCGTGAGCTTCGCCGTCGTGCCGCTCTCGAGCGCGGCCTCATAGGCCGACTTCACCTGGTTGATGATGTCGCACTCGCCGAGCACCAGGGAGTCCAGGCCCGCGGCGACGCTGAAAAGGTGCCGCGCGGCGGCGTCGTCATGATGCTCGTAGAGGTACGTCGCCGTCTCGGTCCCCGCATGGGCGCCCAGGAATTCCTGGAGGGCCGCGCCGGTCTCCTGGGGTGAGCGTTCGGAGGCCGCGTAGACCTCGAAGCGGTTGCAGGTGCTCAGGACCACGACCTCCCGCCACCCCGCGGCGGCCAAGGCCTCGCGCACGCTGGCCGCACCCAGGACGGCGAGGCGCTCGCGCAGGACGACCGGGCAGGTCTGATGGTTGACGCCGACGACCGAGAGAGCCACTTATGCCCATATTGTATACAATCCCCTCGCTTTCGCCATGCCCCTATTCCCCTTGAAGTGGGTCGCGATCGACCTGGCCGCCATCCGGCACAACCTGCGCTGGACGGCCCGCGCCCTCGGTCCTTCCACCAGCCTTATGGCGGTGGTGAAGGCCGACGCCTACGGCCATGGCGCCGTGGAGGTCGCCCGCCTGGCCGTCGCCGAGGGCGCCCGCGCCCTGGGCGTGCTGACCCTGCCCGAAGCCGCCGAGCTCCGGGCCGCCGGGCTCAAGGGCCGCCTGGTCGTCCTGAGCCCGCCGCTGCCGGACGAGGCCGGAGAGGTCGCGCGCCTCGGCGTGGAAGCCACGGTGGACACGCCTGCCCTGGCCCGGCGCCTGTCGAAGGCGGCCAAGCGCCGCCGCATCCGGGTGCACATCGACCTCGACTACGGCCTGGGGCGCTGGGGGCTCCCCCCCAAGGCGCTGCCGGAGTTCCTGGGACAGTTGCGCCGCCTGCCCGGCCTCGAGGCCTTCGGCCTTTCCACCCACTTGGACTACCTGCCGGGGAAGAACGCCGTGGAGGCCGAAGACAAGCTGCGCGCGTTCGCGCGGGTCTGCGAGGACGTCCGCGCGGCGCTCCCGGGCATCGAACGGCACGCGGCGAACTCCTCGATCATGCTCGACTTCCCGCACCGCCGCATGGACCTGGCCCGGGTCGGGAACCTGCTCTACGGGATCAACCGCACCTCGAAGGCCACCCCGCTGAAGAACCCCTTCTCGTTCAAGGCGCGCATCATCGCGCTCAACACCGTCGGGAAGGGACGCTCGATCGGCTACGCGTCCGAATACCTCGCCCCCCGGCGCATGACCGTCGCAGCCCTGCCGGTCGGCTACTCCGACGGCCTGGCCATGGAGCCGGCGGAGCGCTTCATCGGCTTCATGAGCCCGTTCCACTACTACGGCTGGGTGCGCGGCCGGAAGGCCCCGTTCGTCGGGCGCGTGGGCATCTCCCACGTCCTCCTCGACGTCAGCGGCGTCCCCGGGGTCCGCGTCGGAGACGCCGCCACCCTCCCCATCCGCCGCACCGCCGCCTCCAGCCGCCTCCCCCGCCTCTACACCTAGGGTGCCAGGGGACAACTCACGCAACTGACGCAACTGTTGGGGATAACGAGTTGTGAGAGTTGCGAGAGTTGTCCCCTGACACCGATGCTGACACCGATGTCAGGGTTCGGGTTCTAGGATGTCGAGTTCTTCGTCGGTGGGGAGCGAGGGCAGGCCGTCGGGCTGACCTGTCAACGGCGCCGAGCTCAGGTCGACGTCGGTCCCCGGCACCTGGCCGGACACGGCGAAGTCCGCCCGGAGGGCCAGGGGCTTGGAATGGTCGAAGGGACAGAACTGGGTGGGCTCGGTCCCCTTCTTGAACGCGACGACGGACTTCTTGGGGCAGGTGGGCAAGGCCAGCAGGCCCGTCTCCGAGTCCACCTTCGAGAAGATGATGTCGTCGGGCACCGGGAAGTCCCGCGAAGGGGTGTCGGCGACGAGACGCTTCATGATGGCCGTCCACCATGGGACGAGGGTCGAGCCGCTCGACAGCTTGCGGCCCAGCGACGTGGCGTCATCGTAGCCCATCCAAGCGACGGCCACGATGTCCGGCGTATAGCCGACGAACCACAGGTCCTTGTTCTCGTTGGTCGTCCCGGTCTTGCCGGCCAGCGGGCGCTTGAGCTCGCGGGCGCGGACGCCCGTCCCCGATTCGACCACGGTCTTCAGGAGCGAGGTGATGAGGTAGGCCGTCTGGGGGCTCAAGGCCTCCTCCTCTTTGGGCACATGCCGGTCGAGCAGCTTGCCGTGGGAGTCCTCGACCCTGGTCACGGCGAAGGACTTCACATGGATGCCGCTGTTGGCGAAGGTCATGAAGGCGTTGGCCATCTCGAGCGGGCTGACGACGGCGGAGCCCAGCCCCAGCGACAGGACGGGCGAGAGGCGGGACTGTATGCCGGCCTTGTGGGCGAGCTCGACCACCTTGGGCGGCCCCACGTGCTCGATGAGGCGCACCGAGGCCACGTTGCGCGACATCGCCAGGGCCGTGCGCAGGGTCATGACCCCCTTGAAGTTGTTGTCGAAGTTGTTGGGCACCCAGACCTTGAAATCGGCGTTCTCGCTGAACACCGAGGTCGCCAGGTTGATGGCGTACTGGTCCGTGGCGCCTTCGAGCAGGCGCCAGTCCCGCCCGTCGTAATAGTACGCCAGAGGCATGTCCTCGACCAGGGTCGAGGCGGTCATCCCGGAGTTGAGCGCGGTCGCCCAGACGAAGGGCTTGAAGGTCGAGCCGGGCTGGCGCTGGGCCTGGACGGCGCGGTTGAACTGGTCGCCGCGCCCCCCGATCATCGCCTTGATGGCGCCGGTCTTGACGTCCAGGGCGACGAAGACGCCCTGGATGTTCGCGGGAGGGCTGGTCGAGACCGAAGGCGGGTCGATGCCGGCGTCCTGGTCCTCCTTGAGCTGCTGCTCCCACTCCTTGCGGGCCTTCTCGTCGAATTCCGACAAGCCCTTCTCCATCTCTTCCTCGGCGGCCTTCTGCATCTTGAGGTCGATGGTGGTGTGGATGGAGAGGCCGCCGCGCCAGAGCGTGTTGTAGCCGTACTTGGGTTCGAGCTGCCGGCGGACGAATTCGACGAAGTAGGGCGCCTGGATCCCCGCCAGCAGGGGGCGCGTCGCCGGGACGGGGATGGCGAGGGCCTTCTTCTCCTCTTCCGCCTTGATGAAGCCCACCTCCCGCATCCGGCCTAGGACCAGGGCGCGGCGCTTGGCGGCGATCTTGGGGTTGCGGAAAGGCGAGTAGTTGTTGGGGGACTTGGGCAGCCCGGCCAGGAGGGCGCATTCCTCGAGGGTAAGCTGCTTGATGTCCTTGCCGAAGTAGATGGCGGCGGCGGCCTGGGCCCCGTAGGCGCCTTCCCCGAAGTAGACCTGGTTGAGGTAGAGCTGGAGGATCTCCTCCTTGGAGAGGTTGCGCTCCATCTGGACGGCCAGCACCGCCTCGCGGAGCTTGCGCATGTAGCTGCGCTCGGGAGAGAGGAAGATGATCTTGGCCAGCTGCTGGGTCAAGGTCGAGCCGCCCTGCACCTTGCGCCCGGCCAGGAGGTTGGCCAAGGCCGCCCGGATCATCCCGCGCGGAGAGATCCCCCAGTGCTTGAAGAAGCGCGAATCCTCGATGGCGAGGACGGCGTTCTGCAGGTCGACGGGGATCTCGGAGAGGGTCAGCAGCGCGCGCTTTTCGATGGAGAGCTCGGCCACGAGGTCTTCGTTGGCGTCGAACACGCGGGTCGAGAGCGGGGGCTGATAGCTCTCGAGGACCTCGAAGGAGGGGATGTCCTGCGTGACGCGGCGGCCCACCACGGCGCCGGCGGCGATGAGACCGGCCGCCGCCAGGGCGGCGAGATAGAACTGCAGACGGCTCATGAAGGGTCCATTGTAGCGATTTTGTACGATTCCGGGGTCATGCTCGATGTCCTCATCATAGGCGGCGGCGTCACCGGCGCCGGAGTCCTGCGCGACTGCGCCCTGCGCGGCCTGAAGGCCCTCCTCCTCGAGAAGGGCGCGCCCGGGGGGGCCACGACGGCCTCCTCCACGCACCTTATCCACGGGGGCATCCGCTACCTCCTATACGACAGGCTGACCACGCATGCTACAGCCTGGGACGCCGGGAACATCGTCCGCACGGCCGGGCCGCTCCTCAAGCGCCTCCCCATCGTCTGGCCGGTCTACCGCGGCGCGACCCACGGCCTCGCGACGGTCGAGACTTTGGTCGAGGCCTACGAGCCGTTCCAGCGCATGAAGGAAGGACTCCCCCACCTGCGCCTGTCGGCCCAGGCGGTGGCGGACCTCGTGCCGGGCATCGCCAGGGAAGGCCTCACCGGAGGCGTCAGCTTCGACGAGTGGTGGGTGGACGCCGAGGGCTTGGCCGGGAAGAACCTGGAAGCCGCCTGCGCGGGCGGCGCCGAGGTGCGGCTGGGCTGGGAGGCCGTAGGGCTCCTGCGGGAAGGCGCCGCGGTCTCAGGCGTCGCCGCCGAGGGTCCCGACGGGCGCCGGGAGGATATCCGTGCCCGGGTGGTCGTCAACGCCGCGGGGCCCTGGATCGACCCGGTGGCGCGGATGGCGGGCATCTCCATCCCGCTGCGCCTGCGCAAAGGGACCCATCTCGTCTACGAAAAACCCCTGACGCCGGTGGGCCTGCTCCTCGCCGCCGTCGACCGGACCCGCTACATCTTCATCGTCCCTTTCAGAGGCGGGACCCTGGTCGGCCCCACCGACCTGCCCTACGACGGCGGCATCGAGGACCTGCGCCCCGGCGAAGACGAGAAGGAATACCTGCTCCTCTCGGCCCGCCGCTACTTCAAGGATTTCCCGTCCGCCTACGCCCGCGCCATCGTCGGCGCCCGCCCGATCCTCGGGCAGTCCGGCTCCGAGAAGCTCCTGTCGCGCGAATACGAGATCTTCGACCATGCCTCCCAAGGAGCCTCGGGCCTCATCACGGCGGGCGGCGGGAAGATGTCGGACTTCCGCCTGATGGCCAAGGACGCCGTGGACCTGGCCTGCGTGAAGCTCGGCAAGGACATCCCCTGCACCACGCACCAGGTGGCCCTCGACGGCTCGCAGGCCTCCCCGCGTCCCGACTTCCCCCGGCCCTCGCCAGCCCTCAAGCGCTTCCTGCGCAAACACCCTCGGCTCAGGGAGCTGCACGCCTTGTCCTACTTGGGAGCGGGGCTGGCCGCGCATTCCTTGCGGGCGGCTTTCGCGGGCGTGCCCGTCTCCTCGGCCCAGGACTTCCGCCGGCACTACAACCTCTAAAGCGAGCCGACCGTCAACCAGGGGAAGAACGCCCTGAACTCCTCGAGCGACACGTCGATTAACCGCGGGACGGCCCGGCCCCGGCCTGCGTCTGATGTCGACAGCGGGGTATAGAGCCGGATCATCCGCCGCCCGGCGCTCTCGTAGACTCCGCGGACCGCATAGGCATGGTTCTCGAGCAGGTCGATGTTCCGCACATCTCCCACGACCTTCGTCATCGCCCCCTTGTCCAGCGTCGAGGCGACCATCGGCCGGCGGGACTTCTGCGCTTCGACGAGGATCTCCCAGAGCGAAGATAAGGAACGCCTGGCGGGGAAATATGTATGGGCGCGTCCGCCGGTCAGCGTCCTGAGGGCGTCGGCGGGGATTCCGCCATCGTTGAGCACCGAGTAGCCCCCCAGGAGCTTTGCGTATGCCTTTTCGAACAGCGCCGGCCATAGCGCCGGCCCGCGGGCGAACGCTGGCTCTCCGGATCCGGTCGTCGGCAACCGGTCGTCCACGCCGACGAAAACCGGCTTCCCGGCAACGCCATACAATGTCACCGCGAAAGTCCCGTCATGATTGTCGAGCAAGGCGGAGCGGATGTGCTCCGGGCGGGTCATGGCCAGCGCGGCCAAGGCGGAAAGGAAGAAACAGCTCCCGACAAGCCCCTGGACCACGTTATGCCAGGCGAGCTCTCCGTTGAAAGGTCCTCCTGTGGCGCGCTCGTAACGGAGCACCGGAAACGGCAGTTCGCTGACGCTCTTGCCGGACGGCAGGTCGGGTTGGGCAAACGGATCCTGAAGGAACGCGACCCTTGCACCGGAACGGGGATGGCCCCGGGCGAGGGCGTCTGCCGATACCGCGGCGGAGGCCAAGAAAGATCTCCCCCGGTCAAAAGCCCGACCGGCCTCGGCCTTAAGCGCGGATCCTCCAGCCCTGGACAGTTCTCGCGAGGCCGCCGCGGCGGCCTCCAACAGCCCTGCCGCAGGCCTCGGGGCATCGCCGCCGCGCCCCTGCGCAGAAAGCGTCTGCACGGGGGCAGTCCCCACGACGGGGAGAGTCTCCCCCCTCACCTGAACGAGCCGGGGCGGTGGCAGCGCCCCGGCAGTCAGGGAAGAAGGATGCAACGACGAAACCACCCCGGGATGGCTGGCCTGGCCTCTCACGGCCCCGACGATGACCGGACCGACAGCGGGCTGATGCAATTGTGCCGGACGCACGAGCTGGCCTGCGCAGGGACCGGCCGCCATTTGCAGGGCGCTGCATAGGGCTATGGCGCGGGAAGGAAGGACGAGCTGCATGGAAGACGCATGGTACGGGACAAAGAGAGAACTTTCTAGGGCCATTTGACCTTCACTCAGGCGGCAATCGGCCCTAAACCCTAAAGAGAGGCAACGGCCGCAAGGTCTTCGGAGGAAAGTCTCACGGAGACGGCCTTGGCGCTGTCGACGGCACTGGCAATCTTGCTGGCTCCCGGGATCGGGATGACATGCTCGCCGAGGGAGAGGAGCCAGGCCAGGACGACGCAGTAGGGGCTGACCCCGTTCCTGGCGGCCAGCCCGGCCAGGCGGGGATGGCGCGCCAGGCCCGCATGGCCGTGGCCGCCGCCGACGGGGCAGTAGGGGAGATAGGCCACGCCGCGCTCGGCGCAGGCCTTCACGAGGCCGGATTCGATGTCCTCGGTGTCCTTGGGGTTGAGCTGGTTCTGGACGCTCTGCACGCGCACGACCTTCAAGGCCGCGTCGAGCTGGGACAGCGCGACGTTCGACAGGCCGATGTGGCGGACCTTCCCCTCGTCCTGGAGCCGCTTGAGCGCGCCGAGGGTATCGGCGTAAGGGACCTTCTCGTCGGGGACATGCAGCTGGTAGAGCTCGATGCAGTCGACGCCCAGCGCCTTGAGGCTCTCCTCGCAGGCGCGGCGCAGCGACTCCGGCCTGCCGTCGCGCGCCCATCGGCCGCCGGGGCGGGTCAGCCCCCCCTTGGTGGCCACGACGACCCGGCCCTTCCATGTCGATAAGGCCTTCGCGATGAGGCGCTCGTTGTGGCCGATGTCCGCGTCGTCGAGGCAGTAGACGTTGGCGGTGTCCACGAAGTCGGTGCCGGCGGCGAAGGCCGCATGGAGGGTCTTGATCGAATCCGCCTCGCTGGGGCGGTCGGGGCGCACCGACATCGGCATGCCGCCCAAGCCGACGGCCCGGACCTTGAGGCCGGACCGCCCTATCTCCCTAATCACGCGTGATGCGCAGGCGCGCCTGAGAGCGCCCTCTGCGCAGCGCCAGGTCCAGCAGTCGTCCCACCAGGCGCGGGAAGGGGAGGCCGGCGGCGCCCCATAGCTTGGGATACATGCTGATAGCGGTGAACCCCGGCAGGGTGTTCACCTCGTTGAACCAGAGCTTGCCGGAGCGCTTGTCCATCAGGAAGTCGACGCGGGCCATGCCGTAGCCGCCCAGGACCTCGAAGGCCCGCACGGCCAGCGCGCGCACGCCCGCGGCCTGGGCCTTGGTCAGCTCGGCCGGGACGAGCAGCTCGGCCCCGTCGGGGTCGAGATACTTGGCTTCGTAGGAGTAGAACTCGGCGTTCGGCCGGATTTCTCCGACGACCGAGGCCTGCGCCGCGCCCGGGGCACCCAGGACGGCCACCTCGATCTCCCGCGCCTCTATCCCTTGTTCGACGATGACCGTGGTGTCGAAGCGGAAGGCCTTGCGCACCGCGGCGCCCAGGTCGGCCGCGCGCTTGACCTTGTAGACGCCCACAGACGAGCCCATGCGCGCGGGCTTCACGAAGACCGGCAGGCGCAGGCGGCGCGCGGCGCCGAGGCCGCCCGGCTCCGTGAGCACGGCATAAGGGAGCACGGGGAGCCTGGCATGGACCGCCAGGCGCTTGGAGACCTCTTTGTCCATGCCCACCGAGGAGCCGAGCACGCCGGCGCCGACGAAGGGCCAGCCCAGGATGTCGAGCAGGCCCTGCATGGTGCCGTCCTCGCCCTGGGGGCCGTGGAGGACGGGGAAGACGGCGTCGGGGACGAGGGAGCGGCCCGCCCAGACGAGGCGCGAGGGGCTGCCCGGCTCGAGGCGGACGCGGACGCGGTCGAAGCGGTGCTTCTCGGGTTTAGGCGCCTTGGCCAAGGCCCGGGCGTCCTTCTGGAGGTGCCAGGCCCCGTCCGGGGCGATCCAGACCAAAGACGGCTTCCACCCCGCCGGCATGCTGCGCAGGACCGCCGACGCCGAGACGCAGGACACCTCGCGCTCCGCCGAGCGCCCGCCGCACAGGACAAGGACGGTCTTCATGGGGGACCGGGCCTCAATAGACGCCGCGGGACTTATACCAGAGCGAACCGTCCATGCGCTGGTGGGTGCAGTTGACGAAGACGATGACCTGGCGGTCGTTGTAGGCGTAGCCCCAGCCGCCCGAGTCGTCGATGGCCGCCCCGTTGATGCCGCCGCCCGTGATGACGGAGGCCGGATAATAGCGGACCTCGGAGGTGTCGCGGTGCGAGGCCAGGCCCACCTCCGCGTCCGGGATCTCGGCGAGGTACTCCGGCACGAGGTCCGTGAGCTTGGCCGGGATGCGCCCCTTGGCCTGGATGTAGTCGTTGAGGCTCCTTTCGAGGGCCGCCAGGCGCGAGAGCGTGTGGCTCTCCAGCGTCCGCCTCGAGGAAAGGGCAACCTCGTCGGACATGCCCTTGGTGAAGCGCTCGTCCTTCGACAGGAACGAACAGGCGGCCGCGCCGGCCGCGATGAACACGATGAGGTACCTCATGTCGCCTCCGCTGCGGTCCCGGCGTGGAGGATGGTGCCCCCGCCGATGACCTCTTCATCCACGTAAAAAACGGCCGACTGGCCGGGGGCCGGGGCGCGCAGCGGCTCGGACAGCGACGCCCGCCAAGCCGCGTCGCCGGACGGCCGGAGGGTCCCGGGGACCAGCGTCCCGCGATGGCGCGCCCGCACGAGGACGCGCGTCCCCGCGGCGGGGGCCGCCCGCGTCCAGGAAACGCGTCCGACCTCGAGCTCGCGGCGCAGCGAATCGGAATCCGGCCCGACGAGCAGCGTATTCGTCCCGGCCTCGACGCCGGTCACATAGAGCGGCGCCGCGGACCCGGCTCCCAGCCCGCGCCGCTGCCCGAGGGTATATGAGGCCAGCCCGGCGTGGGTCCCGACGACACGGCCGTCCCCGGTCCGAATCGGGCCCGGCACGAAGGCCGCGGGCGCACGCTCGCGCACCAGCGCGCGGTAGTCTCCCCCGGGGACGAAGCAGACCTCCATGCTCTCGGCCTTATCGGCCGTGGGCAGGCCCAGGGCCGCGGCCCGGCGGCGCACCTCGGGCTTGGTCAGGGTCCCCACCGGGAACAGGGTCTTGGTCAGCTCAGTCTGGGTCAGGCTGTGGAGGAAATAGGTCTGGTCCTTCGCCTCGTCCCGGGCGCGCAGGAGGCGCCAGCCCTCCGTCCCCCGCTCGACGCGGGCGTAATGGCCCGTCGCCACCGCCGAGGCGTTCCAGGCCTCGGCCAGGCGCAGGAAGGCGCCGAACTTGACCGCGCGGTTGCATTCGACGCAGGGGTTGGGCGTGCGCAGCTCGGCATAATCGCGCACGAACGGGGCGATGACCGTCCTCTCGAAGACGTCGGCCAGGTCGACCACATAATGCGGGATCCCCAGGCGCTCACCGACGCGCTTGGCGTCCGCGGAATCCTCGGGGGAGCCGCAGCAGCCGTAGCCCGTCGGGGCCGATGACAGGAGCTTCAAGGTGACGCCGATGGCTTCGTCGCCCGCCTCCTTGACCAGCGCGGCGGCCAGGGAGGAGTCCACCCCCCCGCTCATCGCAACAACGACGCGCCGATGAACGGCGCTAGTGCCGCCTCGCAGGCCCTGGGAGCGGCCGATGCGCCTCATGGGGCGACCGCCGCGGAACGGAGCCGGCTCAGGCAGCCGGGCAGGACGGCGAGGAAGCGCTCCACGTCCTGCGCCGAGGACCCGAGTCCGAGGGAGACGCGCAGGGCCCCGCGGCCCCAGGCCTCGGGCGTGTCCATCGCCTTGAGGACGTGGGACAGCTCGGCGGCGCCGGCCGCGCAGGCGGGGCCGCTGGAGAGGCAGAAGCCTTCCAGGTCGAGCGCCACCACGAGGCTGTGGCCGTCGACGCCTTCGAAGAGGAAATGCGACGTACCGGGAAGGCGCTCGGCGCCCTGCGCGCTGAGGCGGACCCCGGGCAGGGCGCGGACCCCGGCCTCGAGGCGCCCGCGCAGCCCCGATAGCCGGGCGGCGTGGGCGTTGAGCTCGGCGCGGGCCAGGTCGCAGGCCGCCCCGAAGCCCGCGATGGAGGCGACGTTCTCCGTGCCGCCGCGGCGGTTCTTCTCCTGGTTCCCGGCCACGAGCGGCGCCAGCACGACCCCGCGGCGCACGACAAGGGCGCCCACCCCCTTCGGGGCGTTGAGCTTGTGGCCGGAGAGCGAGAGCAGGTCCGCTCCGACGACGGAGAGGTCGACCGGGACCTTCCCCGCGGCCTGGACCGCGTCGGAGTGGAAGAGGACGCCGCGCTCCCGGCACAGGGCGGCCAATTCGCGCACGGGCTGCAGCGCCCCGACCTCGTTGTTGGCCCACATGACCGAGACGAGGCAGGTCTCGGCCCGGATGGCGGACGCCGCCGCGGCGGGGTCGACGCGGCAGTCCGCGTCGACGGCGAGGACGGAGACCTCGAACCCGCGGGCCGCGAGCTGGCGGGCCGCGCCGAGGACGGCCTCGTGTTCGACCGCGGAGACGACGACGTGGCGGCGCCGTCCGCCGGTAGCGTTCCAGGCGGCCTGCGCGGCCCCGTACACGGCGGCCGCGTCGGCTTCCGAGCCTCCGCCGGTGAAGACGACCTCCGAAGGCCCCGCCCCGACCAGGCGCGCGACCTGCTCGCGGGCCCGCTCGACGGCTTTGCGCGCCCGCTGGCCGACGGAATGCACGGAGTTCGGGTTGCCGAAGTCCCCCCTCAGGAACGGGAGCATCGCCTCGAGCGCCTCGGGGCGGACGGGGGTCGTCGCGTTGTGGTCGAGATAGACCGGGGCCGGCGTCACGGACCGAACCCGAAGCCCTTGAAGAGGTCCTCTTCGCCCTGCGGCTTCTCGATGGGCTTCTCGTCGGACGCGGGCTGGGCCCCGGGGAGGGTCCGTCCCTTCGGCTTGCCGCTGGAACTCGTCACGCCGGCGACGATGACCTTCTGGACGCCCTCGGTGAACACCAGCATGCCTTCCTTCATGTCGAAGAACATGCGGAAGGGAGAGCGCTCGGTCTGGGGCCGGTATGCCTTCCCCAGGTTGTCGCGCTCCTGCTCCCAGCCGGGGTTGTAGGAGAGCTCGCCGCGGATGTCGACCAGGTTCTTCAGGATGGGCAGGCTGAAGCGGATGCGGTAGATGCCGTTCGAGTCGCTGACGCCGGCGTCGAACGAGGAGGTCTGGAAAGCCGCCTCGCCGCGGTCGACGAACTGCTGCTCGCCCTTGGCCACGGCGCGCACGACCACGCCCTGGATGGGGTTGTCGTCGTAGTCGACCACCAGGCCCTGGATGTAGCCCTCAAGGAAGAGCGACTTCTTGGGCATCGACACGAAGAGCATCTCCTTGGCCCCGGTCAGGCGGTCCGTGATGGCCACCTGGACGACGCGCCCTTCGGCGAAGTCCTTGAGCACCACCTTCTTCTTCGAGCCGCCGATCTGCATGTTCGAGCAGCCGGAGAAGGACAGGGCCGCCGTCAGGACGGCGGTGAATGCGCGTCTCATCCCGAAGCCTCCTGGGGCTCCCCGGGCTCCGCCGCCGGCCGCGGCGGCCGGGGCTCCGGATGCGACGCGGGCAGCGAGGGGTCGCAGCGGTTCGCCTTCATCGGGGGATTCTTCACGAAGAAGACCACCCTGCGGTTGCCGGCCTTATGCTCGGGGGAGTCGTTGGGGAGGATGGGGCGCGTGTCGCCGTAGCCGGTGGCCGCCACGCAGCCCGGCGGGAAGCCCTTCTCCCGGATGAGGTATTCGACGACCGTGGTCGCGCGGGCGCTGGAGAGCTCCCAGTTCGACCAGAAGTAGTCGTTGTGGATGGGCACGTTGTCGGTGTGGCCTTCCACGATGACCTCGTGGCCCTTGAGGGTGAGCTCGCGCAGCTGCGGGGCGACGCGGTCGATCACATCCTTCATCGCCGGGGTCAGCTCGGCGAAGCCGGAATCGAACTGCGTCATCTTGCCCTGTTCCTGGAAGGTGATCTTGAGCCCGTCCTTGGTCATCTCGGTCTTGCCGGCGATCTGCTCCTCCTTCATCATCTCCTGGATGTCCTGGTTGGCCTTCTGCATGTCCTTGCTCAGGGCGGCCGAGAGGGCATAGAGGATGACGAAGAAGCAGACCAGCTCGGTCATCAAGTCGGCGTAGTTGACGAGCCAAGCGGGCGCGGGATGCCCGATCTGACAGACCTTGGGGTCCGTCTCGTCGATGAATCCCTTCGGCGCGCGCAGGGCCATAGGGCTCGGTTATCTCTTCGGCGCGCCGCCCGGCGGCTCGGCCGGAGGCGTCCCCGGGGCGGCCGCGGCGGCCGCCTCCTCCGGGTTGCGCACGAGCAGGCGCTGGGTGGGCCCGAGGTAGGCCTTCAGGTTGGCCTCGACGACGCTGGGCGCCGCCCCGCTCTGGAGCAGCAGCACGCCCCGGATGATGATCTCCTTCACGAAGAGCTCCTCTTCGGAGCGCCGCCGCAGCTTGCCCCCCATGGGGAGGAAGAGGAGATAGCCGCTGCCCAGGCCGTAGAAGGCGGCGGACAGGGCCAGGGCCATGCGCCGCGGGACCTGAGAGACGTCGTCGATGGAGTTGAGCATCAGCACCATGCCGAGGACGGTCCCGATGATGCCGAAGGCCGGGGAGTAGGTTCCCAGCGCGTTGTAGATCTCCTGACCGATCTTATGGCGCTCGCGGATGAACCCCAGCTCGGTCTCGAGCATGTTCCGGATGAACTCCTGGTCCTGCCCGTCGATGACCATCTGGATGCCGCGCTTCATGTAGTCGTCTTCGAGGCGCTCGACGTCCTGGGCCAGCGCCAGGAAGCCTTCCTGCTTGGCCTTCTTGGAGAGGGCGACGAAGCTCACGACGACGCCAGCCGTGTCGTCGACCACCTGGGTGAAGACCTTCCGGGTGATCTTCCCCACCATGATGACCTGCTTGAGGGGGTAATTGACCAACGTCGCGCAGAAGGTGCCCCCCATGACGATCAGGATGGCCTCCATGTTCATGAAGGGCGCGAAGCCCGCCACGCCCTCGGAATGGAGAATCATGGCCACGGCCATGCCGAGGAACACGACAATGCCCATGACTGTGGCTATGTCCATAGAAAGGGGGCCTCCCGGTCAGGTCCTTTCGAAGCCTTGTATGGGGTTTACGGCCTTGGCTCCCGAATTGACCTTCCGTCGGTACTCTATCACCTTTTCGACGATTGCGTCCACGGACTCCCGGACCACGTAGCGGTTGCTCGTGGCCAGGTGGACGACGGTCTGGTTCGGGGCCGCTTCCAAGGCCTCAATCAGCTCGGCGTTCAGGGTCACCGGCGCGCCGTTGAGGCGCGTGAGGCTTATCAAGGAACCTCCGGGGGCTGCGGGAAGGACGGGGGCTCGGGCTCGGCGGGCGCCGGCGCCTTCTTTCCGAAGAGCTTGCCGATGGCGCCCTTGAGGCCCTTGCCTTCCTCGCGCCCGAAGGCCTCCAGGCGCTCTTCGAGCGCGCGCAGGCGCTCGGCGGCGTCGCGCTGGGTGGCCGCCGCGGCGGCCAGCGCCGCATCGCGCTCGGCCTCCAGGGCGCTGACCCGGGCTTCGGCCTCGCGCCGGACGATCTCGACGCGGCGCTTGGCCAGGTCCTCGTCGGTCTTGCGCCGGTCCTCCAGCTTCTTGATAGAGGCCTGGGCCTGCTCCAGCTCGGCGTCGTAGCGCGCCTTCGCGTCCGCCGCCTCCGCCAGGGTCTGCCGGGCGGCGTCGAGGTCGCGCGACAGCGACGCCCCGCGCCCCTCCGCGGTGGCGCGTTCGCGCTGCACGGAGTCCCTCTCGGCGGCCAGCTCGCGCTGGCGCGCCTCCTCCTTCTCGATGCGGGCGCGGGCCTCGTTCAGGGCGCCTTCGAGGACCTGGTTGCGCGCCTTCTCGGCCACGAGCTCCTTCTCGACGGACAGCCGCGCGCCGCGGTCCTCCTCGCGCGCGGCCTCCTCGCGCGAGAGCCGGCCGCGGGATTCGTCGGTCTGCGAGCGCAGGGCCATCAGCTCGGCCTCGCGCTGGGAGACCTTCTCCTGCCATTGGGCGTCCTTCGCGCGGGCTTCCTCGGTGCGGCGGTCGAGCTCGGCCTCGAGCGTCCGCCGGGCCTGGGCCGCCTCCGCCTCGATCTGGCGCGCGCGCTCGGCCAGGGCCTTCTCGGCCTCGGCGCGCAGCAGGCGCTCCTTCTCCGCGGCCTCCGCGTCGAGCTCGGCGCGCAGCTGCTGCTGGACGCGCAGGACCCGGGCCTGGACCTCTTCCTGCGCCCTGAGCTTGAGCTTGGCCTTCTCCGACTCCATCTGCTTGGCCGCCTCGGCCTGGGCCTGGGAGCGCACCTCGACCTCGCGGTCCTGCCATTTTCGCTGCAGGACGAGGAACTCGGCCTTGTAGCGCTCGAGCTGCTTGGCGGATTCCTCCTTGGCCTTGCGGCCTTCGAGCGCCGCCGTCCGCAGGGACGCCGCCTGCCTCTCCAGCGCGCCGCACACCGCCCGCAGGCGCGCCAGAGCCGCCTGGGACTGCTCCGCAACCACGCGGGCGCGCTCCACCTCGGTCTTCAGCGCGTCCGTCTCGAGCTGGCGTTCCGCCTCGACCTTGCGCAGGGAGGACTCGTAGCGGGCCGCCACGGCCTTCCCCTGAGCCTCGGTCTCCTCGCGTACCGCCGACACCTGGCTCTGGGCCCGGGCGTCGATGGCCTTGGCCTTGGCCTCGTATTCGGCCCTGAGCTGGTGCATCTCGGCGTCGTACTGGAGCCTCAGGCGCTGGGAGACCGTCATCAGGTCGTTCTGGAGCCGCTCGTTGTCGGAGAGCAGGCGCTCCTCGCGCTCCTTGGCCGACACGCGCGCGGCCTGCAGGTCGCGGTCATAGCGCTCCTGCAGGACCCGCGCCTGCTCGCGCGCCTTCTCGAACTCGGCTTTGAGCTGGAAATAGTCGCGCTCGCGCTCCGCGGCGCCTTGGACCCGGGCCTCGAGGTCGCTCTTGGCGCGCTGCAGCTCGGCGGACCGAGCCTCGGCCCCCTTCTTCTCCTGCTCGAGGGACTTCAGCGCCTGCCTGGCCTCGACCAGGGCCTCCGAGGCCTCTTTGCCCTTGCGCAGCTCGTCGTCCTTGATGGAGATGACCCTCTGCCAATGGGCCTTCTCCTCCAGCCAGCGCCGCTCCATCTCCTGCAGTCGGGCGGTCAGGTGGGTCTCGATCTCCTTGTCCTGCGCCTCGCGCTGGCCCATCTGGGTGCGCAGCGTGGAGACCCAGGTCTCGCGCTCCTGCACCAGGCGCGCCTCGAGCTCCTGGACCCGTCCCTCCATCTTGAGGCGGGACTCCTCGTGCTCGGACTCCCGGCGCTGCTGGCGCAGCTTGTCCTGGACCTCCTTGATGGAGGTCTCGACGCGCGCGGCCACGACCTTCTCCTCCTGGTTCTTGAGGTTCGCCATGAGGACCTTCTCGCGCTCGGCCTGCAGGCGCCTCTCCAGCTCGGCGATGCGCCGGTCCGGGTCGGAGGGGCCCGGCGCGGGCGGCGCGGGCGGCATCGGCATGCCGGGAGCGGCCAGCGTCGGCGCGGGCGGGGCGGGCTGCGGCGCCCAGGAGACCGGACCCTGCGGCATCATCGGCTGCATGCCCCACGGCGCGGCCATCCAGGGCATGGGCATCGCCGTCATGGCCGGCCAGCCGGGCATGGCGCCCGGAGCGGCCGCCTGCGGAGGCTGGGGCTGCGGCTGCGCCGAGGGCGGAGGGGCGGCCTGGCGGCTCGGCGGCGGTCCGGGCGGCTTGGAGCCGGGGGGCGGCGGCACGCGCCCTCCGGGAGGCGGAGGCGGCACGGAAGGTTTGTCCGGGGGAAGTTCAGCCATTTTAGTTCCTCATCACGCGCCGGTCCCCGTCTGCGACGCCTTCACGCCGTCGACCCAGGCCTGCAGCTCCGGGTCGGGCTTGAGGCGCAGGAAATTCTCGTAATAGACGATGGCCTCGGAATAGCGGCCCTGCTGGTAGAGCGCCTGCCCGAGCGAGGAGTAGGCCTCGGCCAGCTGGTGGTCGAGCTCGACGGCCTGGCGCAGGCTCTTGACGGCCTGGTCGAGGTCGCCGGCCTCCAGCGACTCCAGCCCCGACTCGTACCAGCGCCGCGCCATCAGCGGGTCCTCCTTGCCGACGGGGGCGGCCGGGGCGGGCGGGGGCGGGACCGCCGCCGGCCCGGTGAGCTGGCTCAGGCGCGTGCCGCGCACCGACTCGCTGGCGATGACCTGGTGGAACCCCCCCGCCTCCTCCGCGGAGCGGATGTTGATGCGGCCCTGGCCCTCGAGCTGCTTCACATGCTCCATGACCTTGGCCCGCTCCTCCTCGACCTGGGCCGTGGTCAGCTCCTTCTGGAACTCCATGGCCTCCTTGACGAGCGAGGCGGCTCCGGCCGACATGTTCGAGAAGAACTTGTTGGCCACCTCGGGCGGCGCGCCGTGCAGGGCCTTCGCCATCTGGTCGGTCTTGAGCTCGCGCACGATGGCCTGCATCTCGCGGTCCGGGAAGCGCGCCACGTCTTCGAAGAGCAGGATCTTCTTGCGGACGTAATCGTAGACGGTGGGCTTGTCGTTCTGCAGGTAGTCCAGGATGTTCGACCGGGTGCGGGGGTCGGCCTCCTCCAGCATCTGGATGAGCCGTTCGATGCCTCCGACCACATAGTCGATGTTGTCGCGGATGTCGGCGTCGATGGCGACGATCTGCTCCTTGGTCACCTGGCGGACCTTCAGCGCCTCCATCGCCACCTTGGCCTGCAGTTCGACGGGCAGCGAGGTCAGGACCTGGCGGGCGTATTCCGGGCGCAGATAGCTGAGGACCACGGCCACCAGCCACGGCTCCTCGGAGCGCAGCAGGAACAGATTGGCCAGGTTCTTCAGGTTCGACTCGTTTATATAGGAAAAAGGCTCCTTCTTGCCCATGGCACCCTCCTCGTCGTCCTCCTCCTCGTCGTCGGGCGGCGGCGGCGGGGGCGGTGAAGAGGGCTCGGGCGGCTTGCGGCCCACGAGCATCTCCACCTGGCTCCGGAGCGTCTCATCGAGCCCCCCGGAGCCCTTGCCCTCGTCCTCGGGCGGGGTGATGTTAGACTCGACGTTGATCTCGGCGGCCGGCTTCTGGACCAGGGCCTCCACGTAGCGCCGGAAGAAGCGCGCCAGAGGGCCGAACAGGAAGATGAGGAACAGGACCGCCAGCAGGGCCTGGAGCAGCTTCAGGTAGACGCCGGGGTCCTTGAGGTCGGAATACCAGTCCTTCTTGGGCTTGTTGTAGGTGGCCGGGCGGAACACCACGTCGTCGGCCTTGACGTCCCAGGTCCGCAGCGCCTCGACGATGAGCTTGCGCGCCTCGTCCACCTGGGTCTTGTCCTTCAGGACCTCCGAATCGTGGATGACGCTGACCAGGAACTTCTTGATGACCAGCTCCTGCGTGTAGGTCTCCTCCTGGTCCGTCTTGGTCTGCTGGGCGGTCTGGGTCTGGGCGGCCTCGGCCGGGCGCGCCTCCTCCTTCTCCAGGATGTTCTTGGGCTTGGGGACGCCCGGCAGGATGAACGAGGACTTGTTGATGGCGGAGCCCGCGCCGTCCTTGATCTTGTTCTTCTCGGCCGCGCCGGCGCCGAAGCGCAGGTTCTCGCGGCGGCTGGCCTTGAGCTCCACCTCCACGTCGACGAAGACGGAGGCCTTCCCCTCCCCCAGCATCCGGTCGAGGATCTCGCGCTGGACGCGCCCGTAGGCGGTCTTCGCGATCTCGTCGCGCTGGGTGATGAGTTCGAGCTTAGGCGTCTCGATCTGGGCGCGCGCGGAGCCGCCGAGGGCGGCCGCTAGCGTCAAGGCGAGCGCTATGGATCCAGGCATAATGGCTTCTTCCCTAAAAGCATAAGGGCATGCTGTTAAATATTCAATACGGGGAACCGGAGCCCCCGCGTCACTGGATCTGCTTGATGAACTCGGCGACCACCTTGTTCTTGGGGTCGATCTCGAGCACGCGCTTCCAGACGGCCTTGGCCTTGGCCTTCTCCTCCATCAGGAAGAAGGACGAGCCCATGATCTCCAGCGCGGTCACGTTGGCCGGCTCGAGGTCCAGGATGTCCTGCGCGCGGCGGACGGCGAGGTCGTACTTGCCGTCGTAGATGGCCTGGCGGGCGTCGTAGAGCTTCTGGTCGACGAAGGTGAAGGTGTCGGGGCCGTCGATGCGGCGGGTCAGCTCGCTGACGCCGGCCTCGCGCTCGACCAGGTTCAAGAGGGCCAGCAGCTTCTCGTCCTTCGGGTTCTTGTTGTACGCATAGCGCAGCGCGTTGACCGAGCCCTTCATGTCGCGCCCGTCCACGTAGGTGATGACGCCCTTGCGCACGTAGGTCTGGAACTCCTCGCCGCCCAGGGCCTGCGGGACGAAACCGACCACGGTCTGCAGGCGGCCGAGCATGGCCTTCACCTGCTTGTTGTTGGGGGCCGCGTCCAGGGCCTGGTTGAGGCGCAGGGTGGCCAGCTGGAAGTCGCCGTCGCGGAAGGCCTCGAAGCCCTGCTGGATGAGGGCTTTGATCTGGTCCTCGGAGCGATCCTCGCGGGAGCGGCCGAAGCGGAAGGTGACCGACATCCTGGTCGAGGCTCCGAGCTCATGGATGCCCTGGGCGAGGTCCAGCTGGATGCGGCGGAAGCGCAGCCCGAAGCCGAAGTCCGTCTCCTGTATCTGCGGGGCCGCCAGCAGGCCGAAGCGGAAGGCGAACCAGCGGGCGGCCCAGTACTCGCCGCCAAAGCGCCAGTTGAGGTCGGCGGACTGCGACTTCTGCAGGTCGAAGCCCAGGATCAGGCGCTCCTTGAAGGCCGTCACGCTGTTGCCGAGCTTGAGGATGACCGGGAACTTGTCCGAGGTGTCGCCCCCGGTCTTCGAGAAGACGTTCTGGACGCCCAGCGCCAGCTTGTAGTTCGGGCCCATGACGCGCATCGCGGCGATGTCCAGCGCCAGCGTGCTGTCGGAGGAGGAGTCGAGCTGGCGGGCGATCTGCTTCATCGAGAGGCCGAAGGACATGGTCTCGGTGGCCTCGCGGCCCCAGGAGAGGGCGATGGCGCGTTGGGAGTCCTGGAAGCTGCCGGCCTTGGTGATGGAGGTGGGCTCCCCGGTGGCGGGGTCGAAGACGGCGTTGACCTTCTCGAAGCCGGTGGAGACCAGCTGGGTGATGCCCAGCGCGAAGGTGCCCTTGGTGGTCGTGGGATGGGCGTAGCCGAGGTAGGTGTAGTTGGTTTGCGCGAAGAGGGCCGCCTGCATCGTGGTCAGCTCTTTGCGCTGCAGGTAGGCCAGGCCGGCCGGGTTCCAGTAGGCGGCTGTGGCGTCGTCGGCCACGGCGAAGAAGGCTCCGCCCATGCCCAGGGCCCGGGCGCCCACGCCGTACTGCAGGAAGGCGCCGGGCTGGCCGCCGCTCTCGCCGGCGTGGACGGGGGCGGCGAAGAGGAAAGCGAACACGAAAGCGCCCGCCGCAGCGCTCTGAAGCGCTCCAGCGGGCCGGATCTTCTCGGGGGTCTCCCCCCAGATCACATGGGCCATCGAGTTCGGTAGCCTGACGCCCCCGCCTGCGCAGGGGTCATGGCTTTGCGCCCTCAGCTTGCGCTGAGTTTGCCGTTATCGCCCGTCGTCCGACGAACGCGCCCTTTCTTTATCCCCGTACGGCGGACGCGTTCCCGGACTGGCCGGGACCCTACCCCCTAAGTATAGGCCGGAACCTTGTCTTGTCAAGGGGTTAACCCTCCAAGTTCACACACTTTGCGAAGTAGGCCCCCGACGGATTGCTCAGGCCCCGCGGGGGCCCTCGCGGGCTCGGGGCTACCCGCCCCGAGCGGGAGGCTTGAACGCCTCACGTCA
>JACRDU010000047.1 GCA_016218495.1 Elusimicrobiota bacterium
GTTGTGCAGGACGCAGGAGCGCGCCCCCGAGAAGGACGCCGGGGCCCCGGCCGGGGCGGGCGCCTCGGCCTTGACCAGGTCCATGTTGCAGATGGGGCAGGCCCCGGGAGCGTCCTTCACCACCTCAGGATGCATCGGGCAGGTCCAGCGCCCCGCGGCGGCAGGAGCGTCCCCATGCGTCTCTTCCCGGACCAGGGCCATGTTGCAGATGGGGCAGTCGCCGGGGCCGTCCTTCACCACCTCGGGGTGCATCGGGCAGCGGTAGACCATGGTGTGGGCGTGCTCATGCGCCCCGCCGCGCCGGGCGTAGCGCACGCCCAGCCCCGCGGCCCCGGCGACGACCAGCAGGACGACGGCCATGATGAGGTTGCGTTTCATGTCAAAGCTCCTTTCCGACCATGTCTTCCAACTCGCCGCGATGGACCTGGGCCTCGGCCCGGGTCCGCTCGTATTCGAGGGTCAGGTCCAAGAACGAGCGCTGGGCGTCGAGCAGGTCCAAGAAGCCCCCGCGGTCCGACTGATAGGCGGCCTCGGCGGTGCGCAGCGCCGCCTCGGCCTGGGGCAGGAGGGCGGTGCGGTAGACCTCGGCCAGGCGCACCGCGGCGGCCCAATGCCCGTGGGTCGTGCGCACGCCGGCAGCCGTCTCGAGGCGCGCCGCGTCCGCCTCCGCCCGGGACGCCGAGCGCCTGGCGTCGGCCTCGCGCACCTTGGAGGCCGGCCCCCAGAACCACAGCGGCAGGCTGACGCCGGCCACGGCGTCGTGGGTGGAGCCCGTCATCGGCGCGCGGCGGCGCCGGTACTGGAGCATGAACCGGGGCAGGAGCTCGGCGCGGGCCAACGACGACTCCGCCTCGGCGCGCTGGGCCTCGAGAATGGCGCCTCGCAGGCGCGGCCGCTCGGCCGCGGCGAGTTGGAGGTCCTTCAGCGCGGGGACGGCGTCGGGCGCGGGTTCCTCGGGCCTGGGCAGGCTGGCGGGCTCACGCCCCATCAGCGCGGCCAGCTCGGCCTCAGCGACGGGGAGCTCATGGTCCTTGAACTCCCGCATCCCCTGCATCTTGCTCAATTCGACCTGGGCCTTGAGGGCGTCGGCCTGCCCGGCCCTGCCCGCGGCCACCTTGGCTTCGGCCACGCGCGCGACGCGGCGCAGGATCTCGATGTTCTGGTCGAGCAAGTCGCGCTCCACCCACACCAGGCGCAGACCGGCGAAAGCGGCGCGCGCCCTGGCCAACACGGCGCGCCGCACCGCGGCGGTCCGGGCTTGGGCCGAGGC
Organism: Elusimicrobiota bacterium; assembly: GCA_016218495.1. Taxonomy (GTDB): domain Bacteria; phylum Elusimicrobiota; class Elusimicrobia; order UBA1565; family UBA1565; genus SCTT01. The sequence continues at coordinate 1,271 of JACRDU010000047.1, forward strand.
GGCGCCGCGCCGGGCGGCCTTCCTCCTCATGATGGAGGCCGGCGGCAGGTCGAACTCCTGGCGCACCAGCCAGGACTTCTCGTCGCCGTCGAGCGGGCTGCGGCCCGTGGGGGCGTACATGCGCTCGACCTCTATGGACGGAGAATCCGGGGCCCAGGTCCCGGCCACTGCGGCCTCGGCGGCCTCGGTCATCCCTTCTGAGGCGCGAATCTCCGGATTCGCCGACGAAACCGCCTGGGCGACCTCGCTCCACGAGAACCTGGGCTCCTGGGCCCCTCCCAGGCACGGCAAGAAAACGACCACGGCGAAAGCGAACTTCATAGTTTCCTCCCCGCATGGGGAACGCACTCCGCACGATATGATTATTGAGGGAACGACGCGGTCTTACGCGGCTGGAGGAGCGCGCGGGGAGGCGGGGGAGGCGTATCCGGGCGCGGGGCGCCCAGGAGGACCTTCGGAGCCGAAGGACGGCCGTGCCGCGGCCGAAACGGCCTCGACGCGGACGGCGCTAACGAGCAAGGCGGAAACCAGGGACGGCGAAACGGTTAGGGCGCCGGAAACGGCCGCCGGCATCAGCAGGCAGCAGCTCGGCGCGCTGGACTCCTTCTCATCGGGGGCCTGCACGGGGCAGCAGGAATGCGCGGGCTCCTGGGCGTAGGCCGTGCCCATGTCCATCCCCATGCCCAGGCACAGGAACGAGCCGGCCAGCATGGCCAAGCTCAGGAAGGCGCCCAACGAACGCTTCATCCCCATCAGTATAGCTCCTCAAGCATCGTTCCTGCCAGGGCCGTCAATAGACCCCTGGCATAGGGGCCCAATGGCCCATGTAAGCGGACAGCCTCCCCATTACAATCTGGGAACGTGATACCGTACCGCCGGTTCGCCGTCCTGGCCCTGGCCGCGCTCCCTCTCAGCGCTACCGCCGCCCCCAAGGCCTCCCCCGAAACACCCCTGCTGGCCCAAGCGCCCGCCGGGGCGCTCGATTGGGGCCACCTCAACCGCTTCTTCGACCACTCGGCCGCCAAGCCGCCCCTGACCCTGCCCGGCCCGGCCGTGCGGGTCATGGAGAAGCGGCCGCCGCCCATGTCCCCCCTCCCCTTCTCCGGCGACCTGAAATCCTCGCGCCGCGGCTCGGAGCTGGTCATCCCCGTCCCGAAGCCCGACAAGCCTTACCGCCGGCTCTTCGGCCGCCTGCTCAAGCAGTCCGCCGTCGTGGACCGCTATGACGACAGCATCCTTTCCGAGGCCCGCCGCTGGGGCCTCGACCCGCGCCTGCTGAAGTCGGTCATGGGCGCCGAATCCGAGTTCAACCCCCGCGCCCGCTCCCCCAAAGGCGCCATGGGGCTGATGCAGGTGATGCCGGCCACGGCCGAGTCCGTGGGCGTGCCGCGCGCCTTGCTGCGCGACCCCTGGCAGAACATCAAGGCCGGGGCCGCCTACATCGCCCGGCTCTATTCCATCATCGCCAAGCGCTACCGCCTGGGCGGGGTGCGCATGGCCGACGCTCCGGTCTGGGTCGTGCAGCGGGTCATCGCGGCCTACCATGCCGGCCCCAAGTTCCTCTCCCGAAACAGCTGGTACCGCTCGACGCGGCTCTATGTGAAGAAGGTCCTGCTCTTCTACGGCTCGCGCGTCACCGACGTCCGCCGCCAGTCCTCGGCCTCCCTGCTCCCCCCCGAGGCCGCCGCCTCCATCGACCTCTAGCCGCCTGGACTAGCGCCCCGGCAAATCGTAACATCGCCGACGGTGAAGCTCGTCACATACCGCCGCGCCGAAGGCCCTGAGCCCCGCCTCGGGGCCGTGCTGGGCGCCGAGGTCCTGGACCTGTCCGCCGCCTCCGGCGGCTCCCTCCCCCACACCATGCGCGGCCTGCTCGAGGCCGGCCCCGGCGCCTGGGACGAGGCGCGCCTGCTCGTCGCCAATCCTCCCCGCGCCCACCGCAGCCCGTTGGCCTCGGCCGTCCTGCAGGCCCCGCTGCCCGACCCCGCCGCCCTCCGGGATTTCTTCGCGTTCGAGGACCATGCCCGCGCCGGGTCGGCCCGCCGCGGCGAAACCTTCCCGGAGGCCTGGTTCGAGCTGCCGGCCTACTCCAAGGGGAACCACCGCGAGGTCTACGGCCCGGAAGACGAGGTCCCCTGGCCGAGCTACACCCGCAAGCTCGACTTCGAGTGCGAGGTGGCCTGCGTCGTCGGCTTGCGCGGAAGGGACCTCTCCCCGGACGAGGCGGCGCACCACATCTTCGGCTACATGCTCTTCAACGACTTCTCCGCGCGCGACATCCAGAAGAAGGAGATGGTCCTGCGCATGGGCCCGGCCAAGGGCAAGGACTTCGCCAACGCCTTCGGGCCCTACCTGGTCACCGCCGACGAGGTCGACCCGGCGCGGGACTTCGATATGACCGTGCGCGTGAACGGCGAGGTCTGGTCGAAGGGCCGCTTCGCGGCCCAGCACTGGGGCTTCCCGCTGATGCTCTCCCACGTCTCGCAGGGCGAGACGGTCTTCCCGGGCGATGTGCTGGGCTCGGGGACCTTCCACAAGGGCTGCGGCCTGGACCTGGACCGCTGGGTGGTCCCCGGCGACCTCGTCGAGCTCGAGGTCCCGGTCCTCGGCACGCTGCGCAACCGCTGCGGCGTCCCAAAATCCCAGAAGGAGCTCAACTACCGCCCATGATCCTCAAGCGCGGCCGCCTCCCGCGGGCCCCCCACACCGAGTTCCGCTCCGACCCGAAGACCTTCTCTCTCGAAGAAATACACGGCACCTACGGCTTCTCGGGCCCCTGGTCGCGCAAGGTGCACCTGCGCGGCTATCCCACCGAGCAGGCCCGTCCCGCCAAGGCCGCCGCCTTCAGCCTCGTCCCGAAGCCGGCGCCCGCGGCGCCGCTGCAGCCCTTCCATGTTCCTACCGGCGAAATCCCCTTCGCGGGCGACCCGCTGCGGGCCCGCATCCCGCTCTTCTTCGGGACGAACACCACGCTCTCCGTCGTAAAGCCTGCGCGCTCCATGAAGCGCTCGGAGTTCTTCCGCAACGGGCAGAACCATGAGCTCTGGTTCGTGCAGGAGGGCTCCGGGGCCCTGTCCTCCGAGTTCGGGGTCCTGCGCTTCAGGAAGGGGCATTACCTCGTCGTCCCGAAGGGGACGACCTACAGGGTGGACATCGACGGGAAACGCGCCTTCCTGCTCCTCGTCGAGTCCAAGTTCCCCATCGGCTTCCCGCCGCGCTACCTCAACGGCGCCGGCCAGGCCTCGCTGGCCTCGCCGGTGGTCGAGACGATGATCGAAGCCCCGAAGCTGGGCGAGCCCGTCGACCGGACGGGGCGCTTCCCCGTCTTCGTCAAGCACGACGGCGGCCGGGTCAGCGAGCTGACCCTGGGCCGCCACCCGTTCGACCTGGCCGGTTGGGAGGGCTCGCTCTATCCCTTCGCCTTCCACATCCTCGACCACCACGGCATCGCCAAGGCCACGCACGCATCCCCGCCCATGCACCAGACCTTCGAGTCGGGCTCGGTCCCGCACGCCGGCTTCGCGGTCTGCTCCTTCGTCCCCCAGCCCGAGGGCTGGCATGCCAAGGAAGTCCCCGCTCCCTACGCGCACTTCAATGTGGACTCCGACGAGCTGATGTTCTTCTCGAACACGCACTACGGGGCGCGCAAGGGCGTCATCGCCGACGGGGCGCTCACCTATCACCCCGGGGCCCTGCCGCACAGCCCGCAGGGGCGCGCCGCCGAGCTGTCGACCGCCGACCGCGGGAAGATGTCCAAGCGCCTCGCCGTCATGGTGGACACCTTCTTCGAGCCGCTGACCGCGACGGCCGCGGCTTGGCGCTGGCGCGACAAGGGCTATCCCCTCTCCTGGCACAGGGCTTCCCGTGGAGCTTGACCCCGAAGCCCTCGAAGTCCGGCGCCGCTACGGCCTGATGATCTCGGTCATCCAGCCCCGCCCCATCGCCTGGGTCTCGACGCTCGACGGCGAGGGACGCCGGAACCTGGCCCCCTTCAGCTTCTTCACGGGCATCACCGCCAACCCGCTGACCGTCTGCTTCTGCCCGGTCAACACCCGCCATGGGCGACGGAAGGACACCTTGCTCAACATCTCGGAGACCCGTCAGTTCGTGGTGAACATCGCCACCGAGGACAATGCCCGGTCCATGGTCGCCACCTCCGCCGAGGTGGAGCACGGCGTCGACGAATTCGCCCTGGCCGGCATGACGCCGCTGCCCAGCGTCAAGGTGAGGCCCGCCCGGGTGAAGGAGTCCCCGGTGGCCCTGGAATGCGAGCTGCACTCCATCGTCACCATCTCGGAGGGCCCCCTGGGCGGCAACCTCGTCATCGGGAAGGTCGTGCACATCCACATAGACGACGCGCTGTGGAAGGACGGGGCCTTCACCCACAAGGACCTCAAGCCCGTCGGGCGGCTGGGCGGAGCCTGGTATTCGACCACGAAGGACGATTTCGAGATCCAACGGCCCGGAGGCGGCGCATGAAGCCCTATCAGAACCTCACCGTCGACCACATGACCCTCCTGCTCGACCCCGAGCTCTACGGCGTCATGTACCTGGTCTACCGCTGCGTCTTCGGCGTGGCCCGCGAGGACGTGCTCTACGACCGGCGCCGCCCCGCCGCCGGCGGCAAGGGCGAGGTGTCGATGACCTTCGCCAGCCGCGTCGGCAAAGGAGGCCCGGTCGGCGGGACGGCGATGGACAACACCATCATCGCCACCGTGCAGCCCTCCGAGCCCGCCGGCGAGCGCTCCCATGTCCGCGAGATGCTCGCCGACCACGCGGCGGCCGCCCACTGGCAGCACATCGCCCTGCGCACGCCCGACCTGATCGCCTTCCACAGGCACTGCCTCGAGCGCGGCGTCAACTTCATCACCCCCATCCTCAAAGACGACCACGACGACCTCATCCAGGTCTTCTCGGGCGAGCTCTACCACCCGGGCGGCAAGCCCAGCGCCGTGTTCTTCGAGTTCGTGCAGCGCAACCCCTCCCCCGAGGCGGTCAAGATGCTCGAGGAACGCAACCGCGAGGCCTGGTTCCGCGACAAGACCTTCCTCGGCCTCTACCAGGAGAAGGAGAACGAGTACCGCTCCGGAAAGGTGACTCCCTTCCTGGACCCGGAGCTGCACCGCTCCCTGCAGGGCCTCATCGCCGGCCGCCAGGTCTTCGAATTGGGCGACGCCGACGTCGCCGCGGCGGACAAGCTGATGCTCGCATACGGGGCCGCCAAGGCGCGCACCCCCTCCACCGCCCGGTGACTTTCCTCCTCGCGCTGGCCCTGCTGGCCGGAGCCGCTGCCCCGGCGCGGGCCTACCTGGACCCCGGCAGCGGCTCGATGCTGGTCCAACTCGCCGCCGCCGGCTTCGCCGGCCTGGTCGTCCTCATCAAGCTCTACTGGAAACGACTGGTGTCAGACATTCGGAAGTTTCGGAAGTAGCGCGAATATGATTTCCGAAACTTCCGAATGTCTGACACCGTTATGAACTACGACGGGGGGTCGTTTCGGGATCCGGACAGCAGGGTGTTCCTGCAGGGCGGGCATGTCCTGCGCGGGCTCAGCGCGCAGGGGGCGGGGGAATGGCGCGCCGTCTCCAAGGCCAAGTTCTTCCGCAAGGCGGTCGACGAGGGCCGCATCGTGCGTTCGGAAGAGCGTAAGGGCGAGGCGCCCTGGGAGCTCATCCTCGTCCATGAGCGCGTCCCCTTCGTCAGCTATCCCTACGAGTGGGGTTTCGCCATGCTCCAGGACGCGGCCCTGTTGACCCTGGACCTGCAGCTGGCCGCGCTGGCCGAGGGCTTCACCCTCAAGGACGGTTCGGCCTACAACGTCCAGTTCCATGGGACACGCCCGATTTTCATCGACGTGGGCTCCTTCGAGCGCCTCAAGCCCGGCTCGGTCTGGGCGGGATACCGACAGTTCTGCGAGCAATTCCTCTACCCCTTGATGCTGCGCTCCTACCGCGGGCTCCCCTTCGGCCCCTGGCTGCGCGGACGGCTGGAGGGCATCGGCGCGGCCGACGCCTCCCGCCTCCTCGGCTGGCGCGGCGCCCTCAAGCCCGGGGTGTTCCCCCACGTCATCCTGCAGGCGCGCCTCCAGAAGGGGCATGCGGCCGACGACGCCGACCTGCGCGGAGAAATAAAGGAGGCCGGCTTCGGCGCCGAGCTCTTGGCCGCCGGACTGCAGCGCCTGCGCAAGCTCGTCTCCGACCTGCGCTGGGACCCCGAGGTATCGGCCTGGTCGGGCTACGGCTGCGGCGAGCACTACAGCGCGGCGGACCTGCGCCGCAAGGACGGCTTCCTGCGCGAGGCGCTGGGCGCGCGGGCCAGGTCCCTGGCCTGGGACCTGGGCGCCAACCGGGGCGACTACTCCCGCGTCCTCGCCGAGACCTGCCACACCGTCGTCGCGCTGGACGCCGACGCCGCCACCCATGAGGGCCTGTTCCGCGAGCTGCGCTCCGGGCCGATGAAGGAGCGCGTCCTCCCCCTCGCGGTGGACCTGGCCGACCCGTCCCCCGGACAGGGCTGGCTGGGCAAGGAACGGCGCCGCCTGGAAGAGCGCGGCCGGCCCGACTTCGTCCTGGCGTTCGCCCTCCTGCACCACCTGCGGCTGAGCGCGGGGGTGCCCGCGGCCGAACTGGCGGACTGGCTGGCCGGCCTGGGAGCCGATGCCGTCGTGGAGTTCGTCGCGAAGGAGGACCCGGCGGCCCGGCGCCTGCTGGCGCGCAAGGACGACCGCTACGCCGACTGGACCGAGGCGTCCTTCCAAGCCCTGTTCTCCTCCCGCTTCCAAGTCATTAAGCGCGAAGCTCTCTCAGGCGGGCTGCGCGTCCTCTTCCAGCTGCGTCCTCGCCGCGCCGCATGAGCCGGGCCGCGGCCTTCCTGGCTTCGGCGGGCCTGGCCGTCCTCGCCGTCTCGCAGCCGCTCTACGCGCTGCTGCACGCCTCGCCGGAATACTTCGCCGCGCGGGGGGCCGGAAACTCCGACATCGTCTTGACCGCCCTGCTCGTCCTCGTCCCCGCCCTGCTCTGGGGCGCCGCCGCGGCCCCGTTCGGCACGGCGGGGCTCAGGGCCTCGGCGGGCCTGGCCGCGGCCCTGCTCGCGGCGCAGGCGGCATCCGGCCTGAATCCTGCCGCCGCCGTCCTGGCTGCATCGACCGCCGGAGCCTTGGCGGTGCGATACTCAAAGACCGGGACGGCCCGCGAATTCCTCGTCTGGACGGCCGTAGCCGCCGCGGCCTGCCCGCTGCTCTTCCTCGCCCGGGCGCCCTGGCCCGGACGCGCGCCCCAGGCGCCGCCCTCCGCCGCCGGCGGAGCGCCTCCGGTCCTGATGCTCGTGCTCGACGAGCTGCCGCTAGCCACCCTCCTCGCTGAGGACGGGAGCATCGACGCCGCCTGGTTCCCGTCGTTCGCCCGCCTCTCCCGGGAGGCCGCTTGGTACCGCGAGGCCCGTACGGTCTCGGACGACACCTTCAAGGCCGTTCCCGCCCTGCTGACCGGAGAGCTGCCCCGCCCGCCCAAGGCCCCCTGGTGGAAGGACTATCCGCGCAGCATCTTCACCGAACTCGCCCCCACCCATACCCTCGCTGTCGTCGAGACGCATACCTCGCTCTGCCCCCCCTCTCTGTGCCGGCCTGCCGAGGAACCCTGGCGCGCCCAGTTGGCCGACCTGGCCGTGCTCTACGCCCACCGCACCGTGCCCCGCCGCTGGACGGGAGCGCTCCCTTCCATTTCACACTCATGGAAGGGATTCTCCTGGAGCGGGCTCAACTCCAAAGCAGGGGAGTCGTTCCTCGACCGCGCCGGCGCGATGGACGCCTTCATCGCCGGCGCCTCCGGAGGCGGCTTCCGCTTCCTCCATGTGATGCTCCCTCACCCGCCGTGGGTCTATCTCCCCTCGGGCAAGGCCGCCTTCGCCCCGAACGAGCCCATCGTCATCGGCGATAACGGCCGCGACGACCGGTGGGAGGGTTCCGAGGCCGTCGTCCATGCCGCCTGGCAGAGGCACATCCTGCAGGCACGCTTCACGGACCGCCTCATCGGGAGGCTCCTCGACGCCCTTCGCGCCGGCGGAAGGTGGGATGACGCCGTGCTCGTCGTCGCGGCCGACCACGGGGCCTCGTTCCGCACGGGAAGCCGCAGGCGCCTGAGGACCGACGCGAACGCCGGCGAGGTCGTTCCCATCCCTCTCTTCATCAAATACCCCAAGGGCGGGCCGCGCGGTCCCCAGACCGTCTCCGCCTCCGTCCTCGATGTGCTTCCCTCGGTCCTCGATGCCCTGAGCGCCCGAATCCCGGACGGGCTCGACGGCCGGTCCCTCCTCGCCTCCGGCCCAAGACCGTCCGCCCCGTTCCTGCTCAAGGACGGCCGGCCTATTCCCGCCGCGGAAGGCTGGCCGGCCGCACGCCGGGAGGCCGACCGCCGGCGCAAGCTCTTGGGCGACGGCCGTCATCCGGACAGGCTCTACCGCATAGGACCGGCCGGAGGACTCGTCGGCAAACGCACCGCGGACCTCCCGTCGGCCGGCGGCGCCTGTGCCCTGGAGCTCGAACGCCCGGCCGGCGCCGATGCCCGGACCAGCCCGGCTTATGTTTATGGTCGCCTGACCTGCGCCCAGGCCCCCGACCAGCCCGTCCCAGTTGTCGCCGCCGCGAGAGGACGCATCGTCGCCTCGGGCCTTTCGGGGGGATTCTCGGGCGCTGCGGCGATGCTGCGGATGATGGTCCCCGAGGAATCCGCCGCGGAGGCGGAATTCTTCGCCGTCAAAGACGGCAGGCTCTCCCCCATAAGCCTCGGAGCACCGGCGTGGCGGATGAGCGCGGGCGCGCTCCGGGACGCCAAGGGCGCCGTCGTCCCCGTCCTGGGCAGGCGCCCCGGCCTCATAACTCAGCCCGAGAAGGACGTCCTCACCTTGCGCGGGAGGGCCGGAGCCCCCGGGGCCGTGCTGGTCTTCCGGGGCGAGGCCCTGCTATACGCCGGCCGTTCCGAGGGGGAGCAGGGGCGCTTCGACTTCGCCCTGCCCCGGGACCTGGCCGGCGACGGGCCCGGGCTGCGCGTCTTCGCCGTCGCCGACGGCGGCGCCTGGGAGCTCTCCGGACAATAAGGCCGCCCCGTTCTTGCGCAGCCAGCGGCGGTGGGCCTTGTGCTCGGGGCAGTGCTTCTCCACGAGGGCCCAGAAGCGCGCGCCGTGCCCCCGCCAGCGCAGGTGGGCCAGTTCGTGGACGACCACATAGTCCCGGACCTCGGGCGGGGCCGCCAGCAGCCTGGCGTTGAAGCTCAGGTCCCCCCGGTGGGAGCACGACCCCCACAGGCTCGACATCTCCTTGACCCGGACCTTCCCGTACGCGACGCCCAGGTCGGGGGCGAAGCGGGCGCAGCGCGCCGCGAACAGCTCGGCCGCGCGGCCCGCCGGCTTGACGGGGCGGGACCGCGGGGCGGGAGGGACGAAGACTTCCGGGAGCTGCTCCTTCAGGGCCGAGACGAAGGCGCGGACCTCGTCGAGGATGCCGCTCACGCCGGGGGGACGAGCTTGTCCACCTTCGCCTTCAGGCGCGAGAAGTCGAAGGGCTTGTTCACGTAGTCGTTGGCGCCGCGCGAGATGCATATGTCGACGTCGTCGAGGGTCCCGCGCGCCGTCACCATGACGATGGGGACCTGCTTGGTCTTCTCGTTGAGCCGCAGCAGGGCCAGGGCCTCGGGGCCGGTCATCACCGGCATGTCGATGTCGAGCAGGATGATGTCGGGCGGGGCGGCCACGGCGGACTCGAAGCCCGCCTGGCCGTCCGAGGCCTCGGAGGTGTCCCAGCCGGAGTCCCCGAAATACATGCCCAGCATGGTCCGCACATGGACGTCGTCGTCCACGATGAGGACCCGGCGCTTGCGGGCTCCGCCGAACGGCCACATGGGGAGATTCTAGCCATGAAACAACCCCGACGCCATCCCGACTTGAAATTTCGGGACGCTTCCGCGCTCAGGATGCTCATCCTCTACGACCCGGCGGCCGACCTCGAACTGCCGCGCTTGCCCCAGGAGATTCCGTACGCGATCCTGACCGAGGACGTGGTCTGGCGCCTGCTGAACGCGCCGGACCTGTCGAGCCCCGTGGGCTGCCGCGACCGGGCCATGGTCGAGCTATTCTTCGCCACGGGCCTGAGGGCCAGCGAGCTGATACGCCTGAAGGTCGCGGCGGCAACCGTCAGCCCGCGACATGACCGGCGAGAATCAAGGGGCAGGCAAATAGGTCTTGCGGAAACCTAACTTCTGGGCTTACAGTCCGGCTTGGTGGTGGATGACGCGGGGCTTCGTCAGGGCCCCGGACGCCCACCGCCGCCGTCGAGCAGCATGGACGAGACCTGGTTCTTCGCCGAGCGGGTTCTCACCAGACCGAAGCGCCGCATCGCTCCTGGCCCGGACTTGCCGTACCGCCCTGAAATCCCCCTGAACGCCGCCCGGAGGCCGTCATGATGACGGACCGGCACGGGCTCGCCCCGGCCTTCTTGGGATTCGCGCTCGCCCTCACCGGGTGCGCTCCGAAGGCGACGGTTCGTGCGGCCCTGCTGCCTCAAACCCTCCAACAGACCGACCTAAACCTGACGGTGACCGTCGTGGACGACGCGACCGGCCTGCCCATCCCCGGCGCCTGGGTCTTCGCCAGCGCGGAAATCATCACCGAGCCGCCGGTGGACCGCTTCGGGGTCGTGGGCGCCAATCGCGGGCAGACCGGGAGCGGCGGCTCGGTCTCATTCCCTCACGCCCAGGGGATGTACCGCCCCCTGGCCCCCGAGGGCGACCCGCTCTGGCGGCTCGTGGACGAAAAGCAGGCCAAACTCCGCAGGCCCAAGTACATCGCCGGCGGCAGCATCGTGGTCGCCGCCGCCCAGTACGGCGTCGTCCACCAACCGTTCGCCATCGAGGACAGCCCGGCCTACCGGGACTGGCTCAAGGACAATCCAGGCCAGGATTACGGCGGCCTGCTCGGACTGAAGACGGCCCCCAACCGGAAGGCTTTGTTCCTCAAATCGGAAGAGTTCCTCCGCGGCACAAACATCACCCTGCGAATGAAGCGCGGCACGCCCGGGGACCTGGCCACGCAGTTCCGTTGGACGCCGTTCGTCAGCGCCACCTGGGAGGCGACGAGCGTCAAAACCGGGGGCAGCGAGGACCTCCAGGTCGAGGTCTACAAGTTCTTCGCCCAGCAGATGAGGGCGGCGGCCGAAGAGACTGCTGACCCGTACGATAAAGCGATGTTCGATGCCTACTACCACCCGAAGGCCATCGACCACTACATCGACGCCAATCGCTCCTTAGGCCCCCAGGACCAACCCGGCGCGATCCAGCTATGGCTGGTCCAGAAGGCGCTGGAGGTTCAATCCCAAGAATTGACGGAGGCCCGGGAGTACATCCAGTCGATCCGCAAGGGCGTGGCGGACGAGGGCCGCCACCCGACTTGGCAAAACCACTTCCTCGATCCCAAGGACCCGGCGAGGGGTCTGCCGACGTTCGACTCGGCGCTTCGTTGGGCGGGCTTGGACGCCGACCACGCCAAGAACGAGTGGGACTGGACGGACGCGCAGAGGTACTACCAGACCGACAAGATGAAGGCGTACGAGGCGCTCGGCCGAGTCCTGCGCGTCCTGACCAACTTGAGCGTCCCCAAGTACACGGAACTCGATCAGACGCAGCGTACGGCGTTTGAGGCGGCCGTTGAACAGGAGTTGCGGGCCAACCTAGGTTCACTACCGCCGGACTACTGGCGCTCGGTCAACGGGCCGGCGTTCGCCATGACCCCACGAGCGCGGTTCGAGGCCGTGGCGCAGGGGACGGGCAAGGCCGGAGGAGGACGACTGGAAGCACGCGGGCCGATCACGGCGGCCACGGCCATGACGGACGCAGGAGCCGGCGACGGGGCCCTCGACGCGGCCAAGGCCACTTTCCCCTTGGCCATCGCGCAGGCCGCGGGGCTCCTCACGGACTTCCATAAGCTCATGTACCGTCCGAAGTTCGTCCAGGCGTTCGGGCCTGGGAATGGCAACGGGAACGGGGGGCCGCAGGCGGTTCAGCAGTCGTCGGGAACGGCTACGAGCGCGACGGATGCGGAGAACTCAAATGCTCAAAGTCTGACCCCTCGCCCCGGAACGCAAGGGACTGAGGAGGCAAAACACTCGGATCGGACGCGACGCCAAAAGCGGCACAAGAGACTTTCAGGAGTCTCCGGTTCCCGCAAGATTGACGTGAGCCCCAAGAAAGTAACGACCGGCATTGACTCTGGTTTGGTGGTTGCGTACGGGCATCTAATCCGCCCTCCATTTTCAGTGGAATGGCAAGATGAGACTCTCTCCGTCAATGGTATCCAAGTATCGCCGTCCATCGTTCTGAAACGATCAAGCAACGGGGTCGTCCCAGCCGCGTCGGAAAAGGACCGGCGAGAGTTTCAGCAACGCGCTGATTTGGTTGGAGAGGCTCGGAAAATCTACTCCGAGGGCGAAGGCAGGCGCCGAATCGAGGACATCAAGTCCGACATAAATGCCCTTTTCCGGCGCGCGCCGGTTCAGTTCACGGACATTCGCTGGACAGATGACAGGCACCTACTGGCCCAAGAAATCGGGGCCCCAATCACGCGGTCCATAACGTTTTCCGCCCCCGAAGCGCGCGAAGCATCAGAGTCTCAGCGAACTTCCCGCCGCGATGCCGCCAAAAAGGCTTCAGCGGCGACCATCGATAAGCAGCTGCGAATGAACGAGGTAGTCATCTTTGATTCGAGCGGAGGACGAAGCGGCGGTTCCACCATAGAGTTCGTTGAGCGCGTGCAAAAGATAATGAACGCCCCAGACAAGACCGACGAGGATCGCATTGAGGAACTCAAAGAGAAAGTCTTCGGCAACTATGAGCCCGCGTTCGATGTAGTGGAAAACTATGACCGCGCAGAATGGGCATCGACCAAGTAGCCCGCCCTCAGTTATCCGAGTCTGCTCGGCTGGCATACTCGTGGCGGCACTCTCATTAGATGCCCTAGCGACTACTACGCCCGAGGTTCCGGCTCAACGCACGACGCAGATTTTCAGCCCATTTTTCTTCGACTTTGCAGACAATGGAGAGGGTGTTCTCCAAACTGGGGGGCCCAAGAAGCAAGGCTATTGGGTTACCCACGGATTCGTTTTTGACCAAGATCCGGATCCGGTTCATCATACTGGAAGCCTATTGCTATTCCTTCAGCTGATGGAGTCGCCAGCTGGCATACTTTTCACTTCTTCCCATGGAGGAACCGACAACATAATGGTCGAAGTTTATCCGAACACGCCCGAGGGCCGTGCGGCTGGGCTCACTGCCTTCGCCAGCTATGTCGATCCTCAAACTGGGGTGGTTGAATCACATATCGACCCCGTGAGTGGCAATAGAGTATCCAACGAAATCGGGCTCTATGAAACTGAAGCAATCCCATTTATCACGCCCTCCTACTTCGGGATTGGGGTCAGGCCGGCATTTTTCACGAATCGCCTTACAGCTCAGCATGGGCTCATGCTCGGCCTGAGCTGCAACTCATTCCCGCTCGGCTCTACTATTGTTGGTGGGCACAACGTCCGGGATTTTGTTGGTGTCGATGACGAGATCAAGCTCCCATCGCCAGCAAGCCATGGAGCCCTCATCAGCCAAGCGATTTTCGACAACATGTCTGGCGTAGACAATGACCTAGGTTCATACAGAAACGCATCCATACTGGAAACCATTCCCCTAGCCCAGGCCAAACTCGCCCCTCTGTATCCTGCCGAAACAATACCAATCGTAAAACTACAAAAGGACCCTGGGCCCGGTGCAGACCCTGCCAACCTCCGCCTCTACAACGCACCGCGAATCGTCTTGTCGCAAGTTCTAGAAGACCCCAACAATGATGCCGTTTTTGATCGTCTCGTCTACAAGTACGTTATCGGGAATGACGTTTATCCGTACGATCGAACCCCTTCCGGTGCCCGCCTTGACTACCCGACTGGCGGCTCTACCAGCAAAAACATTGCGACGGGCGGGCCATTGGAGGTGACGCTGAGATTCTCCGAACCCATGAACATCATTTTTGGCAACTTCCATGCAAAAATCCTGCCGCCAGGAGGAGGTTCGCCAATCTCAATCCCATCGTTCGGGAGCAACAGCGGTTGGAGCTCCGTCAGGATGCCCTCCCCCACCTTGTTCGATACGTGGAGGGGACGAGTTGAGTTGCCTGCGGGGTTCCCGGACGGAGAAGTGCGGATTGAAGTTCGTGCCAGCAAGGACACCGCCCTGCCTGGCCTCGACACAGGAAATCAAGAACTCGATCTAGACGGCAACGGCTTCTCGTCTGTGGGCGCCTTGGACACTTCGGTGAGTTTTAGAATTGCCGACCGCGATTTCTCGACGAGAATAGCCTGAAGGCGATATCGTGTTTTCGCGCCAAAAGTGACGGGAATCCGCGGCTTTTGGGTTTCAGCATAGGGTTTCGGACAATAAAAAAGGGGCGCAAAGCGCCCCTATAAACTAATTGGTTTAACCAATAATCGTGTGAAGCACTTGGTCGGGCCGTGAAAGAACAGGATGGCCAGCACAATCCTTAACGCGATCAGCTCAATAAGATCGAGGATCTCAAGAACTTCACGTCCACGTCGTCGGCTTGGCATGCGCACCTCTCCGATTGGCGGGGCATGATGAACTTTTCGGAGCCCGCCGTTTTAACGTCTCGCACGTGCCTGCCCGAATCATCGGCGCGCACGAAATGGAGAGAATTTCAAAGAGCGCAGCTGCATGGAGAGTTTAGCCCCCGAGTCTCCTTGTTTCAAGAGCCAGCGGGCACGGCAGGCTTGATTTGATAAAATGGCCATCGTGGCAGTAAGAAAAGCAGCCCCAAAGCGCTCGCGCGGCCGCGGAAGGCCTGCGCTCTCTCAGACTCGGTTTTCCAAGTGGCTTATCGAGCAAGGGCTGACGAATTCGGAGTTCGCCGATCGCTGCAAGCTGCACCGGAATACCGTGATGAAGTGGCGTACTGGGGCCGCGCGCCCATCGCGGCTCGCCATGACGGCGATCCGCGCCAAGTTCCCTAAGTGCCCGCTGCTCAAGTCCTAACTTTACCGACGGAGGGCTTATGTCTGGATTCGAAATGAGAGGTTTTGACGAACTGAAGAAGAAGCTCAAGCAACTGGGCGATAATGCCAAGGCCCTCGATGGGACGCATGCCGTCCAGCTCAATGATCTCTTTCCTACAGCCTTCCTGCAGCGCTACACCGAGTTCCAATCAGTCGAGGACATGTTCGAGAAAAGCGGCTTCAAGGTTTCTTCGCCCGAGGATTTCAAGAACATTCCTGATGCCGAGTGGGACGCCTTCATTCAGAAGCATACGCGCTTCCCTTCCTGGGAGAAAATGCAGGAGAAGGCCGCCGCTGAGTTGATGTCCCGCAAGCTGGGCCTGAAGTAGTCCCTCCCGCCCCTGCTTCACGGCAGCTAGTTTCGCCTAAACACTAAGGGCCCCCACGGGGCCCTTTTGTTTTAGAAAGTTCTTGTTTCTCCGGGAAGTGAGAATAGTTTAGCCCCACTATCGAGAATTCGCAAGGCCTGGCCTGTTACAGGCCTCCCACCTGGCCGCTTGGCCCAATCCCGCCTGGCTTTCTCCGTCGAGCCGCCGAAAAGTTCATAAATCCCGGAGAACTGGGAAACGGAGGAGGGCTATGAGAACGAACGATGGGCGTCGGAAAAAAAGGCTCATGACGGGATACTGTGGGCTACCGTCCACGGCTTGAACTGAGCCATCCAGGGCGTACAAGCCTGGATGACCTTGAGCTTCATGTAGTCCTTGTCCCGGTAGCCATAGGCCCGGCGGATTACGTTCCGGGCCTTGA
>JACRDU010000049.1 GCA_016218495.1 Elusimicrobiota bacterium
GGCCGTCGTCCCCTGCCCTCGGGCCGCGCCCACCGCCACAGGCCCCGGCCCGGCGCCCGCGGCGACCCCGGATCCGCCCGGGAAGCCGGAGCGCGGGATGAACGCGATGGCACCATCCGCTTCGGGCCCGACTTCCGGCGAATGGACGCGCTGCGCAGCAGGGAACGCCGTCTCCGATGCACTCTCCGATTCCTCGGACGCCTCGGGCCCGGCACCCGGCTCGGCTCCGCCGAGGCGCTCTTCGGCGCCGAAAGGGATGCTCCCTGGACCGGCAGGCGGTTGGACCGAGGGCAGGCCCTCGTTGGCCAGCCCCCAGGCCAACTCGTCGGCCGAATGCGCCGGAAGCCGGGCCAGTGCCGAGACGGAAGGCGTCCCGCCGCCGCGCCCATTGCGTTCGGCGAGGAGCGTCAGCAGGCCCGACCCCCCGCCCACCAGGACGCCCACGGCTAGGGAGTGGGCCAACCAGCCGGCCCACAGACGGGCCAGACCATGGGGCGGCGCGGCCCAGGACGCCGGGACGGCCGCGCGCGAGCGCGGCAGCCAGAGCGCGCCTCCCCCACGGCGTTCCTTGCGCTCCGGCGCCGCGTTCACAGGCGCCCCCCGGCCGTCATCCCGACCGGCATCTCCGCGGCCGCCCGCGCCGCAGCGCCGGCCTTGGCCTGAACCAGCGGGGCACCCTGCGCGCTGAGGGCGCTGGCGGCCTGCGAGGAATCGACGGCGACTTTGAAGCCCAGGGCGGCCAGCATGGCGCCTGCACCGGTGAGGATGGACCCCTGCATGGTCTGCCCGGCGGAGGCGGCCACCCAGACCCCGATCGCCGCAGCCGACGCGGCCACCGCCGCCCCGATTCCGGCGACGACCTGGGCCGCCGTCAGCAGATGCGCGGCGAACAGCGCGAACTCGGGGCGCTTCGCCAAGAGGTTCAAGACGGCCGCCGCCAGCACCAGGGTTGCGGCAAGAGCGAGCAGGGCGATGGCCATCTTCATCTGCTGCTGGTAGGGGGTCTGGTTCTCGCCCGCGGGCGCCTTGACCCCGCCCTCCGCCTTCGCGTCGGGGCGGATTGGACCGTTCGGCGGCGGATTTGTGGTCGAACCGACCCCGGGTCCCCCGGATCCGATCCCCGCCCCCCCGCCCGCTATGGCGCCGCCCCGGCCGGCCCCGCCGTCGAAGGCCTCGGCGGCCGTGTAACGCGCGGCCTCTCCGGTGCGGGCGGCCGCCGAGCGCGAGCGGTTGTCCGTGAAGCGCAGCTGGGAGAGCGCGCTCGTCGACCGGCCGCGCCCACGCAGAGCGGCCGGTCTCAGCGCGCGCGCGCGATAGGAGCGCATCGCTCGGGACGCGCCGGTGGAGGCGGGACGCGGGACGGCCGCCTCGGCCGCGGCGGAGGCGGCGCGCATGGCCGAAGAGCCGCCGCCGGTCCCGATCGCGGCGCCTCCGAATCCCTGATGCCGCAGCAGGGCGCCTCCCGGCGGCGCGGCCGCTCCGTCGACGGGCCTCCCTCCCGCCGCCGGCGCGTCCGCGCCGCCCTCCGGCTCCTGTCCCGCCGCGCCCCCCTCCTGTCCGGCGCCCACGGCCTGTTCCAATTCATCGGCCAACGCCTCCGGCAGTCCGCCCGCTCCCGCCCGGCCGCCGTTCACGGCACGGAAGCCGTCGAGCGACTCACCGGCCGCGGGAGACGGCCGCGCCGCGCTCCGGTCGTTGGCCGGCGGCACGCTCCAATAGGACGCCGGCTCCCCCGGCGGCTCCGAACCCGCGGAACGCAGCCCCTGCGCCAGGGCGAGGGCCCCCGCAGCGACGACGAGCAGGCCCAGCGGCTGGCTCAAGAGCCCAGCCGCGGCGCGGCCTAGCCCGCCCCCCCCGCCGACGCCGCCGCGCAAGCCCAGTGCCCGGTCCAGCCAGCCCCCGATGTGCGCCGACGGCACAGGACGGGCGGCCGGCCAGGGCAGGGCGGTAGCCCCGCCGCGCCTCTCCTCCTCCCGCGAATCGTCCCGCTCCGCCATGTTCGCAGGATGCGCGAGGGCGGGAACGCGGGCCAGCGCTGCGGCAATAAGTCCAACCTGCTCATGGACAATCCTCTGCCCGTGCAACTCCCGAGCAACGCGGGGGGAACGGCGATTGTTGCCGGGCCGTTGCCGCGACTCCGAATCAACGTGGGATTTGAAGCGTTTTCACCACAAGCTCCTTCACCCCATCCCGGGCGGCGTGGACCCTATCCCCATGAACGGCAACCGTACGATGCTTGGCGGAGGAGCCATGTCGACCTTCCTTCTTCCACTTATAATGGGCGCGGTCTTGTCGGTCTCGGCCGCGCCGAGCGCCCCGTCCCAGCCCCCGCGCGCCTTCATCCTTCGCCAGCTCGAAGCGCTGTCGGCCGCCCTGGCCGGCCCCGACGCCGAACAGTCGTTGGCCGTGGCCGACGCCCAGCTCGGCCTCCTCGAGAACGGTGAGGACGAGGCCGCCCATGAGGCCGGCGCGCTGCGCCTCCGGGCCGGCGCGCTGCGCGCCGAAGCCGAGGCCGCGGAGGAACCGCCCGAAGAGGACGCGCGGCCGTATGCGGAGTTCGGCGCCGAACTGGCGGCCTTCGCCCGCCGCCACACCGCTCAGGGAGCGGCGGGGACGCGACGGACGGACGCCGGACCGGCGGGGCCGGCCACCGGCCGGCCCCTGTCCGAGCGAGGCTCCGGGTCCTCCGCGGGAGCCTCAATGACGCTGGCGGACGGAGCGCTGCGCGATGCCGCGCGGTCGTTCGACGGCTTCGGGGCGCGCGGCGGCGCGGCCGCCGCCGTCTACGCCGAGCCGCGTCTTGAACCCGCGGTCGGGCCCGCGTCGGCGAAAGACGATGTCAAGCGCGTCCAAGGTCTGCTCACCGAGGTGCGCGCCGACCGGGGCCAATACGCGCTGAAGGCCGACGGCCTCTACGGCCCGCAGACGCGCCGCGCTGTGTCGGCGCTCCAGGCCGAGGCCGGCCTGCCCGTCACCGGGCTGGTCGATGAGGCCACCGGCCGGCGGCTGCGCGACGAAGCGGAGCACGCGCGGAGCCTGAACGCCAAGCGCGAATCCGAAACGCGGCGGCACGCCCCCGGCGACGAGACCTGGCTGACCCAGCGGCGGCTCAACTCGACGCGCCTAGCCGACGGCCTCGAGCCCATCCCCGAGACCGGGGTCGACGACGAAGCCACGACAGAGGCGATGAAGCAGTACGCGCGCAAACGCGGCCTGGGTCCCCGGAGCGCCAAACGCATGCTGGCCGCCCAGCCGGTCGACGACCCGGTGGCCCAGGGCCTGTTGGCCAAAGGGTCGGAGGTGACGCGCCTCGCCTCCAACCTGGACCGCAAGGCCAACGTCATCGTGCGCCGCCTGGGCTCGGGAGCGCAGGCCCCGCTGGCCTTCATGTCCGGGATGCAGATCGACGCCGACGGCTCGCTGGCCGAGGACGGCTCCGAGGCCGCCTTCGGACACGCGCCCGGGACGGCCGACGGCCTCCGCGAGGCCTTCGGAAGTTCCATCGCCCACGAACGCGGCAGGGAGGTCGGCACATCGCAGACCTCGCTGCGCTACAAGGACGGGCGTTCGCTCAATCCGCTGACCACCCCCTATTGCGTGCTGCCGCTCGGCTTCGAGAAGAGGGTCGGCCTGCCGAAAGGGTCGCTGAAGGGCGCGGTGATGTCGGTGTCGTACGGGGGGAGGACGGCCTACGCCGTCGTCGGAGACTACGGCCCGGCCCGCCAGGCGGGGGAGTGCTCGGTGGCCGTGGCGCTGCGGCTGGGTATACCGGCCGACCCCGTCAGAGGCGGCCGGGAGGACCTGGGCGTCATCTACACGGTCTTCCCCGGCACCGGCTCGGATCGCCCGGCCGGCCCGGAGGAGCTCGCCGAAACCCTGGGAGGCGGACCGCGCATGCTGTCATCGGCGGCCGCGCTGGCCGCCCGATGAGGCCGGGAGCGCGGCCAGGGCTGGCGCCGGCCGCCGTGTTCCGCTACCATTGGGCAGCGTCCTAGAGGAGGCGTCCCCATGGCGGAAATCATCATCTTGCGCGCAGGAGTCGAGGTCTCTCGCGCCAGGCTGTCGGACGCCCCGGCCCGGGTCGGCCGGGACTCCGCCAACGAAATCGTGGTCGACGACCCGCGCGCGTCGCGCAACCACGCCGTCATCGTCTTCCAGAACGGCTTCTATGTCCTAAAAGACCAGGGGAGCACGCACGGCGTAATCCTCGGGGATGAACGCGTCGCACAGAGGTCGCTCAGAGACGGCGATGCCCTGCGCATCGGGGACTGGTCCCTCGTGTTCGTTGAGAGGGACGGGGCTCCGGCGCCCTCCGGGGGGTCCGACCAGGCCGGCACGCGCCGCCTGGAGGCCCTCTTCGAGATCACCGTTGCCCTCCAGACCCAGGCCGATTTCGGGGCCGTCGTCGACGGCCTGATGTTGAAGGCCCTGAACATCATGGGCGCCGAGCGCGGCTTCCTGATGCTGCGCTCGCCCGGCTCCGATGACCTGCGCCTCTTCGCCGCCCGGGACACGAAGGGGCCCGTCTCGGGGATGGACGCCGAGTCGGTCAGCCGCTCCCTGATGCAGACCGTCCTCAAGACGGGCAGGGCGGTGCTGGTCGAGAACGCGCTGGCCGACGCGCAATGGCAGACCGACAGCATGGTCCATAACCGCATCCATTCCGCGCTCTGCGTCCCGCTGACGAGCCGCGACGAGGTCGGCGGGGTCATCTATGTGGACCACCGCTCCCGCGCCCGCGCCTTCTCCGAAAAGGACCTGGAGTTCTTCTCGACCTTCGCCCTGATCGCGAAGGCGGCCATGGATTCCAACCGCGCCTACTGGGACCTGGTCGACGGGCTGTTCCAGGCCTCCGACGACTTCATCGCCGTCTGCGGCGAAGACGGGCTCATCGCCCGGGCCAACCGCGGAGCCGCGGCCCTGCTCGGCATCGACGCGGCCGCGCTGGCCTCGCGGCCGTTCGACGGGCTGTTCCCGGCGCAGGAGCGCGAGAGGGCCGAAGCTCTGCGCGTCTCGATCCGCGACTCGCGCAGCGTCTGCGGCGTCGACTTCACCTTGGAGCGGCCCGGCGGCGCACGCATCCCGCTCAACATTTCGGGCTTCTCGCTGCGCGATAGCCGCGGACGCCCCGCCGGCACCTGCCTGATCGGCCGGGACCTCTCCGAGCACGCCGCGCTGGTGCGCCAGCTCACCGAGGCCAATGCCCGCCTGCGCGAGCTCCACGAGATGAAGATGGAGCTGGTCGGGGGGCTCGCCAACGAGTTCAAGGACGCCCTCTCCCTGATCGTCGGCTACGCCGGGATCATGCGCGACCTCAAGGGGGGGTCCCCGGAGGACCGCCAGCGCCTGAGCATCATCTTGTCCGCCGGCCAGAAGCTCATCGCCCTCATCGCCGAGGTCGTGGACCTCACGCGCATCGAGACGGGCACGACCGGGCTCCAGGTCTCGCCCGTAGACGTCCGGGAATTCAGGCTCATGACGGGATACTGTGGGCTACCGTCCACGGCTTGAACTGAGCCATCCAGGGCGTACAAGCCTGGATGACCTTGAGCTTCATGTAGTCCTTGTCCCGGTAGCCATAGGCCCGGCGGATTACGTTCCGGGCCTTGA
>JACRDU010000050.1 GCA_016218495.1 Elusimicrobiota bacterium
CTTCAGGGCGGCGACCGCTACACGGGCCTTGAACTCGGCCGTGTGGTACCTTCGTCGTCGGATTCCCATTCGTTCATCTTCCCGTTTTGAGGCCCAGAATTCCACCTTAGGAAGCTGTCCGAATTTTTGGGAGCACTATACATGTCTGGTTGTGCAACAAGCACAGTCCTCTCACGGCCCAAGGCAAAGAACCTCATGGTTCTCAACACCGGGACATCCCGCGGAACCGTGCTCGCCGAGTTGGGTGCTCCAAGCTATTCGAAAGAAATTGATGGTGGGAAGCTCGACACCTTCTCGTTTGACAAGGGAGTATCGGGCGGATATAAGTTTGGACGCGGGTTTTTCCACATCGCCGCAGACCTCTTCACTGTTTTCCTCTGGGAAATTGTCGGATGGCCCATCGAAAAGATTGCGGCCGGCCCGAACACGATGGTGGAAGTTGGATACGATGCAGATGAGAAGGTCAAGACTGTGAACTATGTGAAGAGAAGTTGAGGCCCTTTCTATCAGTGGCGCCCAGCTTCGCACGCACCGACCGCGCGCATTTCGAAGGGTTGCGCGGAGCATCATTAGACGCTGCGGATGAACTGGGCCGCCAACCTTTCGATAGAAGCAGGCGCAGGCCTGGAGCAATAGGATGGGCGACCAAGGAAGAGAGTGCGCTCGACGGAATACTCAAACGGACGCACATCCAACCATCAGCCGCAGGCAAATTCAGGCATCTTCTCTGGAGCCGCGACGAGAATGACTGGGCTGGAGGCGTCTAACTCTGCCGACAACCGAACCGCAGTCCCGGCCGTACGGACGGCCGTAGCCAGGGCGTGGTCAGCGGAGACCAAACGGCCAACCGACGACGAAGCCCGCCTGCCGCACTTACATGCGGAGGGAAATTGGTCGGCCCACTAGATGCCAATCGACCCGGACGGGGTACTGTCACCGACTTTCACGAATTCGTTTGGGCGAAGTTCGACGAAAACACGGCTTACCGACGCTACCCAGAACTTCGTAGGAAGGAAGTAGTCGCACACCCCCGCCCCGAGCAACGCAAGCAGATGGCGCTTGGCAAGATTGGCCATCGAGAAGTCGAGGCATATCGGAAGCGGCTTGCGGAAATCAATCGCGCCATCGGGAAACTGTCATATTGGGATCTGGTTTTCTCCGACCCTCACGATGACACGGGGGGTCAAGTCTTTGAGTCACCACAAATTTCCGTTGATGGGAAGCCCATGCGCGGGAAACCCGATGTTGTTTTCAAATCGACTTCTACGGGCCTTGTGCTGATTATTGAGCGCAAGGTCACGAGGGTTCCCCTGGATGCGATCCCGGAGACCGCTTATCCCAACGTTCGGATTCAGCTCTGGTCTTATGGATGGATGTCGCCATGGAATTCCTTGCCTGATGGATTAGTGGAACTCCGGGCGGAATTCTATTCGCCAGATTTGCAGACCCGGAGGGATTCAAGGGTTTGGACTCGAAAGGAGATTCACGCCGAGGCACTCATGTATCTTGAAGAATATGGGGGGGCATTTTCAGATGAGGCGCGCTGACCCGCCTCATCCCTTCTTCGTGAATATCCTCACCAAGCCGATAACGAACAGCGCTGCGTTTCCCCACTCTCGCTGGATTATCTGCCTGTTGTTCTGATCGTCCTGCCTCCGTTTCTAGAGCCCGTTCAGCCGCCTCAGCCTACGCTCCAACGACGCCCCCCTTTCCCTCAGATGGGGCGCCTCTGGGCCTTGCAGAATCCCCTACTTATGGTATACTATGCCATATATGAAGGCGCGGCTCATTCATTCCCTGAAACTCATCGATGAAGCCGCCGGCATCGAAGAACGCAAGATTTGGCAGGTCCCAAGAGATGCGCGGCATCCCGAAGGCATTCGATACCGCCTGGCCTACATACCTTACAGGCAACGAGAGCCTGCTCATTGACTTCCGCCGGGATGTCGAGGCACTAAAATGAAAACACTAGAAATCCAGATCAAAAGCCGCGAACAGGCCGACGCCGAGTTCATCCGGGCCTATAAGGGAGCCCCCTCCCACAAGAGGAGCGCCGCCAAGCCCGGGATATTCTTCACAAGCCTCGATGCGGTCCGCACCCTGCTCACCGACAAGCGGCTCGAACTGCTGCACCTCATCCGGCAGCATTCCCCCCGCTCGATCAATCAGCTCGCCAGCATCGCCGGCAGGGACTTCAAGAATGTCCATACGGACATCAAGCTCCTCGAGGACTACGGCCTCGTTCAACTGAGCAAGAGAGGCCGGGGCAGGGTCAATAAGACTTCAAGCCGGACGATTTCGGTCCCGTATCAGGCGATTAATATCCATGCCGTAGTTTGACCGCCGGTGGACTTCCGACTGACAGGGAAAGATGCGGAGGGAACCAACATGAAGAGAATCAAGCTCAGCCGGAGCGAGAAGGCTATCGAGCAGGCGCTGCTCCGGGGCGAGTACCGTCCCGTCAAAGAGGCCGAATTCAAGCGGATTGCCGGAGCCGTGGCTAGGCGGAAGAAAGACGCCGCGCCGACCAAACCGGGCGAGGAACGCCCCTCAACTTCTCAAAGACAGCGCCGCACATCCCGCCGCTAGAGCTTATCCTAGGATAAGCTCGTACTTCAGCCCTTCTTCGTGAAGATCCCGATCAGGTCGATGACGAACAGCACCACGATGGCCACCTCGAGCAGGATCATGCGCCTGTTGTTCTGGTCTTCCTGCAGCCGCTTATAGAGCCCGTCGAGCCGCTCCAGCTTGCGCTCCAAGGACGCCTCCCATTCCTGGAGATGGAAGCGCTCCCGGCAGCCCATATAGAGCCGCGCCAGATGGTAGTCGCCGAAGAACTTCGCCGTGTTCGTCAACTCGTCCGAGAAGCGCGCCAGGTCGATGAAGACCATCTTCAGGCGCTTGAGGATCTCCCCCGGCCCGCCCAGGATGGGCGGGTTCATCGAGTAGAGCTCCAGGTCGTCGTAGGCCTGGTCCAGCGTCTTCTCCAGGATGCCGTCGTAGATCTGCAGCTCGTTGAGCTGGAGATTCGCCACCTCCAGGATGTAGAGCGCGTCGTGGGAGCCCCCGCTGGGGTCGAGCAGCAGCGCCGCGTCCCAGTCCACCACCAGCAGGTCGTCGGCCGTATAGGAATAGGCGTGCTTCGTCGTCTCGTGCACCTCGGCGTCGGAGAGGCGGTCGAAGGCCTCCTCCTCGGTCAGCAGCCCCGCCACCTCGCCGCGCCACTCCTCCAGCCACATCTCGGCCGTCTTGCCGGTGGCCGAGGGAGCGGGCTCGCTCAGGCAGAAGACCGTATAGGCCTCGGGGTCGCCGCGGCCGTCGGCGGGGCGCACGGCGAAGGGGCGGATGGCCTGCAGGATCTCCTCGGCGAAGGCCCCCGCCGCGTCGTCCAGGTGCCCCCCGCCCTCCAAGGCCGGGTTGTGGTAGCGGTTGAGCTCGCCGAAGCCGGGCAGCTCGAAGTTGACGCGCAGCATGATCGAGACGCCGCCGATGGAGAAGAGCTTGGCCTCGCGCCGGACCGTCAGCACCCCGAGGACGGTCTCCACCTGCACCGGGTCCTTCGCGAAGACCAGCGGCTTGTAGAACGGGTAGTCGCGCGGCAGGGTCTTGGACTGCGTTGGCTCGCGGAACTCGGCCTGGGCCAGGGCCCCGCGGGCGCGCTCCAGGTCGATTTCGTAGGCGATGTCGTAGGCGTAGAGATAGACCACTTCCCCCTTCATCAGGCCACCCCCCCGTCCGGCCGCCCGTCCGCGTCGATGACGCGCTTGGCCGCCTCGCGCCCCGAGCGCACGCAGTCGGGGATGCCCACGCCCTTATAAGAGGAGCCCGCCAGGATGAGGCCGGGCTGGGCCGCCGCCAGCGCCTCCAGGCGCGCCACGCGCTCCTGGTGCCCGACGTTGTACTGCGGGTTCGAGGCCGGCCAGCGGTAGACCCGGGCCGTCGTCGGCTCGGGGTCCGCTCCCAGGATGCGCCGGAGGTCGGCGCGCACGGCGGCGACGACCTTCTCGTCGTTCCAGGCCACGGCCTCCTCGCGCCCGGCCCCGCCGAGGAAGATGCGCAGGAGCTCCGAGCCGTCGCGGCTGCGGCCGGGGAACTTGCTCGAGGAATAGGTGCCGGCCACCACGGCCCGCGCCTCGCGGCGGTCCACCACAAAGCCGAAGCCCTTGAGCTTGCCCTTCCAGGCGCCGGCCGGGTAGGCCATAGACAGCGTGGCCGTCGAGACGAAGTCGATGCGGGCCAGCTCGTTGTCGAGGCGCTCGTCCACCGCGCGCACGATGCGCGCCGCGGCCGAGGCGGGCAGGGCCAGCACCACGGCCGAGGCGTCGAACTGCCCGGCGGCCGTCCTCACCGTCCAGCCGGAGCCGGAGCGGGCCAGCGCGGTGACCGCGGCCCCGGTGCGCGCCGAGCCCGGGGGGAGCTTGGCGGCCAGGGCGTCGACCAAAGAGGTGAGCCCGCCGTCCATGGCCATGAACATCGTGACGCGCGGCCCACCCTGAGGCTTCTTGGCCAGCGCCAGCCTCTTGGCGTGGGCCAGGCGCAGGCCGCGCATGACGCTGCCGTGCTCGCGCTCCATCTCGCAGAACTGCGGGAAGGTGGCGGCCATGCTCAGGCGGTCGGGGTCGCCCGCGTAGATGCCGGCCATCACCGGCCCGACGATGACCTCCAGGGCCTCGGCGCCGAAGCGGCGGCGGGTGAAGGCGCCCAGCGACTCGTCGGCACCGTTCGAGGCGCGCGGGACCAGGTACTCGAGCCCCATGCGCAGCTTCGTGGAGAAGGGCACCAGGTCCGAGGCCAGGAAGGGGAGGACCTTGGCCGGAGCCATCAGCATGAGGCCGTCGGGGTAGCGGCGCAGGCGGCCGCGGGTGAAGGCGAAGACGTCCTTCTCGGTCTCGCTGGTGGGCAGCAGCCGGTCGGCCAATCCCAGCTCGCGCACCAGCTGCAGGCCCCAGGGCTTCTGGGTGATGAAGGAGTCCGGGCCCGCCTCGAAGACATGGCCGCCGGCCTTGTCGGACAGGATCTTGCCGCCCAGGCGCGCGTCGGCCTCCAGCAGCACCACCTCGCGCCCGGCCTTGGCCAGGTCGTAGGCGCAAGACAGCCCGCAGATGCCGCCCCCGATGACGACCGTGCGGCTCATGCCGCCGCCCCGGACAGAGCCGCCTGCACGACATCGGCCAGCGCCTCGGCGAAGAGCGGATGGTCGTTCAAGGCTCCGGCGCGCTCGAAGCGCAGGGCCAAAGCCTCGGCCCGCCCCTTATAGAGGATGTCGTCGTCGTAGAGGGTCTCCATGTGGTCGGAGACGAAGCCGATGGGGGCCAGCACCACGGCCTTGAAGCCGGCCTTGGCGATGGCTTCGAGGGCCTCCGCGGCGTCGGGGCCCAGCCATGGCTCGGGCGTGGCGCCCCGGCTCTGGTAGGCGAAGCGGAATTCCGCGAAGCCGACCGCCTTCGCCACCAACCCGGCCGTCTCCTGGAGCTGGGCCGGATACGGGTCGCCGGCGGCCAGGATGCGCTGGGGCAGGCTGTGGGCGGTCAAGAGGAGCGCTGTCTTGCCCTTGAAGTCCGGGCCGAGGCGGGACAGGGCCTCGCGGATGCGCTGGGCGTAGGCCTCGACCAGGTTCGCGTTGGCGTGCCAGTCGCCCGAGCGCAGGATGCTCAGGCCGCAGGACGCGGCGGCCTCGTCGAGCTTCTTGAAGTAGGCGCCCACCGACAAGGAGGATTGGAAGGGCGTCAGCGGCAGGCCGACCAGGCGGCGCACGCCTTCGGCGGCCAAGCCCGCGGCGACGCGGCCGATGAAGGGCTCGGAGTGGCGCATGCCCACGGCGACGCGCGCGCTCAGGCCCCGGGCGGCCAGGACGCGGCGCAGGCCCTCGGCCTGGGCCTCGCTGATGGCGAAGAGCGGGGAGCCGCCGCCGAGCAGGCCGTAGCGGTGGCGCACCTCGGCGACGAGCTCGGGCGAGGGCGGGCGGCCGCCGCGGATGTCGGCCAGATAGGCGGGGATCTCGTCCAAGCTCCGTGCCGCCCCATAGGCCATGAGGAGGACGGCGGTTTCTATCTGGCGGTCCATTCGTGCACCCAGTCGGACACGGCGCGCACGTTCTCGGGGGGCGTATGCTGCATGATGCCGTGGCCCAGGTTGAAGATGTGGCCTCTGCGCCCGGCCGCTTTGTCGAGCACCGCCTTCACGGCATCCTTGAGCCGGGGCCGGGGCAGGAACAGGTAGGCGGGGTCCATGTTGCCCTGCACGGCGCGGCCCAGGCCCACGCGCTTCCAGGCCGCATCGAGCGGCTCGTGCCAGTCCACTCCGACGACGTCGGCGGGCGTGGCGGCGAAGCTCTCGAGGAAGGGCGAGGTGCCCGTGCCGAAGGTGATGACGGGCACGCCGGTCCTCTTCATGGCGGCCAGCACGCGCACGGAGTGGGGCTTCACGGAGCGCTCGTAGTCCTCCTTGGAGAGGACGCCCACCCAGGAGTCGAAGAGCTGCAGGGCCTGCGCCCCGGCCTTGACCTGGCTCTGGAGGTAGCCGACGGTGACCTTGGAAATCTTGGTCATCAGGGCGTTCCAGAGCACGGGCTCGCCGCGCATCATGGCCTTGGTCCAGCGGTACTCCTTGGAGGGGCCGCCTTCGACGAGGTAGCTGGCCACGGTGAAGGGCGCGCCGGCAAAACCGATGAGGGGCACCTTGCCCGCCAGCTCGCGGCGCACCAGCTTGACGGTCTCCATCACGAAGCCCAGTCCGTCCTGGGCGTCGAAGACGCGCAGGCGCGCCACGTCCTTGGGCGTGCGCACCGGGGGGGTCAGCACGGGGCCCTCCCCTTTCACGAACTCGAGCTTGATGCCCATGGGCCGCACCGGCAGCAGGATGTCGGCGTACAGGATGGCCGCGTCCACCCCCATGCGGCGCACGGGCTGCATGGTGACCTCGGCGGCGATGTCGGGGCGCTCGCACATCTCGAGGAACGAGGCCTTGGTGCGGATGGCGCGGTACTCCGGCAGGTAGCGGCCCGCCTGGCGCATGAACCAGACCGGCGTGGCGTCAACGGGCTTGCGGAGGCAGGCGTCTAGAAAGCGCATAAATGGGGGAACCTCGGTGATGTTATCAAAATGAATAGCAACGGCTTGTCCAGGTTGAGCCCATATCCCGGGGCCGATGGGCCCAAAAGGGGCTGTGACCTCTGCCGCGCCCGGACTGCCCTTGGGGCTCAAGCGCTCCGGAGGGGTCCTGGCTATACTCTAGCCACAAGCCGACGCACCGATTTCAGAGCCCCCTACCACCACCTCCAGGGGGCTCTGGCTTTTTAGAGGCAGCGGAACCGGGGGGGCATGGACTCTGTCCGGACAGAGCCCGGCTATCTCTTGAACAGCTTGTCGAACCCGCCCGGGATGGGCAGGCCGGCCGGCTTGAGCTCGCGCGCGATGCGGTCCTGCAAGGACTTGAGGCGGTCATCGCCCACGCCGAGCTTGCCGAGGGCCTCCTTGGCCTGGCCGTCGAGCTTGCCCTGCAGCGGCCCGAGCTTCTCGCCGACGGCCTTGTCGACCTGGGCGCGCACGCCCTTGAGGCGCTCCTCGGCCTCGCGCCCGAGCACGCGCTTGAGCGCGTCGCCCGCCGCCGTGCCCAGGTTCGAGGACAGGGAGATGCGCGGCTCTTCGGCCGTCCCCGACAGGGAGCCCTTGAGCTCGATGCGCTTGAGGCCCTTGAGAGCCTCCTCGAGGGCGCGGGCCGCCATCGCCGGGGCGCCTTCGGAGCGGGCCGAGAGGGACGAGGGGACGGCGCGGACCGAGAACTCGCCGCCCAAGCGGCCTTCCTCGAGCGTCATCCGCACCGAGACCTCGGCCGTGCCGGGCCCCGCCGCCACGGCGATGGGCCCCTCGCCGAAGCTCTGCGCGGCGAAGGGCAGGCCTTCCACGCGCAGCTCGATGAGGTCCTTGCCCGCGGCCTTGCGATGGTCGGAGGTGAGCGAGGCCGACACGGAGCGGGAGTCATGCGCCCCGGCCAGGACCAGGCGCGCCGGCTCGGGAACCAAGGCGGGCTCGGTGGCCAGGTCCTTGGCCTGCCCGCGCAGCTCGAGCGCCCCGCCCAGGTCCACGGCGCCGGAGAGGGTCATGCTCTTGAGCCACAGGCGCGGCCAGGAGCGCTCCTTCGGGAACGCGACGACGGCGCCGCGCGCCAACGGCGCCGGCGCGGCGGCCTCCTTCCCCCCGCTCGCCCCCTTGGCGAGGCGCGCGGCGCGCGCCACCCAGGGCGCGACGCGCGGGCCGAGCAGGTAGGCCGTGACGCGCTCGGCGTCGAAGACGGGCAGCTTGAGCCTGGCGGCGACGGACTTCAGGTCGTCGTCCTTGGCGCGCTGGACGGCGGCCCGGTCGCCCTTGGCCTTGTCCAGGTCGGCCTTGAAGCCGTCCGAGAGCTCCTTGAGGCCGACGCGCAGCTCGGATATCTTCTTCGGGAGCTGGGCTGCGGCCGAGATCCTCTCGGCGGGGCCGCCGCTCTTGGCCTTCTCGAGCAGGGCCTCGAGCTCCTTGGTCTTGCCCGCCGCGTCGAAGGCGTCGGCCTTCTGCTTCCAGGAGTCCGCCGCGCCGCCCCAGCGCCCTTCCAGCTCGCGCGCCAGCTTCATGGAGGCCAGCGACTCGGGGTCGACCTTGTAGTCGGCGGCCAGGTCGGCCTTGGCCGCCCCGCCGGCGTCGCCCAAGGCGCCCTTGGCCTCGCCCGTCCAGCGCGACAGGGCCTGGGCGGCCGGCCCGGGCGGCAGCTTCGGCATGGCGCCCGAGCTCTTGCGCGGCGTGCCGAAGGCCAGGCCTTCCAGGGCGGCGGCCGACACGACCAGCTTCTTCTCGAGCAGGGGACGCCCTTCCAGGGAGAACTTCGCCGAGGCGAACTCGAAGAGGTTGCGCATGGGCTCTTCCGGGTCGGCGGCCGCTACGCGGGCTAGCGTCGCCGAGGGCGGCAGGAAGCGGGTCTTGAAAGAGCCGATGTCGACGCGCGCGCCCAGGGCGGAGGAGGCGCCGCGCTCCAGCGCGCGCTCGGCCAGCGGGTCGAAGGAGAGGGCGAAGAAGGCCCAGAGCAGGCCCACTACGGCGAGGCGAGGGACGACGTAGGACCAGCGAATCACGAGCCCGCCGCCTTGGAGCCGAGGTCGGCGCCCAAGAGGAGCTGCACGACCTTGTACTGGCGCAGGCGCGCGCCGATGGATTCGCGGTAGCGCTCGCACCAGGGCACAGCGGCCCTGTAGATGGGATACGCCAGCAGGGCTCCCAGCACCGTCCAGCCCAGGGTGACCGTGTTGTTGAAGCCCGTCCAGGGGACTACGGGCAGGTTGTAGAGCGCCGTCCAGAGCGGGGCCAGGAAAGCGGCCTTGACGAGGAGGGCGTGCCCCACCGCATGAGCCAGCGGGTCGGCGAGCGAAGAGAACAGGGATGCCAGCGCCGCCGCGCCGTAGGCCGCGGCCAGGTTCACCTGCAACGCGGCCAGGACGACCAGGCCCAGCGTCGCGAGCAGGCTGGTCTTGGGTATGAGTCCCAGAGCGAAGCCCAGGGCCAGGCCGGCCGCCAGCTGGCGCGGCGAGTCCACGGCGACGAGGGCCTTGGCGAGATAGCGCAGGGGCCGCAGCAACGGCATGCGGCGATTATAGGTTTTGTTAGGAGGCGAAGAACTTGCCCAGCATCCAGGCGCCCAGGCCGCCGACCACGGCGCCCACCAGCCCGCCGATGGGCCCGCCCAGCGCCAGTCCGGCGATGCCGAAGCTGGCCGCGCCGATGGCGGCGCCCGTCTCGCCCTTCTTGTGCAGGTAGATGGCAGCGGCGCCGATGGCGCCTCCGGTGAGCACGGCGCCCAGCATGCCCAAGCCCCCGGCCCAGGCGGCCGCGGCCCCGACGGCGCCGCCGACGCCGGCGCCCAGCATGTGCTCCTTGTACGGCTTCAAAGCCGCGCCGGTGCGCGAGATGATGCCGGGCTTCTTGGGCTCGGGCACGTCCTTGGGGGTGAAGCCCTTGGGCTTGCCGCCCTTGCCCAGGTCGGCCGTGGCGGCGGAGAAATTCCCTTTGACGTCGTTGCGCCCGGCGCTGACCGCGCCCTTGCCCCCGGTTTCGCCCATGGCCAGGCCGGCGCCCATCTTGGCGGCGCCGAGGTCCGCAGACGAGGCGGCCGACATCGAGGTCTCGGCGACGGCTCCCAGCGCGGCGATGCCTTCGGCGCGGCACGGCGCGGCGAGGGCGAGCAGGGCGGCGAGCAAGGGGAGGTTTCTCATGGTCCTCCAGTATGGCCGCCGGAGCGTTGTTAAGGGAGGGGCCGGGGACCCAAACAACCCTGGGCCCAAGGGCCTACGCGCGCTTCGTCCCGGAGGCCCGCCAGCTCACGCCCATATAAGGGGAGAGGTGGACGTCGCCGAAGCCGTCGGCGAACCAGGCGGCCACCTCTTCCCTCTTGAGGAACCAGGTCTGCGGGGCGATGAGCTTGTCGAAGACGTTCTGGACGTTCTTGCGCAGGCTCAGCCGGCGGAAGTTCCCGAAGTACTCGTAGTAGGGCAGGAACCGCAGGGGAAGCAGGTAGACGCTGTAGACGACGGGGTAGAGCAGGAAGGTCAGGAGCCAGGCCAGGGCGTGCAGGGCCCCGGCCGGCAGCTTGAGCAGGCCCCAGCGCTTCACCCCTTCGACCAAGGTCCGGTTGAGGAAGTTGCCCTCGTGGGAATAGGCCCAGACGATGAGCCTTCCGCCGGGTCTCACCAGGCCGGCCAGGTGCCGGAAGGTGGCCGCCGGGTCGTCGGTGTGGTGGATGACCCCCACGCAGTAGACGACGTCGAAGGGCCGCTCGAAGCCGACCCGGGCGATGTCTCCCTCGACCACGGAGGCGTTGGGGAAGGCCGCCACCTCGCGCCGGGCGATGTCGGCGCAGTTGAGGTCGACGCCGACCACCTCTTTGGCGAAGCGCGCCGTCATCGCCGTGTGCGCCCCGTGGCCGCAGCCCGCGTCCAGGACGCGCTTGCCGCGGAAGTCCTCCAGCGTCCAGGGGTGGATCCAGTCCCGGAAGAGCCCCTCGTTGTCGTCCTTGTAGCGGGACCACTCCTCGGCCCAGAGCGGTTGTTTCTCCTGCATGCTAGGCGTCGAAGGGGGAGCCCTCGCGCCGGCGGCCCAGGCGGATGGAGTCCATCAGGCAGCCCAGCAGGAAGCAGGCCACCGCCGCCGTCGCGGCCCCGCCCGCCCAGTAGAAGGCCTTGACGTCGCCGGTCAGCGCGAAGCGCGCCGCGCAGGCGGCGGCGAAGAGGGCGGGGAGCAGGCACAGGAACACGACGAACTTGAGCGGGTTGTAGTGCAAGATGACCTGGGTCATGATCTGCAGGGTGCGGGGGACGTCGCGCAGCAGGCGCACCTTGGACTTGCCCGTGCGGACCTCGTAGGAGACCGGGACGAACTTCACGAAGCGCCCGGCCTGCAGGAAGGACAGGGTCATGGTCGTGGAGAGCGAGTAGCCGTAGCAGAGGATGGGCATGGAGCGCTCCACGGCGCTCTTGCGCAGCAGGCGCAGCCCCGAGTTGGCGTCCGGGATGCGCTGGCCCGCCACGAAGCCGGCCATCATCAGGTAGATGCGCCGGCGCACCGTCTCCCACGGGTTGCCCCAGAACAGGGTCCCCTGGCGCGCGCCCACCACCATGTCGAAGCCCGGCGCGTGGGCGAGCAGCTTGGGGATGTCCGAGGCGGGATAGGTCCCGTCGGCGTCGATCATCAGGATCCAGTCGTTCTTGGCCGCGGCGAAGCCCGTCAGGAGCGACTTCCCGTAGCCCATGTTGGTCGGATGGCGCAGGACCCGGGCGCCGGCGCCCTCGGCCGCGGCGGCCGTGCCGTCGCTGGAGCCGTCGTCGACCACTATGACCTCGAAGCGCTCCGCCGCGAAGCCCTCGGCGGCGAGCACCTTCGCCACCGCGCCGACCACGCCGGCCACCGCCCCGGCCTCGTTGAAGGCGGGGATGACGACGCTGAGCTTCAAGCTATGCTCGGTCATGGTCGCTCCCTACGGACAATCGGTCGACCATTCCCTGCGCCATGCTCGGTCATGCGGCATTCTAACTAAGATTCGCGCAGCCGCGCCCGCAGCCGGTCCCACAGGCCGACGGCCCCGGCCGCCGCGAAGGCGAAGACCGCGCTCAGGGCCGGCACATGGTAGCGCGGGACGTTGTCGAAGGCGATGTGGATGGTGAAGTAGGCCGGCAGCAGGGCCAGGGGCCAGAGCTCGCGCCAGCGCGCCCGGTGCTCCCAGGCCCCGAAGAGGGCCAGCGCCCAAAGGCCGGCATGGAAGGCCAGCAGGGCCAGGCGGAAGGCGACGGGCCCCCAGCGTCCCTCGGCACGGTATTCCCTGAGGGAGCGCTCCACCCCGAACAGGGAGGAATGGCTGGTCACCCAGAAGCGCGGCAGGCGCCCGAGCACGATGCCCGCGTAGCGCAGCGGGTGGGCCTTGATGGCGGCCTTGCCCTCGGCCTGCATGCGCTGCTCGAGCTCCATGTAGGGGTGCGAACCGCGCACGGGCTCGGTGGGCTCCTGGTAGCGCGGCTCCTGGGACATGGCGACATAGCGCCGGAAGCCCTCCGCGTAGGGGACGCCCTGGGTCTGCAGACCCGTGACGAAGAGGCCGAAGCCCGGCCCCCGACTGCATAGCGTCCAATGCCCGAACAGGCGGTGGTTGCGGACCTGCCAGGGCAGCAGGACGGCCGCGAACAGGCCCAGGTAGAGCACGGGGGCGCGCCAGTCCAGGGGACGGCGCAGCAAGAGCAGCGGCGCCGCGGCCAGCGGCATCAGCAAAGTCCCGGGGCGCGTCAAAGTGGCCAGGCCCAGCAGGAGCGACGAGGCGGCCAGCGGGGCGCGCGCGCCCTCGCGCGCGAAGGCGTACAGGCCGGGGACGCAGAGCAAGGTCAGGAAGGTGGTCAGGCTCTCGGCCAGGATGCGCCCGTCGTAGTGGATGAAGACCGGGTAGAGGGCGCACAGCCAGGCCGCCCCCGCCGCGGCCCGCGGGTCGAACATAGAGAGCGCCACCGCGTACAGCAGCCAGGCCGTCGCCGCCCCCAGCACCGCCTGCACGGCGCGCACCGCGCCGGGGTTCCGCCCGGCCGCCTTATAGACGCCGGCCACCAGGACGGGGTAGCCGGGCGCCCGGATGGAGGTCTCCACCCCGGGGTTCCAGGCGAACCCCCGCCCCGTGGCCAGGTGCCAGCCGATGCGGTCGTAGTCCACCTGGTCGCCGTCGAGGACGGGCGAGGCCGGGAAGAGGGCGAGGGAGGCCCCGCGCAGGGCGAGGGCGACGGAGAAGACCAGCAGGCCGTGGCGCTGGCGGGGCGTCAAAAGACGTTCCGGGATTCCTGCCCGGTCTTCGCGGCTTCGGTGGCGAAGGCGTACTTCACCTTCGTGCGCCCCATCGAGAGCAGCATGCGCAGGCCGTCCCAATACTGGCGGACCTCGGAGAGGGTGCGCACCCGCATCACGCGCTTGGCCAGGTACGACGGCCGGAAGTAGAAGCGCCGGAACGCCTCGGCCTGGACCTTGCGCACCGCCTCGGGGGAGTCGTAGCCCTCGGGCAGGTAGACCGGCACGCCGCGGCCCAGGTAGGAGTGCGAGAGCAGGCGCCCGGACTTGAGCGCCAGCTCGTAGAGCCCGGTGCCCGGCTCGGGGAAGAAGATGTTGAAGTTCGCGTAGTCGGGGTCGAGCTCGAGGGCGAAGTCGATGGTCTTGCGGCCGATCTCGGGCGTCTCGTTGGGCAGGCCCACCATGAACGAGCCGCGCACGATGATGCCGGCCTCCTTGGTCCAGCGGCAGGCGTCCACGGCCTGCTTGAGGGTGGCGCGCTTGTCGAGGAAGTCCAGCATCTCCTGGGTGCCCACCTCGAAGCCGTAGAAGATGTTCCAGCAGCCGCTCTCGCGCGCCAGCTTGAGCAGGTCGGGGTCGACCAGGTCCACGCGCGCGTAGCCCGACCAGGTCAGGTCGATGCGGTTCTTCTTTATCAGATGGCAGAAGGTCTCCACCCACTTCTTGTTGATGAAGAAGATGTCGTCCCAGAACTGGATCTCCTTGATGCCGTAGCGGGCCTGCAGCTTCTGGATCTCGGCGATGACCACCTCGGGCGAATAGCGCCGGTACTTGTCGGCGAAGCGCCCGGCCTGGAAGCAGAAGTTGCAGCGGTACGGGCAGCCCCGGGAGGTGACCATGCTCGTCATCGGGTGGCGGCGCACCTGGCCGGGCATGTTGCGGTACAGCGAGAAGTCGAACTGGTCCCAGTCGGGGAAGCCGAAGTTGTCGAGCGAGCGCGAGGAGTGCTCCTCCTCGGTCTTGAGGATGCCGGCCTCGGTCCGGTAGAAGACGCCGTTGACCTTGGCGAGGCCGGCGCGCTTCTTGTCGTAGAACTCCAGGAGCTCCAGCAGGTCGGCCTCGGCCTCGCCGTAGACGGCGATGTCGGCGGGGATCTCGGTCAGGACCTTCTCGCGGAAGGTGTAGACGTGGGGGCCCCCGATGAGCACCAGGGCGTCCTTGAGCTGGGGATGGAGCCGCACGCGCTCGACGGACTCCATGGCCTGCATGAAGTTGGCGGTGAAGACCGAGAAGCCGACCATGTCGGGCTTGAAGGCGGCGATCTTCGCGATGAGGCCGTCGTAGTCGTCGCCCAACGCCCCGGCGTCGTTGACCACGACCTCGCAGCCGTAGTCCTTGGCCACCCGGGCCAGCATCCCCAGCCCCAGGGGCGGGGTGTAGCCGTAGACCTTGCCCTTCTCGTTCT
This sequence comes from Elusimicrobiota bacterium, assembly GCA_016218495.1. Classification (GTDB taxonomy): domain Bacteria; phylum Elusimicrobiota; class Elusimicrobia; order UBA1565; family UBA1565; genus SCTT01. The sequence goes on from JACRDU010000050.1 coordinate 14,743, forward strand.
TCTTGTCGATGCCGTAGCCCAGCTTCATGTTGTCGTAGGGCACGGTGGTCAAGAAGACGCGCACCGGCCGCGTGCGCGGCACCGGCCACAGAGACAGCGGGGTGGGCCGGAAGGCCGAGCGGTCGGCCGTCTTGGCCTGCGAGGCGTCCACTAGATGGGCGTAGGACATGGTTTTACGACGGAGAGGCTATCCCCTGAGGATAGCGGACCTTCGCCGGGCTGTCAATGCGATTGTTGTCCGGCCCCCCCGGGGACGCGGGCGAGCAGGAAGAGCTGGCAGCCCCGGCTCTCGGAGTTGAGGCCGAACAGGGCGTAGAGCAGGGCGCAGACCGCCTTGGCGGCCGGGCCGTAGCGCCCGGACCCGAAGCCCTCGATCATCGCGCCGGGGACCCAGTCCTGGGCGGCCTTGTAGAGGGAGTGGAACGGGAAGCCCCAGGCGAAGGCCCGCACCACCTCGAAGCCGGCCGCCTCGACCTCCGCGGACAGCCCCGCCAGCGTGTAGTGGCGGACATGGCCCATGTGCCGGTCGGTCCTCCTGATGGGCCCGGCGGGCACCGTCACCGCCAGGTAGCCCGAGCAGACCGCCCGGAGGTTGCGCAGCGCCGCCTGGTCGTCGGGGATGTGCTCGAGCACCTCGGTGGCGACGACCAGGCCGAAGGTCCGCTCGGGCCGCGCCGAGGCGATGCTCATCGCGTAGAATCCGTCGAGCCGGCCCGCCAGGCGCGGGCGGTCGGAGTCGTGCTCCAGCCCGAAGGTGGGCTTGCCAAAGCGCTCCTTGAGGAACACGGCCAGGCTGCCGTCGCCGCAGCCGACGTCCAGGACCGACTCGAAGCCCAGCCCGGCGACCAGTCCGGCCAGGAGCTCGCGGCGCCGGCGGCTGGCCGGGTTGTGGATGAAGAAGTCGTCCCACTGCGACATGTGCTCCGGCGTGTAGGGCATCGCCCGAAGAATACTAAAATGGAACTAAATCGGCCCGTCGCGCGTACTAGCATCCGGAAGGGAGGGACCATGAGCGAAGAGACGACGACGTTCAGCCCGCTGAAGGACGTGGGCCGCCTGCCGGTCAACGAGACCTCGGAGATGCGCTTCTACGTCGACGAGTTCAAAGGCTACCCGTTCGGCTCCATCCGGACCTTCGTCAAGCGCGAGGACTACGAAGGGCCCACCAAGGCGGGGGTCACCCTCAAGGGCCAGGTGCTCGACGGGGTCATCGCGACCCTCGAGAAGCTGCCCAAGGAGCCCGAGGCGCTCGAGGACGTGGAGCTGGCGCGCTTCCCCAAGAAGCCGGGCGTCGAGCTGGTGGCGCGGGTGACCATCTACCGCGACGCGACGGGCCTGGACCTGCGCGAATGGGTGGAAGAGGAGACCTACAAGGGCTGGTCGAAGAAGGGCGTGCGCATCGGCTACGCCGACATCCCCAAGGCCGTCGGGTTCCTGAGGGAGATGCGCGACTTCCTCGCCACGCGGTCCGCGCCCAAGAAGCCGGCCAAGAAGTAGGCGGCCGGGCTACTTAGGGGCGACGCCCTCGGAGGCGGCCCGCTCGGCGAGCGCCTTGAAGAGCGCCTCCGCGAAGGGCTTGTTCTCCGCTCCCTCGAGCATCCGGACGCCATGCCCCTTGGCCGCGCGCAGGAACACGGCCGCCGGGCTCTTGGCGATGCGCATGGCCTCCTGCGAGGACTTGAGCGCGTAGGGGTCGTCGGCCGCGGCCGCGAAGACGATGGGCTTGCCGTAGGCGGCCACGGCGTCGGGCAGGGTCACCCCCTGGTAGTTCCAGCCCGGGGAGAGGAGCATCACGAAGCGGATGCGGGGCAGGTCCGCCGCCGCGCGCAGCGCCAGGTTGGCCCCGATGCTGGCCCCGCCCAGGACGACCCGCTCGCGCGCCACATGGCGGGCCGAGGCCAGCCATTCCAGGGCCGCCGCCGCGTCTGCCTCCACGCGCAGCCAGTCCTCGGGGCCGCGGAAGGCGGTGTAGGGGGGCCCGCCCGAGTCCCCGTGCCCGCGCATGTCCAGGGCCAGGGAGCCCCAGCCCGCCGCCGCGGCGCGGGCCGCGAAGGCCTTCCATTCGCCCCGTCCGGCGCCCAGCCCGTGGAGCAGGACGAAGACCGGCTGGCCCCGGCGCGGCGCGCGCCACTCGGCGGCGATGCTCAGGCCGTCGGCCGTCTTGAAGCCGACGCGCTCGGCCGCGGCGGGGCCCGGGAGGCCCAGGAGCAGGGCCCAGAAGAGCAGGGGCCCAGTGACGGCGCCCGGGCGGGCCCATCGACCCTTCAGACTCCGGCGGCCCGGAGCTATCCTGCCGGCATGAAGACGCTGGCCCTGGCCTTCGTCCTCCTGGGCGCCCCCCGCCTCGCGCACGCCGACGCCCTGCGCCATGCGGCGCTGGCCGTGCTGCTGGTGCGGGAGAACCCCTCGGCCGACGGGCGCCGCCAAGCCCTGGACCTGGCCTTCGACGCCGCTGCGCCGCGGCAGGACGGGCCGGACGCCGTCGTCGATGCGGGCGTCGGCCGACGCCGCAACTGGTTCCCGAAGCGCCGGCGTTGGGACGAGGATCGCCCCGCCTTCCGCATGCCGGAGCTGCGGCCCATGGAGGCCGGCTCGGGGTTCGGCGCCGGGGCCGTCAGGGCCCTGGGCGCGGCGCTGGCGCCTTGGCGCCGCCTGGCGGACGCCGCATGGAACGGCGCCTGGACGGGGATGGTCTCGGTGGGCCTGGCCGACCGCCACGGGCTCTAGGCCTTCTTCGGCCGCAGCCGCAGCCGAGACACGCGGAAGCGGTGGAGGTTCACGGCGGGCTTCTCCCCCGAGACGAGCTGGGACATGGTCTGCCCGACCAGGGGCGCGAACATCGGGCCGTCGCCGGCGAAGGCGGCCGCCAGCCAGGCGTTGTCCACGCCGGGCAGGGTGTCGAGGAGGAAGTCGCCGTCCGCGGTGCGTGTGTAGTAGTAGACCCGCCCTTCCTGCTCGGAGAAGTCCGCCAGGTCGGGCACGAAGTCCTTGAGGAACCTCCGGCTCTGGCCCTCGAACTTGCGGTCCGGGACCAGAGGCATCACCGGCTGCCGGTTCGACGGCCCCTTGCGGTGGAAGCCGACCTTGAGGAAGCCGTGGATGTGCACCGGGAAGCCGTGCATGCCGAGCTTGTCGAAGGCGAAGACCGGGAAGTGGGTCGGGCGGTAGCGCCCCTGGTTGCGGGGCGGGCGCAGGTACAGGCATTCCTGGCGGGTGATGTCCACCGGGATGCCGTAGTCCTCGAGCACCTCGCGGGTCCAGGCGCCCGGGCAGAACACATAGTGCTCCGCGCGCCAGAACTTCCCCTTGGAGTCCTTGAGCGCCGTCACCTTCCCCTTGTCCTTGAGGACCTTCACGATCTTGACCCCGGGCTCGAGGTGGCCGCGGTTGCGCAGGATGTGCCGGGAGAAGGCCTCGATGGCGCGCTTGGCCCAGACCATGCCGCCGTCGGGGTGGAAGACCGCGAACTTGCAGCAGCGCAGGCGCATCATCCGGTAGCGTTCCACGACCTGCTGGGGCGTCAGGCGCTCCACGCGCAGGCGCATGTCGGAGAGGGTCTTGTAGCTGGCCTCCTCGCGGCGGCCGTCCCCCGCGGCGAGGTCCAGCACGCCGTTCTGGGTCAGGAACTCCTCGCCGAAGGCGCGCTCGTGCTCCTTCCACAGCGGGATGGTCCGGGCGGCCAGGTCGGCGTAGAAGGAGTCCTTGCCGTGGGCCAGGCGGAACACGCGCGCGTGGTCGTCGGAGGACCCCTGCGGGTTCGGGATGGCCACCTGGTCCATCACCAGGACCTTGTGCCCCCTGCGGGCCAGGCTGTAGGCCGTGGCCGTTCCGATGATTCCGCCGCCGACGATGATGACGTCGTGGGACATAGTTGCCGCGCACCGCGAGGCGTCCCACTATATAAAACTCGCGAAGGCTGTGCGACACGCAAGGGAACAGGCCGGGCGTCCTCATAGCCCCGCCGAAGCCCGGCACAGCGGGGCTCCGCCCCGCTAGGCCCCGCGGCGGCGGCCGCGAAACTTGTAGGTCTTGACCGCCCCGTCGGCCCGGACCATGGTGACGGTGCCGCGCATGCGGTCACCCCGGACGGTGCCGCGCCATTCGACGACGGTGCCGTCCCGGCCCTTGAGCCTGGAGCTCCAGGCCCCGCCGGGGCCCGCCGTCCCGTAGCCGGCCGCGGCGAACCCCTCTGCCAGGGAGCGCGCGGAGACGAAGCGCCCCCGCTCGAAGGAGAGGGTGTCCTTCTTCGCGAAGGGGAAGAACGGGGCGCGGCCTACCCGCACCTCCCAGGCCGTCTCCTCGAGGACTTCCATCCCCAGGGAATGATGGGCGTATATGAGGAATGCCAGCGCGAGGACGAGCAGCAGCCTCATGGTGCCCTGTTTATAACAGGAATCCCGGGATTTTCAATCGCGATTTTGTTACAACCGCTCGATGCTCGCCCTGCCCGCCGCCCTGCTGCTGTCTTTGGCTCCGGCCCCCCGCTGCGCGGCGGCCGTCGTGCAGCTGGAAGCCTACGGGGGCGACGGCCGGCTCCTCGACCAGGCCGCCCTGCGCCGCGCCCTGGACCCGCTCGGGGCCTCCCCCACCTCCGGCCTGCGCCTGTCGGCCCCGGACGGGACCTTGCTCGACGGCCGGCCCTGGTGGGTGGAAGGCTCGACCACCCCGGCCTGGCAATGGGAGGGCGCTACGCGCATGGCGGCCAGCCTGCCCTGGCCGCTGCCCGAGGACGGCTTCTCCACCATCCGCCTCGACAACGGCGGGGCGGGCTACGAGGGCGGGCGGACCCTCCTCGTCAACGAGGAGGCGGCGCGCTGGGCCTACGCCGCCCTGCAGGATTCGTATAAGGACCGGACCTCGGTCTGGAAGCCGGCCTACGCCCCGTCGCGCAAGGCGGCCGCCCTGGTCGAAGCGGCCAAGAACGCCGTGGCGCGGGCCACGGCGGTGTCCGACCGCCGCAAGCGCGCCCGGCTCTTCGACGAGGCCCTGTCGGCCGTCTCGGTGGCCTGGCAGCAGGTCCTCGTGGAGCACGGCCGCCAGGTCTCCCGGGACGAGAAAGCCGGGCCGCGCGTGCGCCGCGGCCTGTCGCTCGACGAAGGGATCCTCGGACGGATATCGGACTTCGACCTCCTGGCCGGGGCCGTCGCCGATTCGGGCGCGTCCTGGGTGCGCCTGGTCTTCGCCGTCCCGCAGGGCGACCTGACCTTCTCGAAGGCGGCCTCCTTCACGCTCTACGACGAGCTGCTGCGCGCCCTGGAGGCCAAGCAGCTGCGCGTGCTGGGCTCGGTCCTCGACAGCCAGCTCTGGCCCGCCGGCCTGACCCCGGAGCTCTACGGCGAGCGGACCCGGAACCTGGTCATGCGCTTCAAGGACCGCGTGCGCGTCTGGGAGGTGGCCAGCGAGCCCAACGGGACCTGGCTGGGCGGGCGCAAGCCGCTCAGCGACGAGACCATCCTGCTCTGCGTGCAGAAGGCCGTCGTCGAGGTCAAGCGCGCCGACGCCTCGCTCAGGACCGCCGCCACCCTGCACTGGTGGGACGGGACGGCGCCGGACGGCCGCCACGGCCTGAGCGACTGGGTGGCCTGGGCCAAGGAGCGCGGCTTCGGGGCGGGCATCGACGAGCTGGGCCTGAGCGTCTACCCCCACCGCCACCCGCTGGGCCTGGCGCTGGAGCCGGCCTTCCAGCTCCTGCGCCGGAACTTCCCGGACAAGGAGTTCTACCTCGGGGGCTGGGCCTTCGGCGACGGCAAGGAGCCGCCCGCCTACTGGTGGCTGGAGCCGGGCGCCGTGGACGGGCCGCTCAAGGACCTGACCCTCCTCTATAACGCGGCGGCCCCGGCGTTGGTCCCCGAAAGCCTGGGCGGCGGCTTCTATTGGGGCACCCTGGAGCAGATGCTTCCCGCCGGGCGGCAGCCCACCACCCTCTACAAGCTCTACCGGAAGTCCCTCAAGGACCTGGAGAAGTAGGCCTCAGCCCGCGGCCTTCCAGAGCGCCGCCCCGATGAAGAAGCCGGCCAGGAAGCCCGCCGCGGCGCCGATGGGGCCGCCGAGCAAGAAGCCGATGAGCGCGCCGGCCAGGCCGAAGGACGCCGCCTTGAGGGTGCCGGCCCTGTCCCAGCCCGTCCCGAACGGCGGGAACTTGGGGCCGTCCTCGTCCTCGGCCGCGTAGGCCTTGGCGGCCAGGGCCGGGGGAGGGGTCTTGAGGGCCGGCGGCTCGGGCGGCAGCCTCAGCTCGGCGGGCGCGGCTGGAGAGAAGCGCGCCGTCTTCAGGAAGACCGGCGCCGGGGCCGGCTCGCCGAAGGCCGCGCGCGCGCCCGCCGCCGCGGATTCCGCCGAAAACCCCGCCGCCGCCCGCCGCCCGGCCGAATCGGCCAGCGCGCCCTGGCGCAAGGCCGGGCCTTCCTGGGCCGCGCACAGGGCGGCCGCCAGCAGCCAGGGGAGGAGCATCCGGCAAGGATAGCGCGGGGGGGCCTCCAACAACCAGGGCCTTAGGTCCGCCGTTCGCCCCACCGACGGAGCGCTCGGCTGGGTTAGGCATTTTGTCCACAACTCGCGGCGC
>JACRDU010000051.1 GCA_016218495.1 Elusimicrobiota bacterium
AGCGCAAGCAGCACGCCGCAGGCGCCCGATCATTGACCGGCAGCCGTCGGCCTTCGGCCGCCGGTTGCGCGCGAGCTTCGCTCGCGCGCTCCTTACGACCCACTCAGGCCGGAAGGGCTTTACTCGGACGGGCTCCTAGCGCGCATAGATGCCCGGCCGCTCGTCGCGCTTCAGGTCCCAGCCCGAGGGGTCGGGCCGGCGCAGGGCGTCGAGGTCCAGGTCGCTGACCACGATGTTGGGGTGCTGGGAGAGGTTGGGCAGGCGCTCGCCGTCCGGCCCGGCGAAGAAGGAGGAGCCGAAGTACTCCTGGTTGAAGGGCTTCTCCGTGCCCAGGCGGTTCGAGCCGCCGATGAACACGCGGTGGCGGGCGGCGTCCACTCGGAACTCCAGGCCCCACATGCGCTGGGACTTCTCCCCGAAGGTCACCGCGGGGGAGAATACCACCTCGGCGCCGGCGCGCGACAGGCTGCGGACCACGCCTTCGAAGTGGCGGTCGTAGCAGATGTTCACCCCGATCCGGCCCGCCGAGGTGGCGAAGACGGGGTAGGAGGGCTCCCCTTCGGGCGGGTCGCCGGGGCCGTAGTAGAAGGTCTCGGTGAACTTGCCCTTCTCGTTGGCGCCGCAGGGGATATGGGTCTTGCGGTAGCGGCCCAGCACCACGCCGCGCTCGTCGACCACGACGGCCGTGTTGTAGCGCTTGCCCGTCGCGGCGTCGAGCTCGTAGAGGGGGGCGACCACCACCATCCCGTTCTCGTAGGCCGCCTTGCAGACTTCCTTGATGGTGGGGCCCTTGAGGGCGTCCTCGGCCAGGGCCAGCCACATCGGGTGTTCCTGCAGGGCGAAGTAGGGCGCGGGGAACAGCTCGCCCAGGCAGACCGCGCGCGCGCCCATGCCCTTGGCCTCCCCGATGAGGGACACGTTGTGCGCCACGTTCGCCCGGCGCACGTCCTCCAGCTTCGGGGCCAGGGAGGGCAGGTCCTCGAGCTTGGCTGGCATCGCCTGGTAGGCGTTGACGGTCTGGGTCAGGGCGAAGCGCACTAGTCCTCCGTCAGGGTCAGGGCGGCGCCGAGCAGGACGTTCACGCCGTCGGCGCACTGCTTCAGGGTCGAGAACTCGCGCGGGTTGTGGCTGATGCCGTCGTACTCGCCCGGCACGAACACCATCGCCGTCTTGCAGGCCCGGCTCCACTCCTGCGCGTCGTGCCCGGCGCCGGAGAGGATGGGGGTGTTGGAGAGGCCCAGCTCGTTGGCCGCGCCCTCGACGACGGACTGGACCTCGTCGGAGAAAGGGGCCATGGCGGTCCTGGCCGTCTGGCGCCAGGAGATGGACACGCCCTCGTCCTTCTCCACCTGCTTGTAGAAGGCGACGAGCTCGCGCTCGACCTCCTCCATGAAGCCGTCCTCGGGATGGCGCAGGTCCACCGTGCAGACCACCCGGCCGGGGACGACGTTGACCATTCCGGGATGGGGGCGGTTGACGCCCATCGTGGCGCGCATCCCCTTGCCGAACATCCCCGAGGCGATCATCTCGCGCAGCTTCAGGTTGATGCGCGCCGCGGCCACGCCGGCGTCCTTGCGGAACTCCATCGGGGTGGTGCCGGCGTGGGCGGACTTGCCGACGATGGTCAGCTCTTGCCAGCTGATGGCCTGCACGCCGGTCACCACGCCGATTTCAAAGCCGTCATGGCGCAGCGAAGGGCCTTGTTCGATGTGGCACTCGAGGTAGGCGTGGGGCTTGCGGCGGCCGACGGCCTCCGGGCCCAGGAAGCCGGTCTTCTCGAGCTCGCCCTTGACCGTCAGGCCCTGGGCGTCCTTGAGGGCGTAGGCCGCCTCCAGCGGGATGCGGCCGGTGGCGACGGCGGAGCCCAGCATGTCGGTGCCGAAGCGGCAGCCCTCCTCTTCGGTAAAGAAGGCGGCCACCAGGGGGCGCTTCGTGGTGAGGCCGCTTTCGGAGAGGGTGCGCATCACCTCGAGCGCGCCCAGCACGCCCAGGCAGCCGTCGAAGCGTCCGGCGGTGGGCACCGAGTCGATGTGGGAGCCCATCATCACGGGGGGGAGGTCGGTCTCTCCCCTGCGCTCGGCGTAGACGTTGCCGATCTGGTCCACCGATACGCTCAGGCCCAGCTCCTTCATCCAGGAGACGACCTTGCGCCGCCCCGCGCCGTCCGCCTCGCTCAGGGCCAGGCGGTTCACTCCGACGATGCCTGTGGACTCGTCCTTGTAGGCGCCGACCTCGCCGAGGTCGTGCAACGCCTTGTAGAGGCGCTCGCCGTCGACGCGCAGCTCCTTCTTGGGGTTATTCTTCTTCAGAGCCTTCGCCATAGCCTCACCGCCTGCCGGCGCGCGAATTCCATCACTCGTCCCTCGTCGAGGGTGAGCACGCGCCGGTCTTTGACGACCAAACGGCCTTGGGAGACGACATGGCGGACGTCGGCCTTCGTCACCCCGAACACCATGTGCGCCGGCCAGTTGCCCGGAGTCACCGGGGTGGGGGGCGCGTAGTCGAGCACGACCAGGTTGTCTTCCGCGTCGCCCGAAAAGCCGTTGGTCCCAAGATAGGCATGGACCGCCCGGAGCCGGCCGTAGGCCGCGGCGGGGCTCAGGCCTTCGGCGCCCTGGGAGGCGAAATAGCAGGCCTTGAGGCTGGCGGGCATGTCGGCGTGCAGGCCGTCGGTGCCGAGCATGACGCGCGAGCCCAGCCCCCGCCCGTCGAGGATGCCAACGGCGTTGTTGAGGTTGCTCTCCGGGTTCTGGACCAGCCAGGCCTGAGAGCGGGTGAAGAGGGCGCGCTCGGCCGCGCACAGATGCACGCCGTGGGCGAGGATGGCGCGCGGCGAATCGAGCAGCCCCGCCTTGGCGAAGCGTTCCAGGACGCTGGTCCCGTGCCCGGCCCGGCAGGACTCCTCGTCCGAGGCCGCCTCCGCGACGTGGACGTGCACGCCGGTCTTGTGCCGCCGGGCCAGCAGGGCGGCCCGCTCCAGCAGCTCGTCGCCGACGGTGAAGGAGGCGTGGAGCCCGACGAGGCCCTGGCGCTTTGAGAGGTAGGCCTCCTGCTCGGCGAAGCCGGCCTGGCGGGGGCCTGGGCCGTCGCGGTCGGAGAGCTCGTAGCAGAGCAGGTGGCCCAGGCCTGCCCGGTCGAAGGCCTCGGCGATGATGTGCAGCGAGCCGGCCACGGCCTTCGGGGAGGCATGGTGGTCGATGACGAAGGTGACGCCGGACTTGAGCGCCTCGACCGCCGCGGCCAGGGCGCAGGCCCCCACCATGGCCCGGTCGAGCTTCTTGTCCAGGTTCCACCAGACGAGCTTGAGCATGTCGGCGAAGTCCCGGGGGGCGCGGGCCGGCGCGGGCATGCCGCGGGCCAGGGCCGAGTAGACATGGTGGTGTCCGACGGCGAAGGAGCGGGTGGCGAGGCGGCCGTCGCAGTCGAGCGCGGGAGCGCCCCGGGGCACGGAGCGGACGGCCTCGGGGGCGTGCCCGGGCCGGAGCAGCCAGTGGGCGCGCTTGAGCGCGAGGGTGCGCCAATGCACGAGGACGGCGTCCTTCAGGTAGAGCACGGCCCTAGCGCCTCATCGGCAGGACGCGGCGCCGGACCTTGTCGACGCGGTAGAGGGCGTTGGCGACGGCGCCGGCCGTGGGCACCAGGCCGATCTCGCCGACGCCCTTGGCCCCGTACGGGCCGAACTCGTCGGGCACCTCGACGCCGATGACGGTGACCTTCGGCATGTCCTTGGCGCGCAGGATGCCCAGGTCGCGGAACTTGAGCGACTTGGGCCGGCCTTTGACGAGCGGCAGGTCCTCGGTGAGGGCGTAGCCCAGGCCCATGTGGACGGAGCCCTCGATCTGGCCTTCGAAGAGGGTGGGGTTCATCACGCGGCCGGCGTCGTGGGCGGCCACGACCTCCGAGATGCGGCCTTCCGCGTCCACGATTACCACCTGCGTCGCGTAGGAGTAGGAGTAATGGGTGCAGATGGGCTTGCCGTGCGTGTCGTAGCCGGGCTTGGTGGTCCAGTCGCAGGCCCAGGAGCCCAGGTAGCGGCGGCCGGTCATCTTGGCCAGCCCGTCCCTGGCCAGGTCGGCCTTGAAGGGCTTGCAGGCGTCGATGACGGCGTTGCCGATGAGGCTGGTGGCGCGCGAGGCCGTCGTCATCCCCGCGGGGGCCTCGTCGGCGGTGCGCACGCGCACCTTGACGAGCTCGGGGGCCAGCCCGGTCTCCTCGCAGAAGGCGTGGACGGCCATGGTGTCGCAGCCCTGGCCCATCTCGGTCCAGCCGTGGTAGAGCTCGATCTCCGTCGGGGACTTCACGAAGATGCGGGCGGTGCCCTCGTCCTTCATCCCGTTGCCGATGCCGGTGTTCTTGATGCCGCAGGCGATGCCGGCCCGCTCGGCGGCCTTGAAGCGCTGCTCCACGGCCTCGAGCGTGGCCCGCACGCCCACGCCCTTGGCCAGGACCTGGCCGGTGGCCGTGGACTTCCCCTCGGTGAGGGCGTTGGCCCAGCGGAACTTCCAGCGGTCGAAGTCCCCCAGCTCGCAGAGCTCGTCGACGGCGCACTCCATCGCGAAGGTGGCCTGGTTGGCGCCGAAGCCGCGCATCGCCCCGCAGGGCAGGTTGTTCGTGTAGACGGCCGTGGCTTCCACATCGACGTTCGGGACATAGTAAGCCCCGGTGGAGTGGCCCGCGGCGCGCTCGAGGACCTTGGCGCCCACCGACGCGTAGGCCCCGGAGTCGCCCCAGATGCGCGCCTTCACGGCCCTGAGCTCGCCGTCCTTGCTGCAGCCGACCTTGTATTCCATGTGCAGCGGGTGGCGCTTGGAGTGCAGCAGGATGGATTCCTCGCGGCTGAGCTCGACCTTCACCGGCTTCATCATCAGGTAGGCGGCCAGCGCGGCCTGGCCCTGGACGGAGAGGTCCTCCTTGCCGCCGAAGCCGCCGCCGTTGGGGACGAGCACCACCTCGACCGAGGATTCCGGGAGCTTGAGCAGGCCGGCGATCTGGCGGCGGTCCTCGTAGACCCCTTGGCTCTGCGAGTAGACCCGCACGCCCTTGCCGGTGGGCTCGGCCAGGCAGGCCTCGGGCTCCATGTAGGCGTGCTCGATCATCTGGGTCTTGTACACGGCCTCGTGGACGAACGCGCAGTCCTTGAAGGCGGCGTCGGCGTCGCCCTTCTTGGCCTTGGAGACGGAGAGGACGTTGCCGGTCTCGTGGACCAGGGGCGCGCCGGGCTTGAGCGCCTGGAACATGTCGAGGACGGGCTCCAGCACCTCGTAGCGTACGCGCACCTCGGCGGCGGCCGCGCGGGCCTGGTCGCGGGTGGCGGCGACGACGACGGCGAGGACGTCGCCGACATAGCGCGTCAGCTCGCCCTCCCCGACCAGCGGCGGCCAGTCCTGGACGATGAGGCCGATGCGCCGGGCGCCGGGGACGTCCGCGGCGGTGAGGACGCGCTCCACGCCGGGCATCCGGAGGGCGGCCGCGGCGTCTATCTTGAGGACCTTCGCGCGCGGGTGGTCGGAGAGCTTGAAGGCGGCGTGGACCATGCCGGGCCGGGACATGTCGGCCACGTAGGGGCGTCTGCCGAGCACGGCGTCCTTGATGTCGAACTTGGGCAGGCGCGTGCCGACCTTCCCGGACACCTTGAGCGCCGCGACCTTGACGCCCGCCTTCAGGGCGCGGCCCGCTTCCAGGATGGAGTCGACGATCTTCACGTAGCCCGTGCAGCGGCACAGGTGCTGGTTGAGGCCGCGCGCCACATCGTCGCGGGAGGGGTCGGGGGTGCCGCGCAGGAGGGCGTCCGCGCGCATCACGATGCCGGGGATGCAGAAGCCGCACTGCGCCCCGCCGCACTTCGCGAACGCCTCGGCGAAGGCTTCCTGGCGCTCCGGGGCCAGGCCTTCGGTGGTGACGACGGCGCCGCCGTCGACCTTGGCCATCGCGGTGACGCAGGAGAGCACGGCCTTCCCGGAGAGCTGGACCGTGCAGCAGCCGCAGGCGGCCTGCGGCGAGCAGCCGTCCTTGGCGGTGATGACGCCCTCCGAGTCGCGCAGCCAGCGCAGCAAGGACAGCGCGGGGTCGCCGGCGAACTCTCGCGGAGCCCCGTTGAGGGTGAAGCGGACGGGCTTGGCCGCGCTCATCGGGATTCCCCGAGGACCCTCTGGTAGGAGCCCGGGTCGGTGTCCCCTTCCGTGTTGATGACGAGGACGGTGGCCGATTCGTCCAGGCCCAGGTCCTCGCGGTCCTCCTCCAGCTCCGGCTTGCGGCACAGGGCGAAGAGGCCGGCCAGGCCGGCGGCCCCGGACTCCCCGGCCTTGATGGACGGGTCGCCGGACTCCGGGGCGGCCAGCGCGCGCATCGCCTCCTCGGCGAAGATGTCGTCGATGGAGAGGAAGTACTCGCAGTGCGCCTTGATGTGCTCCCAGGCCTCCAGCGACGGCGTCCCGCAGTTGAGGCCCGCCATGATGGAGTCCTGGGGGCCGTGGTCCGTCACGGGGGCGCCGTCCTCGGATGCGGCCGAGGCGAGCAGGCAGTCGGCCGCCACGGGCTCGACGACCGCCAGCGCCGGGCGGTGCTTGCGGCCCGCGGCGCGGTAATGCATCACGGCGGCGTAGGCCAGGGCCCCGACCCCGGACTGCAGGAAGACGATGTCGGGCTGCGCCAGCTTCTGTTCCTTGACCTGGGCGTCGACCTCGGCGAAGAGCGTGGTATATCCGGCCGCGATCCAGGCCGGAATCTCCGTGTAGCCGGGGTAGGAGGTGTCAGAGACGACCTGCCAGCGGTTCTTCACGGCCTCGCCCGCGGCGCGTCGGACGGCGTCGTCGTAGCGGCCCTGGACGGGCTCGACGCGCGCCCCTTCCTCGCGGATGGCCGCGATGCGGGCCTCGGTCGTGCCCCGGGGCACGAAGACGACGGCCTTCTGGCCCAGCGCCCGCGCCGTCCAGGCCACGGCGCGCCCGTGATTGCCGTCGGTGGCCGTGCAGAAGGTGACGCCGCTGGGGTTGCCGTAGGTCTTCATCCAACGGTGCAGGGCGTAGGAGGCGCCCAGCGCCTTGAAGGCCTTGAGCCCGAAGCGATTGGACTCGTCCTTGAGCAGGATGTCTCCCAGGCCGAACTCCTCGGCCAGGCCCGGCAGCGAGTAGAGCGGGGTCGGCTTGTAGCCGGGAAGGCCCTTATGGAACGGGACAGCGTCCCCCGGCACGGGGGGGACGACCGCGTCATTATTAAGGAAGCGGTTGAATTCCGAACGGACCTTCGGTGCTGTTCTGGGCATACGCCCGTATTATACATCCGTCGTCCTGAACGCGGCGTGAAGTCGGGCGGCCTCCCGGGATTAATCGCTTCGGGGGCATGCACTTCCCGGCTTCAGCGCGATTTCATTGGCCTCGGCCCCGGTCCGGGCGTATCATGTCTTTGCCGGTCGGAGGAAAGCATGCTGAGCCGCGTCGGCCTAGCCGTCCTGTTGTTCGCCGCATCCGTCCCCATCGCCGTGCGTGCCGAGGTCACGTTGGTCGATTGGAATTCGGACCCCTTGTCCGGGCTTAGGGAGACCCTTTTCGGCCAGAGGCGGAAGGCCGTGCCTTCCGTGGCCCGCCGCAGCTACACGCCCTACGCCTACACCCCCTACAACCCCGAACCCGCGCCGGAGCGGTTCCAGGAATACCGGAGCTACCGAGACGGCGACCAGCGCAGCCGGTGCGAACGCTACCCGGAGGCCCCGGACTGCGCGGGGACCCAGGCGGCCTGCGAACACGCCCCGTGGGAGTCGGCCTGCCTGGGTACCGAGGCGGCCTGCGCCTACGATCCCGGGTCTTGTTCGGGCTACTGCCGTGACAATCCGACGTACGCCGTCTGCGCCGGGACCCAGGGCCGCTGCACGCAGTATCCTACCGCGGACGATTGCGCGGGGACGTCGGCCCGCTGCAGGGACTATCCCGGCGCTTCGGACTGCGCCGGGACGCAGGAGCGCTGCACGGAATATCCCACCGCCGGCGATTGCGCCGGGACGCAGGTCTTCTGCGAGCAATACCCGACCGGGACCGGCTGCCTGGGCACGCCCGCCTACTGCAGGGATTATCGCTGCGACTAGCGCGTCCGTTATGGCCTGTGCAGGCAGGCCGCCCCGTGCTCGAAGGTCTTGCGGCTGACGCCCCATTCGCCGGAGGTGATGTCGATGTAGGCCGCGGACCAGCCCGGATGCGGATACGAGTATTCCTCGGTGCTCCAGGCGTCCCAGCGGTAGCCTCCGGGCCCCGGCTGCGGGACGAGACCGGCGACCCGCAGGGCCCTCAGGACCTCCAAGCCGGGGAGCTCCCCGCCGCGCGCGTCGCAGAAGAAGCCGGCGGAACGCCAATCCATGCGGTTCGACGAGAAGCTCCAGGCCAGGCCGGTCGTAGTGTCGCGGTACACGGCGAAGCCGGCCTGTTCGGCCTCCGCCCCTAGGCGCGGGGCCGCGCCGAGGCGGCTCTCTTTGAGCAGCCCGAGGATGCCGTTGCCCTCGGAGGGTCCGTCGAACCGGACTCCGGTCGCGGCGGCCCTACCCGAGCCCGCCGCGCAAGAGATGAGGACCGCCGCCAGCAGGGCGCTCCGCGCCGCACGATATCCCTGTCCTTTCATGGTCATCCCCTCCGGTTCAATCGCAGTAGCTGACGTCGACGGCATAGACCTCGCGGCCGTCCCCCGTGAAAGCCACGCATTGCCCCTGGTGCCAGCGATGGACATAACCCCCGCAGTAGCTGACGTCGACCGCGTAGACCTCGCGTCCGTCCCCGGTGAAGGCCATACACTTCCCCTGAGACCAGCGGTGGGAGTAATCGGCCTTCTCGGCGGAGGCGCCTTCCGCGGTCCGCGCCAGGCAGCTCAGCGCGCTGTCGGCGACGACGGCCACGGCCTCGGCCGTGCCGAACGCGAAGACCACCCCCGACTGGTTCCCGCCGGGATAATGCGCGACCTTGGTGTACTCCTTGCCCGCGAACCTGAAATCCGTGATGTAGAGGTCCTCTCCTTCGCTGCTCTTCTTTAAGAAGCGCACGGCCGCGGCGACCGAGCCGAAGGCGCGCGGCCCGTCTATGCGGGCGGCCACCATCCGGGCCGTGCGCAGCACCTGCTCCCCGTTGAGGGCCGCCAGGCCGCGGGCGGACTCCACCCAGAGCGGCTCGCCGACCACGACCATCGCCGGATCGCCTGAGTACCGGGGCAGGCCGCAGGGCCCGAGCTTGGCGGGGGCGGCGTATCCGGGAGAACGCGGGGGTTGGGCATCGAGCGCCGCGAAGGCTTGGCTCCCTTCGAGGCGGAGGGCTTCCGGGCCTTGCCCCAGCGCCGGGGATGAGAAGAGCACGACGAGCAGCAGGGTGGTTTTCATTCGAGCATGGTATCAACGGCCGCCCGAAGGCCGAAATAAAATCCCGCTGAAGCGGAATTCTTCAACGGAAGACGGCATTATCCGGCCGCGGGGCGGCCGGTTTAATCTCCCACGCAGAACCGGGGGTCAGGCCGGCGCGGCGTTCAGGGCGCCATCGCGGCCAAAGCCTTCCTGGCCAGCATGCGCTGATACTCCGTAGGCCCCTTCTCCGCTATATCTCGGACGAGGGGCTCCGTCGGACGGGCCAGAGGGCCGAGGGCGGCCAGGTTCTCCAATGCGTCGCAGACGACAGGGTGGAGGTCGGAGCGCAGATAGTGCGTCAGGACCTCGAGTGATTTCGCCGGATCCGCTCCGAGGACGCCCAGCGCCGCCGCGGCCGCCATGCGCGCATCGGAATCCGTTTCCTCTAGGAGGCCTTGGAGTACGGCCAGCACCTCGGGGCTCGAAACCCCGATTCCCCTCAGGGCATGGGCCAGGCCGGACTTTTCGTAGGACTGGAACCGGCTCCTTCTGGCTCGCGACACGGCCAGGATTTCCCCGAGGGCGCTCCGTGCGCGCGGTCCGAGTGTCCCCAGGATTGAAATAGCCGTGGAAGCGGTTTCGAGGTCCTTGCCGAGGAATCGCAGGGGCAGGTCAAGAGGGATGTCTCCCGGACGCTCCCGAGCCCATTCGTAGAGCACGAAGGCCATGCGGCGGCCGTCCGCCCCTCGGGCCAGGAGGCGGCGCAGGGCGCCTAGGGCGGCGGGCGTGGAAGAACCGGTTCTGTAGAGGCCGCTCGCCGCGGCCAGAACCACCTCGGTGTCGGCGTCGTCGAGGGCCTTGAGCTGGGATGCGCGGCACGCGGCTGTGGCGCAGACGGCCAGGGCGGAGGCCGCCGCCTGTCGGATGCCGGCCTCTTTGCCCCCGCACTGTCCGAGCAGGGCCGCTTCCGCCGGCGCGGACCTGCCCGCCAGGGTCCCCAGTCCGCGGACGGCCTCGGAGCGCAGCTCCAGCGCAGGGTCCTTGAGGGCCTTGAGCAGGTGAGGCAGGAGATGGTCTCCCTTCTCCGCCTCCGCGGTATGGTCGATGAGGATGCCCAGCGCCGCCGCCTTCACCGCGGCGGTGGGCAAGGGCAGGTCAAAGGCCTCCGGAGCGGCGGGCCTCCATGGGTCTGCGAGCGTCCCGGCCAGCGCCGACCTCATCGGGGCCGTCAGCCCTCCCGGCCCCGAGTTCTTGAGGCGCTCGGAAAGGACGTCTATGGCCCCGGCGCGGACATGGTCTTTGTGCCCCGCCTCCATCGCTTCAAGGAGGAGGGGGATCACGGCGCTGGAGGCGTGGACGAGGTAAGGATATGGTCCCGACCAGAAATCGTCGTGGACGCCCATCATCTCGATGAGGACCTGGTAGGCCGGCGTGAACCCCGGCTTCAGGTGCCACAGAGAGACCGCCGCCTCGCGCCGGGTGAGGTACTCCTTGCTCTCCAGGGCCCGTTCCAGCAGGGGCAGGGCGGCGGGATTCTTCGCGCCCAGGCGGGCGGCCGCCTGGACCGCCATCTGATGCAGCCCATCGGCGGAAGGGACGCCGAGAGGGAGGCCGTCCTTCCCGTCATCCCCATAGAAGGTGTGCGGGCGGATGTCCCCTTCGAAGCTGTCCGTCCACGGCAGTTGGGGAACGGCGCACTGGTGGTCCTCGTTCCCAAGGACCCATGCCAAGAAGTCGACCTCCTCTTGCGACCCTCGTGAGACCTTGTCCAGGGCTTCGATGGAGAGGCAGGCCAACAAGGGCTCCTTGCGCGCTGCGGCTATCGCGGCCTTCGCGGCAAGGGCGGAAGGCTGCCGGAGCCCGCCTAAAGCCCGGACGGCGACGGTCCTCTGCCACAGGGGGCCATGGAGCGCGGTGACCGCGTCGGGCAGGACCTCCAGGGCATGCGTGCGCCAGAGCAGGGCATAGGTCAGCCCGACGAGTGCGAGGCCCACCGAGGCCAGGAGCGCAGAACGTCGGATGGCGTTCATGGTGCAGAACCGGGTTCAGGCGGGCACGGCGTTCAGGGCGGCGGCGAGGTCCTTCGGGGACGCGTAGCGCTGCGCGGGGTCGGGGTGCAGGGCCTTGGCCAGGACGGCGTCTGCCTCGGGATGGCCGGGGAGCTGGAGCGGGGGGAACTTCCCCGCGCGCTTGGCCTGATAGAGCGCGATGCCCGAGCCGGCGAACGGCGTCCGTCCGGTGAGCATCTCGTAGAAGCAGACGCCCAGGGCGTAGACATCGGAGGCGGGGGAGGAGCGGCCTTCCTCCTGCTCGGGCGCCATGTAGCCCGGCGTCCCGGCGATGGTCCCCTGCGCGGTCAGGCGGGTCAGCGCGTCCTTGGCGGCGCGGGCGATGCCGAAGTCCATGACCCGCACCCGTCCCGTGAGGTCCTGCATGATGTTCGAGGGCTTGAGGTCCCGGTGGACCACATGCTTGCTGTGGGCGTAGGCGACGGCCTCGCAGGCCTGGGCGAGGATGCCTCGCGCCTCGGCGAAGGGCAGGACGCCGCGCTCGCCCAGGATTTCGGAGAGGGTCCTCCCGTCGACGAGCTCGAAGACGAGGAAGGTGCCCTCGCCGCCTTCGTAGACCGAGAAGATGCGGACTATGCCCGGATGGTCCAGTTTCGAGACGGTGCGGGCCTCCTGCAGGAAGCGTTCGCGCTCGCGCGGGTCCTCGGCGATCTCGTCGCGCATGCGCTTGAGCGCCAGGGTCCGCTCCAGCGCCGGGTCCTCGGCCTTGTAGACCACCCCCATCCCGCCGGCGCCCAGCGTGCCGAGGATGCGGTAGGGCCCGATGCTCTCTTCGGCGGGGGCCGCCGCGGGGCGGGGAGTCCAGGAGGCGGCGCCGTCGCGGTCGCGCCCGGCCAGCAGGATGACGCCGCCGGCGATGAGGCCGGCCAGCAGGGAGGCCCCGACGACCAGCAAGAGCTTGGGCAGGCCGCGCTTGGGCGCGGGAGCTGCGGCGAGAGGGGCGGCCGCCTCTCCGAAGAGCACGGCGTCGGAGAACAGGACGGTGGCGTCGGCCTCCGGGGGGAGGGTGAGGGCGCGCGACAGGGCCTGCGCGGCGGCCGGGTCGGCCGGGTCGGCCTTGCGCAGGGTGGCCAGCATGCCCTCGCGGTCGCGGTCCGCCGCCTGGGCGAAGGCCAGCAGGCGCAGCGCCGCCGGATTGCGCGCGTCCTTGCGCAGGACTTCGAGGGCGCTCTGCTTGGCCTCGGCGGGCTTCCCCGTGCGCGCGGCGGCGATGGAGCGGGTCAGCAGGAGGGGGATGTAGCCGGCCGCCAGGTCCAGCCCGCGCTCCGCGTCGGCCTTGGCTTCGGAGTAGCGGCCCATACGCGCGAAGGCGGCGGCCCGCAGGTTCAGGGCGCGGGCGTCGTCGGGGTCCTGCTCCAATGCCTTGGTCGCCCGCTCGACGGCCCGGGCGTTGTCGCCCACCTTCACGGCGGCGCGGGCCTCGGCGGCGTAGCGGTTCGCCAGCTCCAGGGCCGAGGGGTCGACGGCGGCCCCGCTCTTCGGGCGGGGCGGGTCGGGGGTCGAGGCCGGGTCAGGAAAAGCGGCCGGCTTCCCCCCGGCCTCGGCCGTCATAGCCTCTCCCGGGGTCTGCTCTTTGCCCGGTTTCGCGTCGGAGAGGCGGTTGAGGGCCATCTTCTCGATGGCGCCGGCCTGGCCGGAGAGAGGGCCCTTGGGGTCCAGCATCCGGGCCCGGTGCGCCCATTCGGAGGCCTGCGCCATGTCGCCGGTGTTGTATGCGGAGAGGGCGGCCCAGGTCAGGATGCGGGGCTCCTCCCGGCCGTTCTCGATGGCCGCCCTGAAATACGGCAGGGCGTCTTCGTGCTCGCCCTCGGCGGCGCGGCTGATTGCGGCGGCCTGGTTCTCCCAGCCGCCCGTGGGATTCTCCCGCACCGCCTCGTCGACGAGCGTGCGGGGACTCCTCCCTTCCGGAGGCGGGGGTCCTCCGGAATCCCCGGCGGATGTGGTCTGATTTTGGACAAGGGGCCGCTGGGCATTCTGTGCGGTGAAATTGACCACGTCCCTCGATCGCGTTGGGATTGCGGGCTCGGGGGCGACTCCGTCCGGAGAGGTGGAACCCAGCGGGACCGTCACCTGCTCCATTTGACCGCCGACAGTGCTCGCTCCCTGTTCGATCGAGCTGTTTGGATTGCCGGGCTGGGCAACGACGCAGGCCGGGCTCAGGAGCGCGGCCAGGAGCGCGGCGTGGAAGGCGGCCCTCTTCATCGCCACAATGATATCCCCGCGGACGCTTCCGCGCCAGGGCAATCAGGTCGGCGAAGGCAGCTCGAGCATGCCGCGGCGATAGCGCACCGACGGCTTCATCGCGCCGGACTCCCAGCGCCATTGCGTCTCCAGCATCCGCCCGTCCTCGGCCAGGTAATAGGGAGCGTAGCGGTCCTTGATGTCCAGCGGCACGGCCCGGATGAGGCGGCCCTGCACCGTGAGGGTCGTGGGCTCTCCGGCCGGGGGGACGGGGCTGGGCAGGACGCGGCCGTCGATGACGGCACGGAAGGCGCCCTGCAGGGGGACCGGAGCCAAGGCGGGTTTGAGCTGCGTCGCCGCCGGCTTCGGCGCGGGGGCCGGCTTGCGCGCCAGGTGGGCCGCGCGCCCCCACAGCGACAGCCCCAGCATGCAGATCATCAGGCTCTTGGCGATTTCCATCCTACCCCTCCCTGCGTCTTGGGATAGGATGAGAGATTTCCGGCAGGCCTCCCACTCAGAGAGTTCTGAAGAAAAAAACACCGTATTTAGCGTCATAATCCTCGGTTCCTCGCCTTCCTTCATCGGCGCTAAAGCTCCCTAGCGTCATTGCTCCGCTGGATGGAGACAAGCGACCCCGCCGCGCAGCAGCTTGCCCGCCGTATCCGCCCAACCGGTAGCAATGTAGACCGCCATCGCATCACGCGACGGCGCGTCGACGCTCTCGTCACGGCTCCAGTGCCAAATGAGGGTCCCTCCTCTCGGGCGAGGATTGAGGTTATACGACCGCAGCGTCCCCAACTCGCCCAACGAAGGCGCTGTCGCGCCGCGGGCCCGGCAGAACGCCAAGGCGGACTCCCAGATCATGGAGTCGACGGCAAAACTCCAACGCATGCCGGTCGTCGCGTCTACCGATATTTCGAAGACCGGAGGCCTTACCGCGGCGCCAGGTCCCACGCCGGGACCGTCGGCGCGGCGCAGGTCCGCGAGGATGGCCGACACCGCCCCCGCGCGCGTGAACCCGGAGAAGGCCGCCTCGGGGCTCTGGGCGCAGGCGCCCGAAGCCGCCCAGAGGACCAATGCGGCTCCGAGCGAACCTCCCGACCATCGACGACACGTGTTTCTGAATCCGCTCATGTTCATCTCCTGCACAGCGGCGCCAGGGCGCCGCGCATCTGGCGCATGGCGATGATGGCCGTAGCCGTCCCGTAGTTCGGCCCGGAGGCCTCCGGGCTGTCCACCCAGGAGCCGTCGCGGGCCTGCATCTCGATGAGGGACCAGCCCAGGTGCATGAGGTCCCGGTTGGCCGTGGCCGAGCGGCTGCGCGTCAGCGCGTCCACCGTGGCCTGCATCCCGGGCAGGTAATAGTAGCGCGCCCAGGTGTGGCGTCCGTAGTCGTGGGTCCGTGCGTTCGAGGTGCGCACGAACTCGTCCATCTCGCCTTGGTGACGCATGAAGAGCGCTATGGCCGAGTCCATGTTCGCCGCGCTGCTCTGGCCCGCCCGGTTGAGGACGGACTCCGACATGATGGTGCGCACCACGGCCCCCACCTGGCCGCCGGGGTTGCTGTTCGACGCGCCTACCATGTAGCCGAAGGAGCCGTCGGCGGTCCGACCCGAGTTGAGGAGGTTCAGGACGAGGTCGAGCATGTCGCGCGGGGCCGGCGCGGGCGGCCGGGCCGCCGCCCCGGCCGTCCCCGTGGACTGCCGTATTCCCCCGGGGTTGTTCGGCGCCGTCGAGCGCTGGACGGCGGCCATGCTGCCGAGCATCCCAAAGGGATTCCCGGCGGCGCCCTGGAAGCCGGCCAGGACGTTCTGGGCGGCGTTCGTCGCCGGGCGGTTGCGTTCGATGGCCTGGTCCTCCGGCTCGCGGTCATAGACCGCCGCCGGCGGGACGGGCGGCATGGCGAAGCCCAGCTGCCGGGCCCTGAGCATCGGCTGGGCCAGCAGGGCGAGCTGGAAGGTGGCCTGGCCGCGGCCGTCGACCACATAGCGCAGGGAGCCGGTGCCGATGTTCTGGAGCAAAGTCCGGACATCGCGTCCGAGCGCCTGCCGCTCTTCTCCGCGGGCGCCCTCATAGAGGTTGAGGAGCAACGACAGGCTCATCGCCTGGGCGTAGGGCGTGTCGTTGTTGCCGGGCAGGTCCTCGCCGTGGGTCAGGTCGGCCCGCGAGCGCAGCATGTTGCGGCGGATGAAGTGCATGGCGTCGGTCCGGGCCCTCCCGGGGACCTCGGCCCCGGCGGCGTCGAGGGCCATCAGCACCTGGCCCGTGATGGGCACGCGCATGTGGGTCTCGTTCCAGCCCGGGGAGACCTCCTGGCGCACGCCCCAGGAGCCGTCGGACTGCTGATGCCCCAGGAGGAAGCGCGTCCCGCCGCGCACGGCGTCGTCTATCTTGCGGATGAGGAGGCAGGGGTCCTGGCGCAGGGCGGCCCCGGGATGGAGCGGCCCGGTGTCGCCGAGGGGAGCGGCTTCGGGCAGCCCGCCCTGGTTCGCCCAATGTTCCAGCCAGGCCAGGCCGGGGACGCCGGAGGAGCCCGCCGGGCGCGCCCGCCCGGAGGGGGCGGGGAGCGGCCTGGCGTCGACGGAAGGAGCCGAGTCCCCCAGGCCCATGCCTTCCAGCCTCTCCCGGATGCCCAGGCCGCCGGCGGCGGCCGTGACGGGAAGCAGGCCCGCCAGCGTCAGCGCGATGATGTTCGGCTTCATGGCATTCCTCCTCTAGCTCTTGCGTCCCAGGATGACGCGCGCGGCGTTGAGCCCCGGCGCTCCCATGACGCCGCCGCCGGGATGCGTCCCGCTGCCGCACATGTACAAGCCCTTCACCGGAGTCCGGTAGTCGGCGTAGCCGGGCACGGGGCGCATGTTGAACATTTGGTCGAGGCTCATGCGCCCGTGGAACAAGGAGCCGCCGGTCAGGCCGTACTCGCGTTCCATATCGAGCGGCGTGATGACCTGCCGGTGCAGGACGGCGCCCGGGAGGTTCGGGGCGTATTCGCCCAGGATTTCGATGCAGCGGTCGCCGAAGGCCTCGCGCTCGGTGTCCCAGGTCTTGCCCCCGGCCAGCTTGTAGGGCCCGTATTGGACGAAGATGTTCATCAGGTGGCGTCCCTCCGGCGCCACCGTCGGGTCCACCACGCTGGGGATGGTGCACTCCAGGATGGCGTCCTTGCTCCAGCGCCCCGCCACCGAGTCGGAATAGGCGTCTTCCAGGTAGCGCATGCTGGGGGCGATATGTATGGTGCCGCGGTGCTGCGGGCCCGCCGTCCTGCCGGGGCAGGCCTTGAAGTCCGGCAGCTCGGCCAGGGCCAGGTTTATCTTCACCGAGGCGCTGTCGTAGTTGATGCGGCGCACCTCCTTGAGGAACTCGGGGGGGAGGTCGTCGCCCGACATCAGCGTGTTGAAGGTGATGTTCGGGTCGGCGTTCGAGACGACGATGGGCGCCCTGTGCTCGCTGCCGTCCTGGAGGACGACCCCCAGCGCCCTGCCCTTCTCGGCCAGGATGCGCGCGACAGGAGTGGAGGTGAAGATGTCCACGCCCAGGGCGCGGCAGGCCCCGGCCAGGCTCTGGGTCAGGCCGCCCATGCCGCCCCGCATGTAGCCCCATACGCCGCGCACGCCGTTGCACTCGCCCATCACATGGTGGAACAGGACATAGGCCGTCCCGGGCATCGAGGGGCTGGCGTTGGCGCCGATGACGGCGTCGGTGGCCAAAGTGGCCTTGAGCTCGTCGGACTCGAACCAGCCGTCGAGGAGGTCGACGGCGCTACCGGCCAGGAAGCGGACGATCTCCGACCAGCGCTTCTTGAGGAGGCTCCGCCGCCCCAGCAGGAAGCCGCCGTAGTCCATCACCTGGGAGAGCCCGAACCCGGCCGGGTCGAGCGGGGTCTTGGTCATGAGCGGCTCGAGGACGGAGGCGATCTCCTCGAGGTGGGCCTCGTAGCGGGGGTAGGCCTCGGCGTCGCGGCGCGAGAACTTGGCGATCTCGCGCAGGCAGAGGGCCTTGTCGGGCCCGAGGACGAGGTGCCGGCCGTCGGGGAAGGGGGTGAAGCTCGACGGGGAGCGCGGGAGCATCTCGAAGCCGTGCTTGGCCAGCTCCAGCTCGCGCACGATTTCGGGGCGGAAGAGGCTGTTCACATAGGAGAGGCTGGAGACCTTGTAGCCGGGCCACTTCTCTTCGGTTACGGCGGCGCCGCCCACGAGGCCGCGGCGCTCGAACACGGCGACCTTCTTGCCGGCCTTGGCCAGGTAGGCCGCCGTCACCAGGCCGTTGTGCCCGCCCCCGATCACGATTGCGTCGAAGCGTCCCGCTGCGTTTGCCATTCTCCCTCCAGTCATGGGGTGATGATAAACGCTCGGCTCCCGGGGTCCCAATAAAATACTCCTGAAGCGGAAAGTCGTCGTGCAAGACAGGAGAATCCGTCGTTTCACCCCGAGGGCTTAACGGTCCCTTCAGAGGCGTGAAAATGGCGCTTGACGGCGCTTGGAATGCCCGGCTACACTGGCTCCATGACGCGCGGTGGACCCTTCGTCCTGGCGGCGCTGCTCGCCCCGGCCTGCTGGGCCGGCAAGGGCGATGTGCCCCCGGCTACCGTCAAAGACCAGCCGCCGCCCGCAGAGTACGCGCCGGTCACCAAATGGGCCAACCCTCCCGAACCCTACCTGCCCAACGGCGAGGTTAACCCGGAGTATGTCGCCTGGAAGCGCAAGATGATGTTCAGCCCGGAGCCGGCGACCTCCGAGCATGACACGCGCGCGGCGCTGGATACTCCGCCCGATTTCCGCCTTCCCAGCGGCGAACCGAACCCGGCGTATGCCGCCTGGAAGAAGAAATACCTGGCCAGCCTGGGGCTGGCGCCCAGCCCCGAGGAGCAGGTCCCTGCGGAGGCCGGCCCCGAACCGCGGGTGGTCGTCCCGGCGGAGACCGCGGCCGTGCCGCCCGCAGAGGCCCTGGTGCAGCCCTCCGACTTCAACCGGTTCACGAACAACCCCAACCTCGCCGGCCCCCGGGTCGAAGAGAACCTCAACGCGGCCCTGACGGCCGCTCCGAGCGACCCCGCCGTCAACGGCTATCTGGGCGTCATCGACTTCCGCCGCGGGAACTTCGAGCGCGCCTACCAGCGCTTCAACACCGCCATCGAGAACGGGCCCCCGGAGCCGGACCTCTATTACCTGCGCGGGGCTTCGGCCCTGAACCTCGGCCGCCCGAAGGAGGCGGCGGCCGACCTTGGCAAGGCGGTGCAGCTCAAGCCGGACCAGACCCAGGCCCAGGACCTGCTCAAGCTGGCCCAGGGTAAGGTGTCGGGGAGGGTCTTGAAGCTGCCGCCTCCGTCCTCTTCTTCGTCGGAGCCGGGGCCGCGCATGGGGCCGCGCGCGGGCGCCTTCCCCGCCGACCCGTCGTCGGAGCTGCCGCAGCGCTCGGATTACCTCTTTAAAGAAGCGGCCAGCAGGATGCGCATCAAGGACTACGCCGGGGCGGCCGCGGCTCTGGACAAAGCCTTGGCCGTCAACCCCAAGGACGACGCAGCCCGCTATGTGCGCGCCGACGCCCTGCTCAGGGCCGGGAGTCCCAAGGAAGCCGAGGCGGAGGCCGGGCGCGTGCTGGACTCGGTGCCGGGCCATGCCGGCGCGCTCAACATCCGGGCGCTGGCGCGCAACCGCGGCGGGGATTTTCCGGGGGCGCTGGCGGACGCCCAGGCGGCGCTCAGCGCCAAGGCCGACAGCGCGCTGGCCTTCTACAACCTGGCCTACGCCCTGGCGGGGCTGGGACAGCGCGCGCAGTCGTTGACGGCGCTGCAGAGCGCCGCGCGCCTCGACCCCTCCTTCTCCCCGGCCGAACAGCGCCTGGCCGTCCTCCCGGCCGACGCCGACGCGCTCATCGTCTTCGACCATCCCGGCAAGACCGCCCCCGAGGCCGCTCCGGCGTCCGGGCATGAGCGCCTTCCCGCTCGCCTGGTCGGCGTCGCCGGCGGCGTCCTGACGGCGGCGGGCCTGCTCTTCCTGTGGAAGAGGCGGGAGAGAGAGGCTCCCGCCGCGGCGCAGGCCCGTCCGCGGCGCTCGAGCGACACGGTCGGCCCGGGCCTGGTGCTGGGCGGCCAATACCGCGTCGACGGCGAGCTCGGCAGGGGCAGCATGGGCGTCGTGCTCCGGGCCACCGACCTCAACCTCAAGCGGCCCGTGGCGGTCAAGCTGCTCCGCCACGACTCCCTGGGACGGCCGGAGCTGGCCGAGCGCTTCCTGCGCGAGGCGCAGCTGGCGGCGGCCCTCAAGCATCCCAACATCGTCCAAATCCATACCGCTTTCCAGGAAGGCGCGGACATCGCCCTCGTCTTCGAGCTGGTGAACGGGAATCCTCTGAGCAAGGTCATCAAGGACTTCCACCACCTCTCGCTGGGCGATGCCAAGGACGTGGTGCGCCAGACCGCCTCCGCGCTCGACTACGCCCACGCCCGGCGCGTCATCCACCGCGACCTCAAGCCCGCCAACATCATGGTCGGCCCGGACGGCACGGCCAGCGTGATGGACCTGGGGCTGGCCTTCGTCGCGGGGTCGGGGGACGCGCCGGGGTCCTGGGGCACCCCGGCCTACATGGCGCCGGAGCAGGAGCTGGGCAGGCCCGCGGCGGCCTCCGACATCTACGCCCTGGGCGTAACGCTCTATGAGATGCTCACCGGCTCCGTCCCGTTTCCGGGTCCCGACGCCCTGGCCCAGAAGAAGGCGATGGCCTTCGTCGCGCCTTCGGTCCGGGAGGCGCGCCTGCCCAAGGGGCTCGACGCCGTCATCCGCCGCGCGCTGGAGGCGTCTCCCGAGGCCCGCTACCGGACGGCCGGGGAGCTGGCCGCGGCCTTGGACGCCCTGCCGGAGGAGGCCTCATGAACGGGCGCGTGCTGGTAGCGGCCGACAGCCCGGAGAAGCTCAGGGCCCTGCTCGCCGCCCTCGGGGCCGCGGCGGAGGGCGCCTCGTCCGCAGCGGGTTTGGACGAGGCGTGGCGGATATTCAAGGAGGACCCTCCGTCCGTGGTCATCCTGGACTGGGACCTGGCCGACAAGCGGGCGGGCGCCTTCTGCACGAAGCTGCGCGGCCATCCGACCGGGCGGGGCACCGCCCTGCTGGTCTTCGTGGAGGCCGGGGACCCGGCCCAGACCGAGAAGGGCTTCGCGGCCAAGGCCGACGCCTGCCTGCCCCGGCCGCTCGAGCCCCGGCGGCTCAAGCTCTGGGTGGATGCCGTCTCGCGCCGCGCTCGGCGCGGCGAGGAGGCCGGCGGCGTGCTGCGGGCGGAAGGCCTGGTCATCGATCCGCGCCGGCGCACCGTGGCCTGCGGGGACTTCCTCGCCGGCGACCTGACCAAGAAGGAGTTCGACCTGCTCTGCGCGCTCGTGCGCCGCCGGCCGGGAGTGCTCTCCAAGGAGTTCATCATGGGCACGGTCTGGCGCACCGTGATGCGCGACAACACGGTGGAGGTGCACGTGAAGAACCTGCGCGCGAAGCTGGGCCCGGCGGCGGGACGCATCGTCACCGTGCCGAAGGCCGGCTATAGGTTCGAATAGCATGCTGCGCGGACGCATCCTCATCGCCGAAGACGACCCCGCGGTCAGCGCCGTCGTCTCGGAGCTCTTGACCGAGAAGGGCTACGAGGCCGTCGCCACCGAGACGGTGGCCGAGGCCAAGCGCCTGCTCGACGCGCACCACTTCGACCTGGCCGTCGTCGACCTGGGGCTCAAGGACGGCTCCGGGCACGAGGTGACGCGCCACATCCGGGCCTCCGCGGGCTCGGCGGCGATGCCCGTCATCATGCTGACCGGCGCCAAGGCCGTCGAGGACATGGAGCGCAGCCTGGAGGCGGGCGTCGATTACTTCCTCTCCAAGCCGATGGCGGCCGCCGAGCTGATGCTCTGGGTGCGCTCGCTCCTGCGCCGGGTGCACGACGATTGGGACCGCGGCACCACCATCGGCGTCCCCGGCCTGCGGCTCAACCCGGACATCCGCACCGTCTGGGTGGACCGCAAGGTGGTGCGCGGCCTGACCGCCAAGGAGTTCGACGTCCTCCTCGAGCTGGCGCGGGCCCATCCCAAGGGGCTCTCCCAGCGCCAGCTCTACCAGCGCGTCTGGGGGCGGGCCGAGGAGAGCAACACCCTCGTCGTCCATGTGCAGAGCCTGCGCCGCAAGCTGGGCCTCAAGGGCGGCGCCCACATCGTCACCAGCGACGACGGCTACCGGCTGGAGTAGCCCGGCCGCCGGGCCTGAACCCGCCATGAAGCCGGGCCGGCGCCTAGGGACAAAGTCTCAGAAATCCCTCCATTTTTAGCTTCAGCGCCATTTTATTCGCGCCTTTCCCGCCTTGCGCGCATCATGACCATGACGGAGGGAGGATGCGATGAAAAAATTCTTGATGCTGGCCTTCGTGATGGCCGCCGGGGCGGCCGGGGCGGCCGCGCAGGACGGCGCGATGAGCGCGGACCGGCGCACGGCCTGCCAGCGGCTGGCCGGCCATGCCGTCAGCTGCTGCGTGCATGTGACGGGAGACGGCATCGGCTGCCAGCGCTATGGGCGCAGCGGAGAGGACGCCTCGCGGCGCGCGGTGCAGAGCATCGTGGGAAAGATCGTGGACATGATCGCCGTCGGTGGAACGGCCCTCTCGCGCATGACGGTCGCCCAGCTCATCCCCCAGCTGGTCACCGACAGGCTGGACCTGACCGGCCAAGACAGGCTGGCTTCGGGGCAGATCGCGCGCTGCATCCAGGGGGAGTTCGTGCCGGACCGCTGGAGCCGGATGGGGAGCCCTTTTGACAACACCCCGGCGCGGGCGGCGGCCTTCATCCGCAGCGAGCGCGAGGCCTGCCAGAGGGAAAACGTCGAAGCGGCCATCGCCGAGGTGCGCCGGCCCCGGCCGGCCGGGGAATATTGCGGGCGGGTCGTCACCGAGCAGCCTCCGATGCAGCTGACCGGCTATCAGCCGCCGGCGATGTCCTATGTCCAGCCCGTCCACCCCTGCTCGAACGGGGCTCCCAACTGCTGCCCCGGCCGCGGGTTCTATTCCGGCAGCGCCTACTGCAATGCCGGAACGCCCAGCCCGCTATGCCTGCCGAACCGGGCTCCGTGAGGGTGCCATGAGAGCGGCAGCGCTTCTGCTTCTGGCCGGCATCCTGGCGGGCCCGGCCGTCCCGGGCCGCGCGGCGGCCCTGGAGAGCGCGGCGGTCTGGGACGCGGTGGTCGACCTCTACCGTCCCGGCGGGGCGCTGAACGCCAGGCTCGACGCGGACATCGACGGCAAGGCCGCGCCGGACTTCCTCGCCAAGCTCCTGAGCGACCCCGACCTGACCCCCATGGGGGCAGAAGCGGGGGCGCGCTGGTTCCGCGAGCGCCTCAAGGTCGTGCGCGGTCCCAAGCCGGTAAAGCGCGAGGGGCTGGTGGGCTTGGTGGTTGAGAAGAGCGTGGTGCTGGAGTGGAAGAGCGTCCCGACCGGCGTGCGCTGACCCGGTCGGCGGCGGCAAGGAGGATGCGATGAACGCCATGAAGACGATGGTCCTGGTCGGAACGCTCGGGTTGGGAGCCGGTCCCGCCCAGGCAAATGACGCCCAGCTCCAGACCGCGCTCGGTCAGGTCCAGGCGGTCCGCGACCCCAGGGACCTGCGCCAGGTCATGGGGCGCTTCAACGCGCTGGTCTCCCAGGCGACGCAGAGCGAGAGCGAGGCCATGGCGCGCGCGAATTGGGAGTGGCGGTATGCCCGTCCCCGCCTCGGCGACCCGCGGGAGTCGGCGCGGGCCGCGCTGAGCGACGCCGAGAGGACGGCGCGCTGGCGCCTGAGCTCGGCCATAGGCGACCGCCTGCTCGACATGTACCGGCCGGGCGGTCCGCTCAGCCATCAGCTCACCGCCGACCTCGATATGATGACGCCCAACGGCGCGGGGAGGGTTTACTGGTACACCGGCCACATCGTCTACCAATACCTCAACGACCGCTCGGTCAATCCCATGGGCTTCGACGCCGGCGCGCGCTGGTTCCGAGACCGGCTCACGGAGCTGCGCGCCGCGGCTCCCCGGCAGAGCCCGAGCATCGGCGCCGCGCCCAGCCAGGCTTCGCCGTCGGGCTTGTTCTGGCTGGGGCCGCCGAACATCAACATGGACAACCCTGACCGGTCCACGGGGGTGGGCTGGTGGCTCCTCAATAACGTCGGCGGGGCGATGGTGCCGGGGAACATCCAGGCCGGGCCGGTCGGCGGAAACCTCTCGGCCCGGCAGATGCCGTGGCCGCCGCGCTGAGCCATGGAGCCGAGTCCGACGGTGTTTGCCTTTGTTGCGGACACCGAAGTCTGTATTGGCGATGAGGCCGCCGCTGGGCTCCCCGAAAAGATTAAGGAAACACATGAGTTTTCCTCCATTCAGGAAGATTTTATTCGTCGCGCCTGCGCCTTTGCCGCATCCTTGAGGCATGACGCAAGGGGGGGACTAAAATGACCAACAAGACTCTGGTGGCGGCGGTGTTCTTCGGCTTCGCGGGAGAAGCGAAGGCCGATTACCAGCACGATGCGGCGGACCGTGAAATCCTGCAGAACTTCCAGGGGGGGATCCTGGCCACCCCTCGGAGGGACCTCTATAACCAGCTGCCGATGCGTGTAACCATGGCGGCCCAGCATGTCGAGCGCAACGCCTGCTGGGGGCCGTATAGGGCGATGCAGGGCGCGCAGGAGAACGCCCACGCCCAACGCGACGCCATCGGGGACGGCGCCCAGCGGGCGGCGGTGCGGGCCCGCGAGGACTACGACGCCTGCATGAACTCCTTCCGGGGCCAGGTGTCGCAGATGGTGGCGGGGGCGATGCTGGCCTCGGTCTCGGCGGGGGCCTATATCGGACAGATGCCCGGCGGGGCCCAGGCCCGCGAGCGCGTCGACCTGCTCTGCAACAACGCCCAGCTCATCCCCGACTCCGGGGCCTGCCGGCGCTGGTTCCAGCACCAGTTCGAGCTGCTCGACCGCCAGCAGAACCCCAGCGGCTACATCGGCGCGCCGCGCACCATGCCGATCGGCGTCGCGCTGTTCGGGTCGCAGAACGCCGGCAACGGCACCGGCCTGGCTTGGCAGATGCTGGGGGCCTTCAGCAACGGGAACACGGTGTCCGGCCCCGTCGGCGGCGGGCCGGTGGCCACCGGGAGCCGTTAGCCTCGCCGGGACGCAGCGCGGCCGGGCCGTCATCGACGACGGCCCGGCCGTCGTTTGTCCGGAAGAGAAGCAGGGCTTGACATCCGCGCGGGCTTCTGCTCTAATATGAACGGTCGTTCATTCACAAGGAGACGAAGCGATGCCCGCCCTTACAAAGACCCCCGTCCGCGAGACGAACCGCGACGCCATCCTCGACGCGGCGAACCGCCTGTTCTGCCAGAAGGGCTTCCACGGCACCTCGACGCGCGAGGTGGCCGAGGCGGCCGGGGTGTCGCTGGGGAACATCTACAACCACTTCGACGGCAAGGAAGAGGTCTTCGCGGCGCTCCTGGAGCGCTACGAGGCCGAGTACTTCGCCCCGGGCCAACCGCTGGGGAAGGCCTTCCTCGAGGCGCCGTTCCCGGCCAACATCGAGGCTATCGGGAAGGCTTCGGGCGAGACCATCGCCAAATTCTCCGACTACATCCTCCTCATATATGTGGACGTGGTGGAGTTCAAGGGCCGCCACATCGCCCGCCTGTTCCGGGAGATGCGGCAGCGCTACCAGAAGCATGTGGAGAAGGCCGGGCGCGGGAACATCGCCCCCGACGTCGACCCGGTGGCGGCCATGATGATGGTGACGCTGTCCTTCTTCAACTACTACACCGTCGAAAAGCTCTTCGGCGTCAAGAACCACTTCGGCATGGGCGACGCCGAGACGGTGAAGACCTTCGCGCGCATCTTCCGCAAGGGCGTGGAGCGCTGATGCCCCTGGCTCGGCTGCCCTTCGGGCACCGCATCGCCTACGACGACTGCGGGACGGGCGAGCCCGTGCTCTTCATCGCCGGCCTGGGACGCGACCGCCGCATGTGGGACGCCCAGGCGCCGCTGGCCGAACGCTTCCGGATGATCAGCTTCGACAATCGCGGCGTGGGCGGCAGCTCCCGGCCGGCCGGCCCCTACTCCGCCGCGCAGCTGGCGGCCGACGCCGCCGGGCTGCTGAGCGAGCTGGGCATCGCCCGGGCCCATGTGGTCGGGGCGTCGCTCGGCGGCCTCATCGCCCAGGAGCTGGCGCTCTCCGACCCCGCCCGGGTGGCCAGCCTCTCCTTGCTGTGCACGCATCCCGGCGTCCCGCTGGCCGTGCCGATGAGCCGCGAAGTGCTCGCCGCCATCGTGCCCGACGCGGCCTGCGACCCCTATGAGCGGCTCCTGGGCGCGATGCGCCTGGCCTTCGGCAGCGCGTATTGGGCCGTCAACGCGGCCGACCTGGCCGGCGCGGCGCGCGCCCGGCTGCCCAGCCTGCCCTCGCCGGAGGCCTGGTGGGCCCAGGCGGCGGCGGGTGCCTCGTTCTCCTGGGCGGGACGGAGCCTGCGCGTGCCGGCGCTCATCCTGACCGGGGACGAGGACCGCATCGTCCCCCCGCTCAACTCGGGGCTGCTGGCGGAGCTCATCGAGGGCTCCGCCGCGCACATCATCCCGGGCGGCGGGCACTATTTCTTCGCGGAGCAGCCGGAGCTCGTGAACCGGCTGCTGGGCGAGTTCTTGGAATCAGCATCAATAGAGAGGAAGGAGGAAGCATATGCCTAAGTCACCCGTGATGGATCCGGAGACCGCGTTCGAGGCGGCCAAGAAGGCGATGGACATCGCCCTCGAGGCGCAGGAGAAGGCGGAGGAGACGTACAAGCAGGCGATGGAAGACCTCTACGACGCCGCGCAGAGCACCCTGCGACAGTCCCGTTCGGCCGCCGTGACGATGCAGGGCGCGATGCCCTGGGCCGTCGCCGTCAAGCCGCTGCAGGACCAGATCATGGACCTGCAGGAGAAGTCGCTCGAGAACGCCCGCACGGCGACGAAGACCGCCTTCGACAACTACCGCCGCAACGTGGCGGAGCCGATGCGCAAGCTCTCCCGGGAGTCGGCGTCCAAGCTGTCCCCGAAGGCCCGCGCATGAAGGCCGACGCGGCCCAGGTCTGGACGAAGGCCTGGGACGCGTATCTGGAGACCCTCGGCCTGACGGTCGAGGGCTCGCTGACCAGCCCCGAGTTCCTGCGCCTGCAGAGGCGCACGCTGGACATGCTGTGCGGACACCGGGACCTGTGGCTCAAGGCAATGATGGAAACGGCGCCGCAGGGCGGCGGAAGGAAGCGTGCCCGGCGCCGCTGAGCAGTTCCGGGTCAGGGTCGGCCGGACCCCGTCGCGCCTGGTGCGGCGCGACGGGGCCGCGTCCCTGCGCTTCTATCCCGCGCGGGGTCGGACGAGGAAGCCGCCGGTCTTCCTCGTTTACGCGATGGTCAACCGGCCCTTCATCCTGGACCTGCTGCCGGGGCTGAGCGTCGTCGAGCGCCTGACGGCGGCGGGACGGCCCGTCTACCTGCTCGACTGGGGAGAACCCCGCGAGGAGGACGCCGGACGCGGGCTCGACGACTATATCCTGGGGGTCCTCGACCGTTCCATCGAGGCCGCGCGCAGGCGTTCCAAGGTCGGCTCCCTCCATCTGGCCGGCTATTGCGAAGGAGGGGTCTTCTCCCTCCTTTATACGGCGCTCAGGCCGGAGAAGGTCCGCACTTTGGCCCTGCTGGCCACCCCGGTGGACTACAAGCGCATGGGCACCCTCTCGGTCTGGGCGCGCCGCGCCAATTTCGACGCCGGGCGCCTGGCCCGCTCCTACGGGAACATCCCCGGCTCCTTCCTGCACGCGGCCTTCGAAGTGCTCAAGCCCTTCACCAGCCTGCGCGCCGAGGGGGAGTTCCTCTCCAAGATGTTGGACGGCGCTCTGAGCAAGGAGCAGCAGGAACACTTCCTGGCGCTGGAGCGCTGGAAGAAGGAGCATGTGGCCCACCCGGGCAAGGCGTTCGCCGAAGTCGTGCGGGGCCTGTTCCAGGAGAACCGCCTGCTGAAGAACGCCTTCAAGGTGGGGGGCAAGGCGGCCGACCTGCGCCGCGTGAAGTGCCCCTTGTTCGTCGCGGTGGGGGAGAAGGACCACCTCGTCCCGCCGGCGGCGGCCCTGCCCGTGACGCGCCTCGCCGCCAGCCGCGACGCGCGCGTCGAGCGCGTCCCGGTGGGGCATATCGGGCTTTCGGTCAGCGGCCGGGCCCACAAGGAGCTCTGGCCGCGTTATCTGGACTGGATAGCGGAGCGGGACTGACATGGACCCCCTGGAGCTCCAGGCGCTGTCGCGCCCCGACAAGACGGCCCTGACCGAGGACGGCGGGCCGTCCTATACCTATGCGGAGCTGGCGCGCGAGAGCCGGCGCCTGAGGGTCTTCCTGCAGGACACGGGCCTCAAGCCCGGAGACCGCGTCGCCCTGCTGGCCCATAACGCCGCCGAGAGCGTGCTGCTCTTCTTCGCTTGCCGCGCCGGCGGGTTCACCTTGGCGCCCCTCAACTGGCGTCTGTCCGAGCCCGAGCTCAAGGCCATCCTCGAGGACTTCCGCCCCTCCATCCTGGTTCGCG
Organism: Elusimicrobiota bacterium; assembly: GCA_016218495.1. GTDB lineage: Bacteria > Elusimicrobiota > Elusimicrobia > UBA1565 > UBA1565 > SCTT01. Next base: position 28,142 of record JACRDU010000051.1, read on the forward strand.
GCCCGGGCTGCGGCGAGGCGGCGCTGCCCGGCCGGTCCATGACGCCGGCGGACCTGGCCGCGGGGCGCGCGCGGAGCGCCGACCCCGGCCCTTCGCGCGCCGTCCCCGCCGCCGAGTCCGTGCCCCTGGTCCTCTACACCTCGGGGACCACCGGGGTCCCCAAGGGCGTGATGCTCTCCAACCGGATGATCCATGCCAACGCCGTCAACACCTTGCTCGGCTGGGGGTTGGGCCCGGAGGACTGCACCGTCAGCTGCGCGCCGCTGTTCCATACCGGCGGCTGGAACGTGATGACCCTTCCCCTGCTCCTGGGCGGCGGCTCGGTGACGCTGAGCGCGAAGTTCGACGCGGCCCGCACGGCCGAGCTGATGCGCCGGGGACGCGCCACGGCGCTCTTCGGGGTGCCGACCATGCTGCAGAGCCTGATGGAGCAGGACCTGGGAGGACTCGCCCCGAAGTTCCTCATCTCCGGCGGGGCGCCCTGCCCGGCGCCCCTGCTCGAATCCTTCCTGGGGCGGGGGCTGGTCTTCAAGCAGGGCTTCGGGATGACCGAGGTGGGGCCGAACTGCTTCCTCTTCCCCGACCGGGACATCCGCCGCAAGCGCGGCTCGGTGGGCCTGCCCATGCCGGGCACCGAGATGCGCCTCACCGGCGAGGACGGCCGCGTGGGCGACGCCGGCGAGCTCTGGGTCCGCGGCCCGCACGCCTTCTCGGGCTACCTGGGCCGGCCGGAGGAGACCTCCAAAGCCTTGGTCGACGGCTGGGTGCGCACGGGCGACCTGGCCCAGCGCGACGCCGAGGGCTACTACTACATCCTCGGCCGCAAGAAGGAGATGTACATCTCGGGCGGGGAGAACGTCTACCCCGTCGAGGTGGAGGCCGTCCTCCAGGCCCACCCCGGCGTCCTCGAGGCGGCGGTGGTGGGCGTCCCTCACGAGCGCTGGGGCGAGGCGGGCCGGGCCTTCGTGGTGGCGCGGCCCGGCGTAAGCCTGAGCCCCGAGGCGCTGGCATCCTTCCTCGAAGGGCGCCTGGCCCGATTCAAGCAGCCCAAGGACATCCGCATCCGGACCTCCCTGCCCAAGAACGCCATGGGCAAGGTCCTCAAAGGAGCCCTGCAATGAGAGAGAAGACCGTGCTGGTGACGGGCGGCGCGCGCGGCATCGGCGCGGCGGTCTGCGACGCGTTCCTGGCGCGCGGCGCGCGGACGGCGTTCACGGACATCGACGAAGAGGTGGGCAAGGCCCGCGAGGTGGAGCTCGGCGGGCGCGAGAAGGCCCTCTTCATCAAGGCCGACGCCTCGGACAAGGGCGACGCCGAGCGGATGGTCGCGGAGGTCGTCTCGGCCTGGGGCCGCCTGGACGTCCTGGTCAACAACGCCGGCATCACGCGCGACGCGCTGTGCGCGCGCATGGAGGAGGGGGACTTCGATTCCGTGGTGCGAATCCACCTCAAGGGCGCCTGGCTGTGCGCGAAGGCGGCCCACAAGCAGATGCGCGCGCAGGGCGGCGGGCGCATCATCAACACCTCCTCGGTCTCCGCGCTGGGCAACGTCGGCCAGGCCAACTACGCGGCGGCCAAGGCCGGAGTCATCGGCCTGACCAAGACCCTGGCCCTGGAGTGGGCGCGCTACAACATCCTCGTCAACGCCGTGATGCCCGGCTTCATCGACACGCGCATGACGGTGCCGCTGCCGGAGAAGGTGAAGGCCATGCTCATCGAGAAGATCCCCCTGGGCCGCTTCGGGAAGCCCGAGGAGCTGGCCCGCCTGCACCTGTTCCTGGCCGGAGAAGGCGGCGACTACATCACGGGGCAGGTGCTCTGCGCCGACGGCGGCCTGACGGCGGGGTTCTGATGCCCCTCTCGCCCCTGCTCGAGCCGCTGGTGCGCTACTCGAAGGCCGCCGAGGCCCTGGCCGAGGGTCCGAAGACGGTCCGTCTCGGCCGCACGCCGAAGAAGCTCGTGCGCCGCGACGGGCGCACGTCGCTCTACCGCTACGGCGTCCCCGCGCGCCGGGCGCGCGGCGCCGCTCCCGTGCTGCTCGTCTACGCCCTCATCAACAGGCCGACCATCATGGACCTGCTGCCGGGGCGCAGCATCGTCGAAGTCCTGCGCGCGGCGGGCCTCGACGTGTGGCTGCTAGATTGGGGCGTCCCCGGCCCCGAGGCGGCGGGCGAAGGGCTCGACGAGCATGTGATGGGCTACCTGCACCGCGCCGTGGAGGCGGTCCGCAAGGGAGCGAAGGCGCCGAAGGCCTCCCTCTTCGGCTACTGCATGGGCGGAACCCTGTCCGTGATGTATGCCGCGCTCGAGCCCGCCCGCGTGGCGCGCCTCCTGGCGGCCGTGGCGCCCATCCGGGGACGCCAGAGCGAGGGCTTCATCCATTTCGCCTCCGACCCCGCGCTCTTCAACCCCGGGCTGATGACCCTGCAGGGCAATGTGGCGCCCGAGGCGCTCAACGCCGGGTTCATGATGCTGCGCCCGGTGGAGAACATGCTCGGCAAGTATGTGCGCTACTTCGAGAAGGCGGGCGAGCCAGGCTTCGACGAGCTGTTCTTCGCCATGGAGCGCTGGGTCTCGGAGGGGCAGCCCCTGCCGGGCCGGCTCTACCGGGAGTTCGTGCGCGGCGTCTATCAGGAAGACCTGCTCGTCACGACGGGCGTGCCGGTGGGTGCCCGCAGGGCGCGCGCCGCCGACGTGCGCTGTCCCGTCGCCGTCGTCTCCAGCGCCCAGGACCACCTCGTCCCGCCTTCTTCGACACAGGCCTTGCTCGACCTGGCGGCCTCGCGCGAGAAGAAGCGCTTCGACTTCCCCGGCGGCCATGTCGGCCTGGCCATCTCCCCGAAGGCGCTGGCCACGGTCTGGAAGGACGCGGCGGCCTGGCTGGGAGGCTCCGGAAAGCCCAGGTCTAAAGGCCTAAAGCCGAAGATGCGGCGGGGGGTATAATGTCCGCGATGCGCCGAGCCCTGCTGCTGGTGGTCCTGGCCGTCCCCGCTTCGGCCCAGTTCCGGACCGCGCCGGTCCTGCCCGCTTCCGTCGTGAGGACCGCCCCGCTCTTCGCTCCCACCCTGCCGGCCTCCGGGCTGCCGTCCCTGTCGCCGTCCTTCTCGCCCTTCGCGGCCTCCCTGTCGGGCTATGCGCAGGGCCTGTCCGGAGCCGCGCTGGCCCCCTCGGTCCAGCCGGCCCGCGCCGGCGCCGCGGCCTTCTTCGACGGGGCCAAGGCGCGCCCGGCGGCCTCCGGCGTCTCGGCCAAGGTCGCCCCGTCGGGCTCCACCTCGGGCCGCTTCGAATCGCGCGACGGCGCGGCCATCGGCTATTCCCTGCGCCGCCCCGCGCGCGCGCAGGGGCCGGCCCGGGTCTTCGTCGGCGGGATGACCCTGCCGGAGAGCTTCCTCACCTACCTGGACTCCGCGCGCTCCGAGCGCGCCGACTACACCTTGAACCTGCGCGGCCTGCCCGGCACGCGCTGGTCGGCGACGGGGAACCTCTACGACGCCGACGCCTACGACATGGCGCGGATGATCGTCACGGCGGCGCAGTCCTCCGGCGGCCGCGTCGAGCTGGCCCTGCACTCCTACGGGACCTTGGTCTTCCAGCGCATGCTGCAGCTGCGCGGCGACCCCGAGGTGGCGCGCGCCCTGGCCGCCCTGCGCGGCGGCCGCGTCACGATGTTCGCTCCGGCGACGCATTACGGCGACTCCGAGACGGTGGCCGGCCCCGAATACGCGGACATGGCGCGCGCCATCCGCACCTTCATGTCCTGGCTGGACGCGGGCGACGCCTACATCGAGCAGTGGAAGTCGCTGGCCCGGCTCAACCCGCTCATGCTCCCTCAGGCCCTGGCCTACGAGGCCTGGTGGGTGCCGCAGCGCACGGCCGGCCTGGCGCTGTGGTCCAAGCCCGCCTCCGACCTGCTGCTCCAGCACCTGGGAGAGCCTTGGGCCCCGGAGCTCGAGCCGGCGCGGCGCGCCCTGCTCGAGGAGTCGCGCGCCTATGCGCGCGACGCCGGCTGGCAGGAGGCCGCCCTGCGCCGCGCCAACGACACCTCGAGGCTGGACTTCAAGGCGGAGGACGCCGCCGCCCTGCGCGCCGCGGGCATCCGCCTCGACCTGGTCCTCTCGAACCGCGACCAGCTCATCCCCTGGGCCAGCGCGCGCCTGCTGCCCGCCTTCTTCGGAATCGACCTCCCCGGCTCCGCCCCGTCGGCGGGCTCGGTCTACACCGACGAGACGGGCCTGGTGCGGGTGCTGGTGGCCGACGGCGACCACTATCTGCCGCTCAAGGACCCCGCCGCGGCCGGGAGCATCCTGCGGTGAGGCAGTTCTCGGCCCTGGGCGTGCGCCTCGACCTCCCGCCGCGGGCGCCGGAGCTCAACGAGGAGCGCCCGGACCTGTCCACCCTGTCCTCGCGCCCCGCGGCCATCCACCCCGAGGCGCTGGGCATCGCCCCGCCCATGGCCGCATGGACGCCCTTGGCCGACGTCGTCCCGGGGCGCTTCCTGGCCGGCGGCCTCCCCGCCGACCCGGGGGCGCGCTGGACGCTGAAGGTCCCCAAGGCCTGGAACGGCCGGCTGGTCTGCGCGGCGGCGCCGGGGCTGGCGCCGTGCGAGGCGTACGACCTCTACTGGGGGGACTTCCTCCTGTCGAAGGGCTATGCGTTCGCCGTGACCGACAAGGCGACCCGGATGCTGCGCGGCACGGATGCGGTCTACATCCCCCTCGATTCCGACGGCCATCCGTCGCGCTGGCTGGGCCGCCTGGAATCCCTGGTCCGGCACGCCCGGGGCGAGTTGGTGACGCACGCCGGCCGCGCGCCCGAGAAGACCTATGTGGTCGGCGTCTCCAACGGCGGCTACCTCGCGCGCCGCTTCCTCGAGGAGCGGCCCGACCTCGTCGACGGGGGAGTCGACGTGTCGGGCCCCTGCTGGCACGCCGACGGCGGAGGCTTCCTGACCCAGCTGCCCGCCGCCCTGCGCGCCGCCGAGAAGGCCTTCGAGCCGGAGGCGCTCAAGAAGGCCGGCCTGCTCCTGCCCGACGGCTGGGGCGGGCTCGCGGCGTTCTATCGCGATTTCCTGTGGGGGCCGACGCTGGCCTATTTCACCGCCCACCTCGACCCCGAGTATAACGGCGACGGGGCCGCCTACGACTACGCGGCCCGTCCCGCCTCCGTGCACCGCGCGGTCCGCGCTCTGGCCTGCACGGGCAAGCTGGGCAAACCCCTCTACTCCATCGCGGGGGAGGCCGACCTGCTGACGGCCCCGTCCGTCCATCTGGACCCCTACATCGCCCTCGTGCATGCGGCGGGCCGTTCCGACATCCATCATGTGGTCCGGGTCCCCGCGGGCTCCCACAACGACGCCGACCGCCACATCGAGCCGGGCGTCGCCCTCCTGATGCCCTTCGCGCACCGGGCTTTCGTCGCCCTGACCGCCTAGGCCCTAAGGCCCAAAACCACATGGGCCTTGTCTCCCTTAACCCTTCTGGGCCCATCGGTATACTTTGGGCATGAAACACCTCTTCGCCCTCGCCGCCGTCCTCGCCGCCTCCGCCGCCTCCGCCCAGGTCGTAAGCGAGCCGGAGAGCCCGCTGGCTAGGGCGCGCAAGACCGAGGTCGTCTCGGTGGGGGCCGCGCAGGCCATGGCCCAGACCCTCTACGCCTCGCGCACCCCGGCGGCCGTCTTCGTCAACCCTAAGGACGTCGAGGCGATGCCGGACGGCTACAAGCCCGAGGACCTCGAGAACGCCGAGCTCACCTACCGGATGGAGAACGCCTCGCGCAAGATCACCGTGGTGAAGGGCTCCGAGCTCAACCGCGGCGAAGGCGTGTCCTGGTCGGGCGTGACGACCGAGGACGGCAAGTGGTACCAGGTAGAGACCCGCGGCCTGGCCGGCTGGGTGCGCGCCGAGGACCTCTCCGCTCCGGGCTGGACGGGCTGGGCTCCGGAGATCGCCACCGCCTTCGCGACCAAGCCCGCCCCGGCCGACGGGCGCCGGACCGCCTTCGCCAAGGAGGCGGCCAGCCACCTGGGCGACAACTACGTCTGGGGCGGCCGCGCCCCCGGGGGCTTCGACTGCTCCGGGCTCGTGCAGTATTCGATGGACGTCATCTGGCCGGGCAACAAGGTCCCGCGCGTCTCGCGCGACCAGCAGGCCGCCGCCAAATCCGTCGCCAGCGCGGCCGAACTCAAGACGGGAGACCTGGTCTTCACCGGCGACCCGGTCAAGCACGTGATGATCTTCGTCGAGGACGGCGAGCTCGTCGAGGCCATGGGGCGCAAGTGGGGCGTGCGCCGCTCGGAGCTCGCCGGCCGCATCGCGGGCAAGCCCTACTCCTTCGGCTCCTACTTCCAGGACTGAGGCCGCGCCCTCGGACCCCTATGGCGGATGTCCCGCCTTAGCGTTATACTGAGGGCATGAGCTGCAGATTCACCCTTGATTATTGGCGGGACGGAGAGTGGTTCGTTGGTCGTCTCCGCGAGGTCCCTGGCGTATTCAGCCAAGCCGAGTCGCTCTCCGCGCTCGAAGACAACATAAGGGATGCCTACAGGCTCGTAATGGCCGACCAAAGGCCGGTGCGCCGATCGTCCAAGTCCAAGAAAGTTCTCTTGACGGCGTGAAGAGACGCGACCTCATCCGAGAACTCGTCGCGGCCGGCTGCTACCTCAAACGGCATGGCAGCCGTCATGACCTCTACGCCAACCCGGGAACCGGCCGCATCGCCCCCGTCCCCCGCCACAACGACATCGCCGAGACCCTAGCCGCCGTTATCCGAAAACAGCTGGCGGTGTAGTCGGCCCCGGCCCCTTGAAATCCAGAGGCCCGGGGCTATACTGCGGGTATGAGGGCTCTGGCCGCATCTTTGCTCCTCTTCGCCGCCGCCGAGGCGTCCGCGGCGGGACCCTGCGGCGCGTTGATGACCCCCCAGCGCGCCGCCGCGGCCAAGGCTTCCGAGGACCTGCCGCCGCTCTCCGAGGTCCGCGACGCCGTCCTGGCCGCCGCGCAGGAGGCGGGCCGAAGCGACGTGAGCTGCGACGAGGTGCAGAACCGCGGCGACCGCGAGGCGCTGCAGTGCTATAACGGGAACCAGGTGGCTCTGCTCGGGCAGATGCTGCGCATCGTCGACGGCCAGCCCCTGCTGGCCGCCAGCCTGGGAGACAGCAAGCGCGTCATCACCAAGCAGGGCGTGCTCTTCGACGGGACCCGGATGATGCCGCACATGGGGGGCAGCCCCGGGACCAGCGTCCTCAGGGCCCGCCAGCTCTTCTGCGAGAGCGTCGTCAGCGGCAAGGCGGGGACCTTGGTCCTGCCCGTCAGCGGCTCCGGCGCGGACAGCCCGAAGGCCGTGCCCGCCATCTACCATCCCGACCCCGCTGAGTCTGGCCCCCGCGTCTACAAGATCTGAACCGTGGCCGCCCCCTTGCGAATCGTCCGTGCCGACCTGCGTGAGCTGGCGACGACCTATTGCTTCACAGCCGCCGCGGCCGGGGCCTACGGCGCCTGCAATTGGGCCGTCGAAGGCTATGTGCTGGCCGTCTGGCTGGCGCTGCCGCGCCTGGTCCTGTCCGCCCTCCGGGCGGCCGGCCGCATCGCCTACAGCGACGCGGGGGCGGGCGGCGGGGTCCTGAAGATCGAGCGCGTAGCGGCCTCGCTCCGCGACGCCGCGAGGCCGGCCGAGCCGGCCCCGCAGGAACGGGGCGCCGCGCCGTTCTTCCCGGAATCCGAGGAAGCCTCGGGCCTGTGGGTGCTGCTCTATGCCGCCCTAGGCCTCGCCGTGGCCGCGGTCTTCTCCCGCTACAGCGGGAAGACGACCTGAGGGCAGGCGATGACGGGCGTGTTGGGGTCCCAGGGGTCGGGCTCGCGCACCGGGACGCGGTACTCGCGCCCGTCGCGGCAGGCGTACACGCAGTCGTTCTTCTCGACGCGGCTGATGAAGCAGACGGTCCTGCGGCCGGCCGCGGCGGGCCCGAGGGCGGCCAGCGTGAAGGCGCCGGTATCCTCGACGAAATAGAGCTCGATGTAGAACTTGTAGTCGCCCTCGTCGATGGGAGTGATCTTTTCGGCGAGGATGCGCTTGCCGTAGCCCTTGAGCAGCTCCTTGCGGGCCTTGAGCTTCTCCTGCGCGCGCTCCAGCGTCCCGGCTATCATCCCGACATGCCCGGCCTCGGGGCCGGCATAGACGATCATCCAGGGCTTGGGCTGGGAGATGACGGCCAGCCCGGCTGAGCGGAAGACCTCGGCGTCGAGGTCGTCGCCCGGCTTGAGCACGCGCAGCTGCGACTCCCTCTCGGGCTTGGCGTCCGCCTTGGTCAGGTACAGCAGCGAGTAGGTGGGTAGCAGGTACTCGAGGTTCACGACCCGGGCGGTCAGGGGCGTGAGGCCGGCCGCGGCCATGGCGGCCTGGGTGGCGGCCATGTCGGCGCGCAGCCCCGCCTCGTCTTTGGGGGGGAACTGCATCGGGTCGGCCAGGAAGCTCCGGATGACGCGGCCATCCGCAGTCTTATAGGGAATGGTATAGAGGCCGCTCTTGTATTCCATCGCGCCGGTCTCGACCCCGGCGGCATTGAGGACCGAGGCCCAGTAGGCTGCGCCCGCCGCGGCCTGCTCGGGCGTGTCGGCGTAGCCGACCAGGAGCTTGGTCCCGGCCTGCAGCAGCATGTGCCCCTCGGTGACGACGTCGGCGGGGGCTCCGGCGGGGGCCCGGACGGCGGCTCCCGTCTCGCGCAGGGTCTTGAGGTCGGTATAGTGGAAATCCGGCAGGCCGGCGGCGCCGGCCAGGGCGGGGGACAGGAAAAGGCTGAGGGCGATCAGGGTCCGCATTTCACCTCCGGGACGACTCGTTGCATTCTAGCTATTTTGTATCATCGTTGTCGTCGCTTTTACCCGGAGGAATACATGACCGTCGACATAGAAGGGCTGCTCGGAGCGGAGGGCAAGAAGCTGCTCGAGCACAAGTGCACCACCATCCCCAAGGAGATGCTCCACCTCCCCGGGCCCGATTTCGTGGACCGCATCTACTCCATCTCCGACCGGCCTACCCCCGTCCTGAAGAACCTGCAGGCCCTCTTCTCCCACGGCCGCCTGGCCGGCACGGGCTACGTCTCCATCCTGCCGGTCGACCAGGGCATCGAGCACTCCGCCGGCGCCTCCTTCGCCCCGAACCCGGTCTATTTCGACCCCGAGAACATCGTGAAGCTGGCCATCGAGGGCGGCGCCAACGCCGTGGCCTCGACCTTGGGCGTGCTGGGCTCGGTGGCGCGCAAGTACGCCCACAAGATCCCGTTCATCCTCAAGTTCAACCACAGCGAACTGCTCTCCTACCCGAACTCCTACGACCAGACGCTCTACGGCAGCATGAAGCAGGCCTACGACCAGGGCTGCGTGGCCGTCGGGGCGACGGTGTACTTCGGCTCGGCCGAATCGCGCCGGCAGATCTGGGAGGTCAGCCAGGCCTTCGCGCAGGCGCATGAGCTGGGCATGGGCACCATCCTCTGGTGCTACGCGCGCAACAACGCGTTCAAGACCAAGGAGAAGGACTACCATGTGTCGGCCGACCTGACCGGCCAGGCCAACCACCTGGGCGTCACCATCCAGGCCGACATCATCAAGCAGAAGCTGCCGGAGAACAACGGCGGCTACACGGCGCTCAACTTCGGCAAGACCCACAAGGCGGTCTACGAGAAGCTGACCACCGACAACCCCATCGACCTCACGCGCTACCAGGTGGCCAACTGCTACATGGGCCGCGCGGGCCTGATCAACTCGGGCGGAGCCTCCTCGGGCGCGAGCGACATGGCCGAGGCCGTGAAGACCGCCGTCGTCAACAAGCGCGCGGGCGGCACCGGCCTCATCTCCGGGCGCAAGGCCTTCCAGCGGCCGATGCCCGAGGGCGTCAAGATCCTCAACGCCATCCAGGACGTCTACCTGGACAAGAAGGTCACGGTCGCCTGATGGCGAGCGGGGCCGAGCCGGGAGCGGGGGGGGCACCCCCCGCTCCGGCCCCCGCTGCGGCCCCGAAGCTGGGCCGGCGCGCGCGCCGGCGGCTGGCGCTCGAGCGCCGCTTCCGCAAGGAGATCGGCGCCGTCCCGGGCATCACCGTCGAGGAGCTCGCCAAGCTCCCGTCGAGCCCGGAGGGCGTGCGCATCACCTGCATCGACTATTCCGCCGCGCAGGTGCAGGCGCGGGAGGTCAAGGACCTGCCGGCCTTCCTGGGCGAGCACCGCCCGTCCTGGACCACGGTGCGCTGGATCAACATCGACGGCTTGGGCGACATGCGCGTCATCGAGGCCCTGGCCAAGAAGTATCAGCTCCATCCGCTGGCCGTCGAGGACCTCATCCACCGGCCCCAGCGCCCCAAGGTGGACGCCTACGGGGGCGGGGAAGGGGAGCTGCAGGCCCGCCTCTTCGTCATCGCGCGCATGCTGCGCAGCCAGGAGGGCGGGCTCCTCGACGAGCAGGTGTCCATCTTCCTGGGCCACTCCACCGTCATCACCTTCCAGGAATACGACGACGGCGACGTCTGGGACGCCATCCGCGGCCGCATCAGGACCGCGGGCTCCCGCCTGCGCCAGAACGAGGCGTCGTTCCTGGTCTATGCGCTGCTCGACGCCATCGTCGACCACTGCTTCCCGGTGCTGGAGGCCTACGGCGACCGGCTCGAGGAACTCGAGGCCAGCATCCTGGCCTCGCCCGACCCGGAGCAGTTCGCGCAGATCCACCGCCTCAAGCGCGAGATGCTGCTGGTGCGCCGCGCGGTCTGGCCGATGCGCGAGCTGGTCGGCGCGATGCAGCGCGAGACCCACGAGTGCCTGTCCGACACGACCAAGGTCTACCTGCGCGACGTCTACGACCACTCGGTGCAGATCATCGACATCCTGGAGACCTACCGGGAAGTCGCCATCGGGCTCACCGAGACCTACATGACCGTCCTCTCCAACCGCCTCAACGAGGTCATGAAGGTCCTGACGATGATCTCGGTCATCTTCATCCCCGTGACCTTCCTCTCCTCCGTCTTCGGGATGAACTTCACGCATTTCGCCTGGGACCTGCCCCACGCCATCGAGTGGTTCTTCGTCATCTGCCTATGCGTCACAGGCGGCATGCTCTACTGGTTCAAGCGGCGCGGCTGGATCTGACCCCAGAGTGAAGCCCCGACCCAAGGCCGTCATCCTCGACATGGACGGCGTCATGGTCGACAGCGAAAGGCAATGGCGCGAGACGGAGGGGGAGCACATCCGCAAGCTCGTCTTGGGCTGGAGCGAAGCGGATTCCCATGCCGTCGTCGGGCTGGGGGTCGTCGAGCTGCACCAGCGGCTGGTCGAGCGCCACGCCCTGGGCATGTCCCGCGCGGACTTCCTGGCCGAGCTGCGGGGAAGGAATCTGCCCGTCGGCCTGGCTTCGTCCTCTCCCCGGCGCTGGGTGGATTCCGTGCTCGAACGCTTCGCGCTTCGTCCCGACTTCAAGGCGCTGGCCACCGGCGACGAGACGCCGGGGCGGACCAAGCCGCATCCGGACCTCTACCTGCTCGCCGCCGCCAGGCTGGGCGTGGAGCCGGCGTCCTGCCTCGCCGTGGAGGACTCCGCCTACGGCGTCGCCGCGGCGAAGGCCGCGGGGATGGCCTGCGTCGGCTACCGCTCGGGGGACAACGACGCGCAGGACCTGTCCAAGGCCGACGCCGAGGCGCGGTCCTTCGCCGAGGTGCTTGCCATGTTTGGTAGCCTTTGGGCATGACGGCCGAAGCCCTGCTCTCTCTGGCTGTCCTCGTCTCGGGGACCCGGCCCTGGCTGGCGCCTCGGGCCAATTCCGAGCAGCGCCAGCCGGTCTACCTGGGCCTGACCCCGCTGGAGCTCGCGCTCGGAGCGAAGGGGCGCGGCGCCGTGCTACCCGCCGCCCTCAAGGAGAGCGGGGCGGCCGCTTTCGCCGCCCAGCGTTCCAGCATGGGCGTCGCCGCCGCCCAGTTCGAGGCCTGGCCCGTCTACGACGAGCTCGGCCGCGTGGTCTGGGCCGCCGCGCGCTGGCGTCCGGCGGCGGGGGAGCCCTGGCGCTGGCTCTCCGGCGGGCCTGGGACGCAGGAGGGGCCTCTGCTCCTGCCCCGTACCCTGCGGCTCGACGACCCCGCCGAACGCGAGACCGTCTTCCTGGCGAGCCCGTCGGCCGCGGGGCTCTACGACAAGCCTGTCGCCGGAGACTGCCTGTGGACCGACGCCCAGGAGCGCCTGCTGGGGGGCTGGGGGGACGCGCCCGAGGCGGCGCGGGCCTGCCGCGCCGTCGCACAACCGGCCTTCGTCGATGGGGAGCCGCGCACCTTCGTCGTGGGGGCCGACGCCTCCGGGGTGCGCTGGCCGGCCGACGCCGTCTTCGCCGACCCGCCAGCCGTCCCGGCCGTCGACGCCGACCCTCTGCTGGATTGGCCTAAGGGCTTCTCGGCCGCCTTCCTCGAGGACGTGCGCTGGCTGACGGGCTTCGCGCGCAAGAACAGCGCCCAGCCCGACCATCAGCTCGGCCTCCTGCTCGACCGCCTCGAGGCGCGCTACAAGGCGATGGGCCTGCGCACCTGGCGGGACCGATTCGAGTGGCGCGGCATCCCCCAGGAGAACCTGTTCGCCGCCGTGCCGGGCAGCCTGGGGGCCGCCGAGAACCGCCCGGTGGTCCTGGCCGACCACGTCGACACGGCCTTCGCGGAGGATGCGTTCAACGCCGGCGCGGGCCGGGTCTCGGTGCCGGGAGCCGACGACAACGCCTCCGCCACCGCCGCCCTGCTGCGCGCCGCCGACCTCCTGCGCTCGGCCCGCCCCCGCCACGACATCTGGTTCGCCCACTTGACCGGGGAGGAGTTCCCGGCCGACGACCTGGGCGCCCGGCGCCTGGTCTCCCGCCTGCTCGAGGAGAAGCGGCGGCTGGGGGGCATCCTGCTGCTCGACATGGTGGCCTACCGCGACCCGGGCGACCCGGTGTTCCAGGTGAACGCGGGCGGCGGGGCCGATTCGCTGCGCCTGGCCGCGGCGGCGGTCGGCTTCGCGCCGCAAACGGCCGCCGGGTTCCGCGCGGAGCTCAGGACCCGCTTCGACCCCGACAGCTACCTCTACAACACCGACGGGCTCATCTTCGACCAGGCGGGCATCCCCGTCGTCCTCTTCAACGAGCACCTAAATTACAACCATAATCTCGAGCGGCGCCACTATCATGAGACCAGCGACAGCGTCGACAAGCTCGACCCGGCGCTGGCCGAGGCGGTGACCCGGACCGCCGCCGAGACGGCGGCCTGGCTGGCGGGCGTCCCCGGACCCGCGCTGCCCTCGGGAGCCCTCCCGCTCCCCCTGGTCCGGCAGGCCACGCCCTACAGCTGCGGGGCGGCCGCCATGCAGTCCGTCTTCCTCTACTGGGGGGTCTACGACGGGGGCGAGGCCGGCCTCTACGAGCGTCTCGGGACCAGGGAGAACGACGGAACGGACCCCCGGTCGATGGCCGCCGCGGCGCGCGCGATGGGGCTGCGGGCCGAGCTCCTCGAAGGGATGTCCGTGGCGGACCTGCGCGCCCGGCTGGCCAAGGGCGAGACCGTCGTGCTGGACATCCAGGCCTGGGCCGACGCGGACGCCACCCCCGAGGACTGGTCGGACAACACCGAAGACGGCCACTATGTCGTCCTCGCCGGCCTCGACGACAAGAACGCCTATGTGATGGACCCCTCCATGGCGGGCGCCTACGGCTGGTTCCCGCTGGCCGAGCTCGGAACGCGCTGGCACGACTACGAGGACCGCGGCGGCGCGGTCTGGCGCAACAAGGGCCTGGGCCTCGCCGTCTCGGGGGACTCCCCCGCCCCGTCCTTCCCCGCGCCGCTCAGGCGCGTGCGCTGAGATGGCCCCCGGGCTGGCCTCGGCGTGGACGGCCATCGCGCTGTGGAGCACGCTGGCGACCTTGACGGTGCGTCTGGCCGGCGTCCCGCCGCTCTTGCTGGCGGGCTGCGCCCTGACGATAGGCGGGCTGGTCGGCCTGCCCCGGCGCCGGGACTGGCGCGTCGCGCCCCGCGTCCTGGCGCTGGGGGTCTACGGGCTGTTCGCCTACCACTTCGTCTTCTTCAAGGCGCTGCGCCTGGCCCCGCCCGTCGAGGCGAACCTCGTCAACGACCTCTGGCCGCTGCTCATCGTCCTGCTCTCGCCGCTCTTCGACCCCGCGCGCAGGCTCACCGGCAGGCATGCGGCCGCCGGGCTGATGGGTTTCACGGGGGCCGCCCTGCTGGTGGGCGGCGCCCAGGCCTCGTTCGCGCCGGAGCATGCGGCGGGCTATGCGTTCGCCCTCGCGGCGGCCCTCATCTGGTCGACCTACTCGTTGGCCTCGAGCCGGCTCACGGCCGTGCCCACGGGGGCCGTGGGCCTCTACAGCCTGGTCTCCGGCCTGCTGGCCCTGCTCTGCCACGCCCTCCTCGAGCCGCGGCATGCCTGGAGCCTGGGCGAGGTCCCCCTCGTGCTGGCGATGGGCGTCGGCCCGATGGGGTTCGCGTTCTACGCCTGGGACGACGCGATGAAGCGCGGCGACCCGCGCGTCGTCGGCGTGCTGTCCTATTTCATCCCGCTGGCGTCGACCCTGCTCCTGGCCGCCTTCGCGGGGGGGCGGCTCGGGCCGGGCGTCTGGGGAGCGATGGCGCTGATCGTCGGGGGCGGGCTGCTCGGGGCCGGCGTTGACTTGTTCCCCCGCTTGAGCGAGAATCGCGCATGAGCCTGCTCTTCTCCCTGGTCCTCGCCATGCCCGCCTGGGGCGCGGCCAGCTCGGGCACCGCCCCGGGCGCGAAGTGGAGCATCTCGATGCCGCGCATGGGCCTCGCCGCCGCCGACCGGGCGCTCGAGGCTTGGGCGAAGGCGCAGCGCGACGAGTTCCTGGCGCTGTCCTCCGAGGCCCCGTCCGAGCGCTTCGTCCCGTACGAGTTCGTCCTGACCGGCTCGTCGCTGCCGGCCTCCGGGCGCCTCGCGTCCGTCCTCCTCTCCGCTTGGAGCTTCACCGGAGGGGCGCACGGGAACATGCGGGAGGAGGCCTTCCTCTTCGAGACGAAGGGCGGGCGCAGGGTCAAGACGGCGGACCTCTTCAAGCCCGGGGCTCCGTGGAAGGAGGAACTGTCCCGGCTCTGCGCGGCCGAGCTGCGCAAGTCCCTGGGCGCCGACGGCCGGGGGGTCTGGGTGGGCGAAGGGACGAAGCCGACCGACGAGAACTTCAGCCTCGTCATGGTATCGGGCCGGGAACTCGTCGTCCGCTTCGGCGCCTACCAGGTCGCGCCGTACGTGAACGGGCCCCAGACCGTCCGGCTGCCGCTCGACGCCTTGCGGGCCGTCCTGCGCGGCCAGTACTTGCAATTCTGAGCTTTCCCTGTTAAAACATCCGTGCGGGGCCGTCTGGCCCCGCTTTCCGCGCCGAGATGGAGAGTCCGTGCGACTATTGCGTCTGACCTTGGCGTCCTTGCTGCTTCTGCCGTATGCCCGCCCCGTCCTGGCCCAGGGAGAGGCGCGCTATGACATCTCCTATTACTGGGACGCGGACCCCGCCAAGGTCCGTGCCCACCAGACGGCGGTGGCCGGGGTCCTCGGCCCGGGCGTCGAAGCCAAGCTCTCCGTCGTCGCGTCCGAGAACGGCTGGGCCCTGGTCTATCGTCGGGGCGGGGACGCGGACGGGGCGCGCTTCGCCGCCGAGACCCATTCGCGCATCCTGAGGGCGCGCGGGCTCGGGGCGGCCGCCCCGGTCCGCTCCCGCCCGTGGTCCGAGCTCGGCGCCGAAGGGGCCGAGCCGGCGGACCCCGGCGAAGCCGAGCGGCTCGCCGCCTCGCAGGAGGCCGAGAAGAAGGCCCTCGACGCCGTCCTCGAGAAGAAGGTGAAGGACCTGCGGCGCACTGGCCGTCTGGCCTCCGACGAGCGCACCGCCTGGACCGTCTACGACTTCACCACCGGCGAGCAGCTGGTCTCCATCAACGAGGACATCAAGCTCCAGGCGGCCAGCCTGATAAAGCCCTTCGTGGCGCTGGCGCTGCTGCACGAGGTGAAGGCGGGACGCCGCTCCTATGACGCGCTCCAGCTGCGCCGCCTCGAGAGGATGATCCAGCATTCCGACAACCACGCCACCAACGCCGTTCTCAAGGAGCTGGGCGGCCCGCGCGCCGTCGAGGGACTTCTCAAGAAGGAGTACCCCGGCGTGGCGCGCGACCTGGACCTGGTCGAGTACATCCCCTCGGGCGGGCGCACCTACAGAAACAAGGCTTCGGCGCGCGACTACTCCCGGTTCCTCTTGGCGCTCTGGAAGGGCGAGCTCCCCTATTCCGAGGAGATCAAGCGCCTGATGGCCCTGCCCAAGCGCGACCGCCTCCACACCGGCGCCCGCGAGGTCCCCGCCGACACCGCCGTGTACTCCAAGACCGGCTCGACGCGCCACCTCTGCGGCGACATGGGGGTCCTGCTCGCCAAGAGCGCCGACGGGCGCGAGTTCCCGTACGCCGTCGTCGGTCTCATCGAGAAGCGCGCGCCGGCGCGCAACTACATCCGCTGGCTGCGCTCGCGCGGGGACGTCATCCGCGAGATTTCCAGCCTGGTCTACATGGACCTCGGCGAGCGTCACGGCTTCGCGCGCACCCAGCTCGCCGCGCGCTGAGCATGCCGGAGCCGGCGCCCGTCCGCGTCCTCAAGGTCCCCAGCGCGGTCTACTACCTTTCGCTGGCCCCCTTGGCGTTCTTCGCGATGGGCCTGTTCCTGGCCTTGGCCGTGAAGTTCTTCTACGGCTACGGGTTCGAAGACGGGATGGGCAGCGTGCTCCGCGTCATCGCCCCGCCCGCCTTGCCCGGCGGGGCGATGGGTCTCCTGCATCTGCTCGGCCGGCTCGAACCGGTCGACTCCCTGCCCATGCCGCAGGACCCCGGCCCGCCGGTTCCGGGGCGCCTGGCCTTGCCGGAGGCCGGCTCCGCCCCGGCGCCGATGCGCCCGGAACGGCTCCCGGCGCGGCCCAAGCGCCTGGCCCTGGACGGGCTGCTCACCTGGGGAGGAGCGGCCACGACGGCGCTTGCTTTCCTGGTCGCCTTCGTGCAGCAGGACAGCTTCGACGCGGTGCTGGGCGTCAAGCTCGGCGGGGTCTGGTGGCACGGAGCCTACTGGAACCGCTGGTGGTTCGTGTTCTACGGCCTGCTGTTCTCCGGTCTGGGCCTCATGGCCGCCGGCCTCTTGGGCTTCACGCGCCGCCTCAACAGGAGGGAGGAGTGAGCGACGAGGGCGAGCTCGTCGAATCGGGCTCCTTCCGGGTCGACCGCGCCAAAGCCCTGGAGAAGCTCGTCGGATTCCGGCGCCGCGACGTGGGCTGCGTGATGCTCTTCGCGCGCTGCGCGGCCGCGGCGGGGGCCAAGAACCTGGAGATCGACGAAGGCGCCGATTCCATCACTCTGCGCTTCGACGGCGCCCCCTTCACGCGCCGGGAGCTGGTGGACCCCTACGCCGCGCTGTTCGGGGAGGAGGGCGGGGAGTCCGAACCCCGCACGCGCTGGCTGGCCCTGGCCTTCGTGCACGCCTGGAGGCCCAGCCTCAAGTCGCTGAGCTTCGCGTCCGGCTCGGGCGCCGAGCGCGCGCTCCTCGAGGGCTCGGCCTTCGGGGAGGAACGCGTCGGCAAGGACGAGTCCTCCGAGGCCAGGACCGTCGTCCGTCTCCTCTTGGAGCGCGCCGACGACGCCCACTGGCGCCACCCCGTCCCGGCCGAGATGATAGCCACCCGGCCGCGCAGCCACCTCTGGGGGCGCATGGCCGTGAGCGTTCTCAAGGGCGGCAAGGCGGTCTCCAGCGTGCGCGCCGCCGAGCCCGGCCCTGGCGAGCTGACCTTCGAGGAGGACGGCGTCTACGGCCACCTGTCCATCCCGCCCGACGGGTCCGAATTCTCGGTCGTCGACGCCTACATCCAGGGCGTCTACGCCGGCCGAGTCGATTGGCGCGACGCCCGGGCCCCCGTCGTCGGCAAGGTGGAGGACCCGGCGCTCCAGCTCGACGCCTCGCTGGCCGCCATCGTCCAGAACGAGAGGCGCGAGAGGCTGGAGGCCCTGGTCCGGCGCCGGACCGACGGGCTCGTAGCCAAGGTGGCGCGCGAGCTGGGGGACAGGATGCCCGAGACGGCGCGCCTGCTCCGCTCGGACGCGGGCCTGCGCCGGCTCTGGGTCAGCCGCCTGCGGGGGCCCGAGGCCGAGGCGCGCGCGCAGCAGGGGCTGTTCGCCAGGCTGGCGTCGTTCTTGAGCACCCCGGGGCGCCGCGAGAAGGAGGGGCGCGTCTTCCAGGACGCCTGCGCCGCCTCCTGGCTGCGGGAGATCGCCGCGGAGTCCTCCGGCCGGCGTCCGTCGCCGGCCGACGGCTCGCTATGGGCGGCGGTGGACGCCGCCCCGCTGGCCTTCGATGCGGACTGGCGGCCGGTCGGCTACGCCGAGCTGCGCGCCGCCGCGCGCGAGCGGCGGCTGAGCCTGGTCACGGAGCTGAGCCGGCGCGGGGCGCCGGCCACCCTGGCGGTCTGGAACGACGGGTCGCCCGAGAAGTTCTGGGGCTTCTTCCAAGAGGTGCTGCGCAGGCGGGACTAGCTCATTGCGCCGGCTCGAGCGCGGCTAGCCGCTCGCCGGCCGTCATCAGGTCGCGCTTCACCCGTTCCGCCTGCATCACGAAGAACCCCGGGTCCGCACCCGCCTGCGAGCCCGTCTCCTCGGCGAGCCGGGCCGCGCCGAGGGCGCTGCGCCAGGAGCGTCCCATCTCGGCGTCGTCGCCCAGCGCGGGGTTCGACTCCTCCGCCTCGAGCAATTGCCGGGCCTGCGCCACCACGGCGCCCCGGCGGTCGGGCGGCAACGCGGCGGCGTCCTTGATGGCGGTCGGGTTGAGTATGTCCTGCACGCGCCACAGGGCCGAGCGCAGGCGGGCGCGGGCCAGGGCCCGGGCGGTGTTCCGCTCGGCGGCGGCCTGCTCCTGGGCCGCCTCCAGCAAGGTCGTCTGGCGTTCCAGGAGGTGCGTCTGGCGCGCCTGCTGGCGGGTGAGCTGGAGGGTGAACAGGGCGACGAGGAGGGCGGCGCCGATGCCCGCCCAGTCGCGCGGGGGCATCGCCTTCGCATAATCCCGGGCGGCACGCAGATGCGGCTTGAGCTCCTCGGCGCGCTGGCGCAGGCGGGCCGTGCGCTCGGGGCCCAGCATGGCCTCCAAGGTGCGCATCATGCCCAGAGTTTGCCCCAAACGGCCCGGACGCGCAAGACCCTGGCCGCGTCAGAGCGGAGGGATGGTCTTGGCGAGCTGCTGGGCCAGCTTGTCGGCCAGCGGGATCAGGGCCTGCGTGACGAGCGCGTCCCACTCCGGAATCTGGCCGATCTTCCCGCCGAAGGCGTGCTTCTCCGCTCCGGAGGCCTCGCCGGAGGCCCGGCCGGCGGCCAGCAGCTCGCCGGTCTTCACGTCGACCAGCCGCACCTCGGCCGCCACGGTGGCCCAGCGCGTGGTCTTCTCGGCGAATTTGACGCTGCGCCCCTCTTCCCGGGTCGACACCCCGCTGACCGAGCCGATGAGGACGGAATCCGCGCCGAGCTGGCGGCCGACTTCGACGGCCTTGGCCACATCCACGGCGCCAGAGCGTTGATACGAGGCCTCGGCCATGACCTTCTCGACTTGGCTGCGCTCGACCATGCGGATGCGCCCGGTCTGCAGCAGGGAGGCCGTGAACGAATCGGCGAGGCCTTCGACGATGTCGGAGTACTTGCCCTCGGACGCCTGATAGGCGAAGGGCAATACGGCGGCGAGCCGGCGCTGCGAGCGCTCGAGCGGGCGCGCGGCGGGCCCGCAGGCGGCCGACAGGACTGCAAGGAGGAGGACGGAGAGTCGTTTCATGGGAACCTCGTTCCCAAGATGCCAAGCAACGGAACGGCCGCGTCAGCGGAAGAGCAGGCGCAGGAGCGCCTCGGTGATGTCGCCGGCGTCGTAGCTGGGGTGGGGCTGGTAGCCGCGCCAGCGCCTGAAGGCCCCCGGCTTCTGCAGGACGGTGTTCGAGTGGTCGACGTCCTGAAGGATGATGTCGGCGGCGCCGGGGACGGCGGCGGAGGCCGCGGGCACGATGCCGTCGGTCTCGCCGGCCCCCAGCGCCTTGAGGACGCCGGCATGGCGCCCGTAGAGGCCGGGGCCCGGCGCCTTGACCGAGCGCAGCACCCAGACCTTGGCCAGGTCGGTGGCGTCCCAGGGGGGCAAGGAGGCCAAGGCGGCGGCGCGCGCGGCGGGGGTGAGCTCGCGAATGGTCTTGAGGAGGTCCGCCCAATAGCGCCAGCCCAGCAGGCGGGCGACGAGGCGGCGCCACCACGAGCCCAGGACCCAGTCGGCGAAGCCGGTGCCGGAAATCGGGGACTGGAACACTACGACCCGCGCCACCTTGGCCTTGAGCTCGGCGGGGGCGGTCCGGAACCAGTCGTGGACCATGACCCCGCCGCGGCTGTGGCCTACCAGCACGACGGGTTCCGGGGAAGCCCGCACCGCATCCTCGATGCGGCGCAGGCCCGCCTCGGTCCGTCCTTCTGTGTCGACGCGCAGGACCTCGCCGCGCAGGCCCAGCGCCTGAAGCCGCCGCAGGTTGCCGCCGTAGAGGTCTCCGACATGGTTGCCGAAGAGGCCGGGCACGACTAGAATGCGCGTCCGGGCCAGGGCGGCGGGCAGCGGGCCCGCCGTCTTGTTGCGCACCAGGTCGAGCGCGGCCAGGAAGCGCAGGGTCTTGTCGCGCGCGGGGGTGTCCGCGGCGCCATGGGGGAACTTGACGAGCAGGCGGTGGGACTTCTCCCCGTCGCGCCCGACGCTCGTGCTCTCGTGGCCTATGCTGCCGGCGTAGAGCTTGCGGTAGAGGCTCCGGGAGTCCTCCGTGGCGTAGATGACGAGTTCCTTGGCCCCGGCGTCCCGGGCCAAGGCGGAGGCGGTGTCCATCAGCAGGCCCGCCAGGCCGCGCCCGCGCCGCTCCGGAGTCACCGACAGGCCGAACCAGAGGTGCTCGCGCCAGTGCGAGAGGTCGCCCGCCGCCACGCCGTCGGGCAGGACGGGGGGCTCCTTCGCCCACTCGTCCAGGGGCCCGTCGAAGACGGCCTGCCGCGCCTCCGCGTGGACGGCGAAGTCGACGTGGGCCACCGTGCCCTTGGCCGGGTCGGCGGCGTCCAGCGCGTCCACCACGAAGACCTTGCGGCCGTGCGCGTCGGCGCCGCGGCGCATGACCAGCAGGTAGGCGGCGTCGGCGGTCCGGTGGACAGCCCAGCCGCGCTCGGAGAGGACGGCCGCGTAGGCCTGGCCCGGGGGGATGGCGGCGCCGACGGGCTTGGGCATGTCCTCGGGCCGCGCCGCGTTCAGGGGCCGCGCGGCGGGGGAGAACAGGGAAGGGGGGGAGGCGGAGAGTGTCGGGGAGGCTCCGGCGGCGCCCGCGGCCGCCAGCCCGCCGACGCCTGCGCGGACCGGCGCCGGGCGCAGCGCCTGCGCGAACGCGGGGAGGGGCAGGGCCAGGAGCAAGGCCGCCAGCAGCAGGTTCACGCCGCAATCATAGCGGAGGCGTGGAGGGCGCATGCGGGCCCAGCGGTCACCGCCCGGGCGGGCATTGGGCCTATCCTCCCGGGGCCGCTCGGTCCCCGCCCCATGTCCTGGGGGGGTGAATGAGTTATCCCCAACTCGCGGCGCCGCGAGTTGGGGACAACGTCACATTCGCCGGCGCATGCTTATGCACTTGATGCCCCCTCCTCGCGCCCGTCCAGACGGAGCGGACTGCCCACGTGGGCAGTAGGGCTATCCACGTCCCGGATTTTGCATTGGGCGGTCCGAAGTAGCTTAAATCCTCCAGCGGCCGTCGGGACATCTTGACTTCGGCCATGGATGCCCATGAACAATAGTTTCCAGTTTTCTCAAGGCCTTCCCTTCCAGTTTACGGACAAGCCAGTCACGCCGTGGGGCGGCCTTCGCCTTGTCCAAGAAATGCTCTTGCGCATGAACTTTCGAGCCGCGCTGATGGCGAGCGGCCTGCCGCAACCGGGCTCGAATCGCGGCTACGATCCGGTTGCGATGATGGAGGCGTTCCTGGTTTGCGTGTGGATCGGCGGCGTACGTTTCTTGCATACCAGCGTCGTTAGGTTCGATACGGCCCTGTGTCAGATTTTTGGTTGGGAGAGTGTGGCTTCCGTTTCGACATTCACCCGTTGGTTCAGGCGTCTCAATCGCGAAGAGGTGGACCAAGTCTTCGGCAGCCTCGGCCGCTGGTTCTGGGGTCAGCTCGCGCCACGGACGCTCACGCTCGACCTGGATTCATCCGTCGTCACCGCTCAAAGCCGATTTTGGTCTCAACGGCTTCTGCCTCGACCCCTTCTACGCCACTGAAGCGGCGTTCCGAAGCGTGATGATGGCTTACAACCTTATGAGCTTGTTCCGGCAAGCGTTGCTGCAAGCGCCAACCGCAGTCAAATTGTCGACGATGCGGTTCCAATGCTTTGCATTAGGATCCTGGATCGGACGGGAAGGTCGAAAGAAGGTCCTCCGGATCAGCCTGAACGGCAAACGGAGGGCTTGGTTCGAGGGCCTCTTCGCAAAAATCGAGACCTTCAGGTGCCCTTGGCCAGCCCCAGCCTAATCCCCAATGCAAAATCCAGGACGTGGATAGTCGTTCCCGCCGCCGCGGAGCGTTTCGGACAGGCCTCCGGTCGTCGGGCGCCGTTTGAGGGCGCCCTCGGGGCTCCGCCGGGCTGTATGCCTAGGCCCGGCTGCGCACGCGCCCTGCGTCCCGCCCGAAACGCTCCGCGGCCGTGCCAATGACTGGCCACGTGGCCAGTCCCCGATTTCGGGGGCCTTGAGTGCATAAGCATGCGCCGGCGAATGCGAGGGATTGAGCGGCGCCCGGGCGGGCAATCCGGCACGCCGATGGGGACAGTGTCGTCGAGGAGCAGCGTTCGGTAATGAAACCCCGGGAACTGGGAGCCTCCCCGCCCTTGCGCGCCCCGCCGCCTCCCCCTATACTCAGAACATGACCGAGCATGGCGCAGGAACTGGTCGACCTCGGAGGGCGTTAGGAGGCGACCATGGCTGATTGCCCGAAGTGCCCTTATGTCGGTCTGGACGAAGTGACGACGGAGCAGGGCGTGCGGGTCGATGAGTGCCCGGAGTGCGGCGGGCGCTGGTTCGACGCCGGCGAGCTGGAGGCGGCCAGCCCGGACGCGGCCAAGCTGTCGGCCGCCGTCAACGACGAAGCCGATTCCAAGCCCAGCGACCGTCCCTGCGCGCGCTGCGCCGGGACGATGGTCAACCGGCCCCTGCTCAACCGGTTCCTGCGCGTCGACGCCTGCCCGCGCTGCCGCGGCTTCTGGGTCGACAAGAACGAGCTGCCTCTCATAAACAAGCTGCTCTCCGGCGGCTAGGCCCCCGGGGCCCAGGGGCGCTGGGTCCGACGCCCCTGTCGTCGGGGGCGCGATTCTGGCATCCTAGAGGCGATGACAGCGTTCCTGGCCCTCCTCGGGCTGCTGGCCGCCTGCGCCCCGGCCCAGACCGTCCGCTCGGTGCCCGCCGTCCCGTTCGTCCCCGCGTACCTGGGGTCGGTGTCGATGGCCCTGGCGGGGGATTCCTTCTACGGCTCCCGCCTGCTCAACGCCTTCCACGCGGAGCTCTCCGCCGTCGCCGCGTCGCCCACCCCCCGCGAGGCCGCGCAGGGCTTGGCCGCGCGCATCGCCGGCGCCGAAGGCCTGCCTTTGCCGAAGGTGGCCGAGGGCTTGGGGCGCGCGCCGGTCTCCCCGGAGCGGGCGGCGGCCATCCTCGCCGCCAACGCCTTGGCCCGGCCCGACCAGTTCAGAGAGGTCGTCTCCGGCCTGGAGACGATGAAGCCCGGCCTCGGGGACCGGGTGGTCGAGGCCCTGCGCGGGGCGCCTTCGGGCCATCCCGAGCTCTCAGCCCGCCTGCGCGAGCTGGGGCGCCGCGTCGTGCCCCGGGCCGACGGCCTGCTCTACGACTCCGCCGGCGCGCTGCGCCGGCTCTTCGACGGCCGGTAGCCCGCGGTGCCTCCCCACAGGATCCGAGCGGAGATGGCCGTCAACGGCGGCTCGCGCGTGCTGGTCCTGACCTGCATCGAGAACGAGACCCCCGAGCACCTGGCGCTGAAGCTGGGCGCGTACCTGTCGCTGTGGGACGCCGAGCTGGTGCTGGAGGCCAGCGGGAAACATCCGGCCCTGGCCGGACAGGAGTTCCGCCCCGACCTGCTGGGCCTCGACGCCGCGGGGGAGGTGGCCGTCTGGGTCGAGTGCGGGAACACCGCCCTGCACAAGCTCGGCAAGGTCGTGCGCAAGTGGCCCCGGGCGCGCGTCGTCCTCTTCAAGGAGAACGAGGCCAAGGCCAAGCACCTGCGCGCGGACCTGGCGCGCGAGGGGGTCGACGCCGAACGGGTCGAGGTGTATTGCTGGCCCGGCACGGCCTTCCGCGACTGGTCGGGCCTGCTCTCCGACAAGGTCGCGGTCTTCGGCGAGGCCCACGGCGTGGGCTTCAACCTCGTCGTCAACGACCAGGTCTACGCCACCGACCTGATCAAGTGTTGACCCATTCCCGGTCCCCGGGGTCTTTTTCAGCGGCAGAGCGGTGAAATCCGGTAGGGCCCTGGCCTCACATTCGCCGGCGCATGCTTTAGCACTCAAGGCCCCCGGAATCGGGAACTGGCCGCGTGGCCAGCCATCGGCACGGCCGCGGAGCGTCTCGGTCAGGCCGCAGGGCGCGTGCGCAGCCGGGCCTGGGCATACAGCCCGGCGGAGCCCCGAGGGCGCCCTCAAACGGCGCCCGGCGACCGGAGGCCTGTCCGAAGCGCTCCGCGGCGGCGGGAACGACTATCCACGTGGGTGGCATATGCACTTGAGTACAGCCCCCTGCTATAATGCGCGTCTGTGGCCCGACGACTCCCACGCAATCTGCTTGAGTTTGAAAGACGATTCCGGACGGAAGGTGACTGCGTCGAATTTCTGGACCGGATTCGTTGGCCTCAGGGATTTCGATGCCCTCGATGTGCCGGGGATAGAGCATGGCGCGTAGCCAACGGGGCCCGGCTTTGTTGGAAATGCGGCAGCCGGACATCCGTGACTGCCGGGACCATCTTTCATCGGAGCCATCTGCCCCTTCATCTGTGGTTCCGGGCGCTCTGGTGGTTCACGAACCAGAAAACAGGGCTGAGCGCCCTCAGCCTCCAGCGAGCTCTTGGACTTGGAAGCTATCGGACGGCTTGGCTGTGCCTGCACAAGCTCCGCAGCGCCATGGTGCGGCCCCATCGAGAACGGTTGGGAGGTGCCGTCGAGGTCGACGAGACGCTCGTGGGGGGGCGCAAGAAGGGAGGGGCAGGGAGAGCGACGGGCTTCCATGCCCTCGTCGTAATTGCCGTCGAGATCCGCAAGAAGGGCATGGGACGCATAAGGCTTCAGCGCATCCCCGCCGCCACAACGACCCATCTCGTCGGGTTCATCGAGCGAACGATAGTCGAAGGCAGCACGGTCGTCACGGACGGCTGGCGACCCTACGAGGCCCTGGGGCCCCAGTACCCGCATAGGCGCCACCCCATAGAGGGGTCGGGGGACAAGGCTTCGGCGCTGCTGCCCCGGGTCCACA